>JBFIPU010000001.1:0-113876 GCA_041609995.1 Acidimicrobiia bacterium
GCCAGCGCCAACGCGATCAGCTCCTTGGTGCGCTCGTCCAACTCCCCCGCCCCCATCGACGCACTCGACAGCTCGGCGAACGCGGAATACACCTCCGGTATCAGCTTTCGAAGCTCGCGACCCTGGCCGGCCAGTGTTCTCGATAGTTCGTGGTTGTGTCCGTCCATGCAATGCCTTTCTCGACCGTTGGCTTGGCCGGGTCGACTGTAGGGTAGAGATCGGGCCGACTCTAGGGACCAAGGACCCTCTCCATCAGATCCACGCCGGCCTGCCGGGCGACGTCGAGCAAGTCGACCAGAACCCAGTTCTCCGCCAGCTTGTCCCCCTCCCGCCGCCAGAAATCCATGATGTTCCACCGCGACTCGCTCATGGTGGCCGGCAGGCCACAGAACTCGCTTTTGTGCGTGCCGATCAGGCTTGGCCATCCGGTCGAGGCGATGTAGCTGCCCTCGGCGATACGCGCCCGGTGTCCGACCCCCTTTCGATCGGGAAACGCAGCGACCACCGGCCCCTGGGCCTTGGCGAGAAACTCAGCGAGACCGTAGGCGCTACCCATCCCCAGCGGCCCGTGCCACACCATGTCTCCTCGCCAATAACGCTCGAGCCCCTGGCTGGCCTGATCGCGCTCGTCGTAGCGGTTGAGACCCTTGAAAATCATCGACTCGACCAGCGCGAGCGAGGCGGCAGACGCTTCCGGGTTCCCTTCAGCCCGCATTACCCCATCGCCTGGCCGCGGCCCGGGCGGCCACACCTCATGGCCAGGGCTGGGCGGCAACACGTCGATTCCCACCTGGTGCATGAGCGCCGGAACATCCACCAACGTGCGTATCTCGGCGACGCGGCCCTTCTCGACCCGGCAAAATTCGCCGAACCGAAAATGCACCGACAGCCCGCCGGCGGGGATCCCGAGCCAGTCGGACTGGAATGAGCCGATGAAGTCGCCCGTTCCGGCCACCCAGGTGGTTGCTTCGAACCGGCCTGCCAGAAAGATGTAGGGCCGCCGCACCAGATCCGGGAACGAGCGTTGGAGCGGTTCCCACACCTCGCTCGCCACCTGCTCGACACCCTGCTGGTGTCCCAACGGGTGCCATCCATGCCAGTCGACATCCGGCCGACAGTATCGCCCGAGCACCTCCCGGGCCTCCTCGGTTTGCAGGGCCTCCCAGAAGTCCCACACGAGCTGCTTGCTCAATACATCACCACACCGCTGTTGACGTTGAGATCGGTGCCGGTGATGGCGGCCGCATCGGCCAGGAAGAGGCAGGCGTCGGCGATGTCGGACGCCTCGGTCAGCCGCCGAAGAGGAGATTCGGCCTCGAATTCGGCCCGCACCTCCGCCGCTTCGAGGCCCCGGCCGGCGGCCTGGGCTTCGATCACACGGTCGATGCGGGGGCCGGCTACGAAGCCGGGGGAGATCAGATTGACGGTGATGCCGAAGGGCCCGGCCTCGAGCGCGAGCGTGCGCGTCAGCCCCACCAGGGCCAGCTTGGAGGCGGTATACGGGGTCCGACCCCAGAGTGGCCGCTTGCCCGAGATGGACCCGATGATGATCACGCTCCCCGAACCCCGCTCGATCATGTGTGGCAGCAGGGAGCGGCACGTGAGGAACACCCCCTTGACGTTCACGTCCATGGTCTCGTCCCATTCTGCGGGATCCACCTCCCACAGTGGGCTGGTGGGCCCGGCGATCCCGCTGTTGTTGACGACGACGTCGACAACTCCGAACCGGTCGAGGGCGGCGGCCGCCATGGCATCGACGGCCGACTGGTCGGTGACGTCGGTGGGAACGACCAGGGCCGCGGCCCCCAACGCCTCGGCCTCCGCCGCGGTACCCTCCAGGTTGGCCTGGTTGCGGGCGGCCAGCACGAGGCTGTCTCCGGCACGGGCGAACGCCAGCGCGATTTCCTTGCCGATTCCCTGGCCGGCTCCGGTGACGAGTATGACCCTCATTTCATCTCCCTTCTCTGCGGTGTCGCCAGCGACTTCATCCGACTAGTCCATGTGTTCCAGAGCATCGGGGAAGTACTCGGGGTTGAGCCGCAGCCGCGTGCTGACGCCGTGGCCGAACATCAGCTCGGCGTCGGCTACCACCGCCGCATGCTCGGCTACCTGGGCCGAGCCTTCGGCCGTCACCCGCTGATAGGTGACGGTCTTGAGGTACTTGCCGACCCAGAGCCCGCCCGTGTAACGGGCTGCGCCCATGGTCGGGAGCGTGTGGTTGGTGCCGATCGACTTGTCCCCGTAGGCGACGGTGGCGTGGGTTCCGAGAAAGAGGCCGCCGTAGTTGGTCAACCGATGGAAGAACCAGTCCGGATCGGCCGTTTGCACCTCCAGATGTTCGGGCGCCATCTCATCGGCCACGAGGCGCATCTCGTCATCGTCTTCGCACACAATGACGGTGCCGTAGTCCTCCCACGCCGTGCGCGAGACCCCGGCGGTCGGCCAGGTCTCCAGCCAGCGGTCGACTTCCCTGATCGTTTCGCGAGCGATGTCCTCCGACGTTGTAGCCAGGATCGCCGGTGAGGTGGGGCCGTGCTCGGCCTGTCCCAGCAGGTCACAGGCGAGGACGCCCGGGTCGGCGGTTTCGTCGGCGATGATCATGATCTCGGTGGGTCCGGCGAGGAGGTCGATGCCCACCTTGCCGAACAGCTGCCGCTTCGCCTCGGCCACGTAGGCGTTTCCGGGGCCGGCGACGAAGTCGACGGGAGCGGAACCCTCCATCCCGAACACGAGCCCGGCCATGCCTTGCACCCCGCCCACGCAGAAGATCTCGTCGGCCCCCGACTCGACCATCGCCCACAATTGGGGGCGGTGCATGCCCAGCTCGTCCTTGGGCGGAGCCGTCGCCACCACCCGGGGCACACCGGCGACTTTGGGCGTCACGACGGTCATGACCGCCGAGGCGATGAGCGGGTAGCGGCCCCCGGGCGAGTAGGCGCCGGCAGAGTTGACCGGAATCTGTTTCTGTCCCAGCCGCACGCCGGGGAGGGTCTCTGACTCGAAATCCACCATGGTCTGACGCTGCAGCTCCGCGAAATTGCGGACCTGGTCGATGAGAAACCGAGAGCTCTCGATGACCCGGGGCTCCATCTCGTCATATGCCCGGTCGATCTCGGCCTGGCTGACCCGGAAGCTGGCAGGGCTCCAGTTGTCGAACTTCTCCGAATAACGCCGGATGGCCGCCTCGCCCTCCCGCTCGACCGCGGCGATGATTTCCGAGACCGTCGATCTCACTTCGTCCGTCACCTGGTCCGGCGATTTGGCCGGCTCCTTGATGTACTCCATGTTGCTCCTATTGCTCCTGCTCTCCGCGGGGCCGCGGTGGCCTCACCTCGCCCCGGTCAAACCGTTCCCACCCTTCGCCGTCGAAGACGTCAACCCCGAGCTGGGCCAGCACGTGGGGGAAATCGACCATCACCCAGTTGTCGACGATCTTGCCGTCGACCACCTTCCAGAAGTCCATGTACCGGATCTCCACCCGGCGCCCGGTCGGCGCCAACCCCATGAACTCGCCGGAATGGATGGCCTCCTGGCGCCCGAAGGCAGCCGCCCACTCGCCCATGAACAACCGGGCCTCGTCGATACAGGTCTTGTCGCTGAATGCGGCCTGGAAGGGCCGCTGCCAGTTGTCCTGAAACTCGCCGAGGCCGTGCTTGGTGCCGCAGCCGTAGTTTCCCATCCACCGAAACGACTCGGCGAAGAACTGTCCGATATCGTCGATCCGGTGATCGTTGAGCCCGTCCACCATTCCTTCGATCACCCGGCGCGTGGCGTCGGTCTTGGTGAGATCGGTGTTGCGGGTGAGCCGGCCTTGTTCGGGTCGCGATCCCTTCATCTCATCCTCCCCACTCGCTGATACCTGCCACTTCTCGCATGCGTTCGAACACGTCCACGCCGAGCTGGTCCCACACACTCAAGAGATCGACCAGCACCCAATTCTCCCGGATCTTGATGTCGGCCGGGTCGGTCGGGTTGCGCTCGACCCGCCAGAAATCGAGGCTCCGCATCATGAGCGGCTGGCCGGCCGGTGCGATCCCCAGCCAACCGTCGCCGGTGAGCGTCATCGACATACCGGGCCAGGCCGTCACTCCGACGTAATCCCCATCGGCGAAGAAGTGGCCTTCGCCCTGATATCCACCCCGGCGGTCCGGCATCGCCTTCAGAAAGGGAATCTGATGCCACCGCCGAAAGCCCTCGATCCCGCGGCCGGTGCCGATCCCGGCGGGCCCGTACCAGCTGAAACGACGGTGCCAATACCGCTCGAGGTTCATGGCCTCGAGCGGTTCGGCGGGGTGGCGGCCCATGTCGCCCAACATCGCGAGCACGACGTCGAGGCTCGCTTGCGAATAGGCGCTGTCGCGAGGAGGGCGGGACAGACCGTCCTGGGATGCGGGTCCGGGGACCTGCCATTCGCGTCCCAGGCTGGGAGCCATCGGCCACACGCCCGCCTGCATCATCACCTCCGGGATGTCCCACAGCGCCTGGGTCTCCGCCACGCGACCGTCGACGAATCGATAGAACTCATGGAATCGCATCGCCACCTGGTGGCCGGTGGGCGGGATGTCGAGCCAGGGATGTCGAAAGGTTCCCGTATAGAAACCGCAGCATCCGACCCAGTCGTCGCCGGCCGGCGTGGATCCGGCGATGACGATCGTGTCGCGCCGTTCCAGGTCGGGCCAGGCCCGCGCCAGGGGACGGTAGGCAATGTCGACCAGCTCGCCCGGACCGTCCAGGGTCTCAAACGGGAACGCCAGCTGGACGATGGCCGCAGGCGAGAATGCCGCTGCCAGCGCCTCTTCCAGCCGGTCGAGATCGAAGTCGTACTGGGCCGCCCGCATCGGCTCGAGGAGCTGCCGGTTCCGGGTGTGGGTGTCAGCCACGTGGCGGTAGGTGCCGGCGCATGCGTTCCAGCACGTCGAGGCCTTGCATCGAAAGCCAATGAAGCAGGTCGATGAACACCCAGTTCTCGGCCAGCTTGTCGCCCTCGCGCCGATAGATGTCCACCACGCGCATCTCGGCACGGACGTCGCTGCCGGGCAGACCGAGGAACCCGCCGACGGGCCGGTTGGTCAGGTTTGACCAGCCGAAGAACCCGGCGTAGGCGCCCTCGGCGAACCGGGCAACGTGCCCGTGGAACTGCTTGTCTGCCAGGCCGAAGCGGAAGGGGTATTGGTGCTGCTTCTGGTACCGCGGGATGGTGTAGGACGATCCGATGCCGGCGGGGCCGTACCAGATCATGTCCTCGTGCCAGGAGCGGGCCAGCGACTCGGGGGGTACCCGGTTGTCGCCGGTCTCGTTGGCGATCCGGTTGGCTTCGGACAAATCCGCCGCCATCGAGTTGACGAGCGACATCGTCATCTCGCCCTCACGCGGGTCTTGAGGCTCGTACAGCAAACCGTCGTGGGTGCGTGGACCCGGATGAAGGAAGGAGGCGCCGGTCTGGGGAGGGAAGGGGTCATGACCGGCCTGCTGCATGACGCTGACCACATCGCAGAACAGGGCGGTCTCGGCCAGGCGGTCGCCTTCGACTCGATGGAATTCGGCGTAGCGGAGGAACGCCATCTTGCCGGTCGGAGGGATATCCAGCCACGGGCGATCGAACAGGCCCAGGAGGTGGCCCATCGACGCGACCCATGTGGTGGCGCCGTCGTCCGCGTCGTTCCGCCCCGCCATGAACACGTCGGGCCGGCGCTGAAGCGCCGTGAACGATTCCCTCAATGGCTGCCAGAACACGGCGGCCACCTGCCCGGCCCCCTCCAGCTCGTAGAACGGGCGCACACCTCGCCACGCATAGCCGTCGGTCACGAACTGGCCGATCGCCGCTGCCGGGTCGGCCGCGGCATCGAGCGCCTGGTAGTAATCGAGCACCAGAGCCTTGGCCGATTGGAGATCGGTCACACCTATCCCTTGACCGCTCCGGCCCCCAGGCCCTTCACGAGATGCTTCTGAAACAGGATGATCACGATCACGATGGGCAGGGTGATGCTGACCGAGGCGGCCGCAGCCTCGGTGATGGTGCGGGAGCTCTCGCCCCCGGTGAGCGAGACGATGGCGACCGGCAGCGTCCAGTTGGTGGGCGCGAGCACGCGCACGAACAGATACTCGTTGTACGCGAGCAAGAACGTGAAGAGGGCGGTGGCGATCACGCCCGGCCACATGATCGGCACAATCACCTTCCGAAACGCGGTAAACGGACCGGCACCGTCCACCATGGCGGCCTCCTCGATCTCCTTGGGCACTTCCATGAAGAACGACCGCAGCATCCAGATGGTGAAGGGCTGGTTGACGGCCACCAGCGACAGCACGATCACGAACCGGGAGTCGAGGATGCCGAGGGCTTGCGCCGCGAAGAAGTAAGGCAGCACGAACGCGGTTCGGGGAAGCGCCCGAAACGCCAGCGCGACGAGCAGGATCACCGCTCCCGACACGCCGGAAAAGCGGGCCAGCCCGTATCCGGCCAAGAGCCCGATGGAGATCGAGATCAGCACGGTCAGCACGGTCACAATCACCGAGTTGACGAAGAACTCGTATTCGCTCGACACATCGAAGAAGTTGGGGAAGATCCAGATGGCAATGCCGAGGATGACGCCCACCCCGATGAAGTAGTAGGTCCCTTTCTCGGCCCGCTTGCCGAGGAAGGCGACGAAGAGGGCCAGGACCGTCGTGGCAGCCAGAAACAGCACGACGTGCCACATGTTCTCGACGTTGCCATCGAACCAGAAGGCGTTGTACGGGCTGGACGTGAGCTCCCACCCCCATAGGACCGGCTCCCGCGTGACGGCGTCCCGCGTGAACTTGGTCGACTGCGCCAGCGTCCAGGCGAACGGCAGGATGCTGATGATGACGAGCAACCAGAGGGCTGCGTGGAGGCCGGTCCGGGACAGTGCGGTGGGGTTCTTACCAACAGCCATTCATCGCTCCGCAATCTGTTCTTTGTAACTCTCGCGCAAGAACGGGATCAGGACCACGAAGATGCCGATGACGTTCAGAATCGCGATTGCGTTGCCCTTGCCCACCCGTCCGATGTTGGCATTGAGCGCCACCCGGAAGTTGTAGACCTGCAGGGTGTGTGCCTCCTGGAATCGTTCTCCGGCAAACACGAACACGCTGTCGAACACGCGGTAGGCGTCCATGATCGAGATGAGGGCGACGAAGAGAATGATCGTCCGCAGATGCGGAACGATGATGTGCCACAAGTTGCCCCAGAACCCGGCTCCGTCGATGGCGGCCGCCTCGAGACGTTCCTCCGGCAGCGTCTGGAGCCCGGCAAACATCGAAACCATCGCGAATGGCGTCACGTGCCAGATCGCCTGAGCGATGATCATCCAGCGGACATTGCCGTCGGTCAGCAGGAACGGCTGGTCGGTGATCAGCTCAATGACCCAGGCCAGCACCCCACCGCGTTCAAACAGGTCCTTGTAGATCAGGCTTCCCACGACCGGCGTGACGATGAACGGCAGCAACAGCGCTGCCAGGTAGAACGCCCGTCCTCTGTTCACCCGGTCCAACAGCAGCGCCATCCCCAGCCCGATGATCATCTGCATCGGGACCGTGACGCCGACGAACAACAGGGTGAAACGGGTCGCCCGCCAGAAGTCGGGATCGGCGAAGGTCTCGGTGTAGTTGCCGAAGCCGACCCATTCCACGACGTCGAGCGATCGGAGCAAGACCTTGTTCATGCTCAGCCACACAGTGGTGACGAGCGGGAACACCATCAAGAGCAGCATGATCGCGACGCTCGGTCCTGCGAACCGGACAAAGGTTGATCGCTTCATCGACGGTCTTTCGGTCGTGGTCTGGGTCGGGTGTTTGTTTGGACAAAGGAGTCGGTGGTGGGGCCCGCCAGCGACCAGGCCCCACCACGTGCCACCGTTTCTAGTTGAGAAGGCCCTGGGCGGCTGCCTCTTCCAGGTAGGCCGTCTCGGCTGCCGCCAGCGCATCCTCCACCGAGGTGCCGTCGACAATCGTCAGCAACGCCTCGCCCAGCTTGCTGCGGGCGATGCCGGCAGCCGGGTGGGTCAGGTCGGGCCCGCGCCCCTCGACGAACGACGCTTGGGCGGCATCGCCGTTGCGAGGACCATCGGGGTTGGTGACCCCGGCCCGGGTGACGCCACCGAAGGCGGCGGCTGCCTCCTGGCTTTCGCGGTCGGTCGCCGCCATGATCGCCAGGAAGATCTTCTCAGGATCAACCGAGGTTCCCTTGGGAATGGCGTATCCGTCCATGTAGGCCGGGGCGGCGAGGACGCCGCTGCCGGTGTCCAGCGCCGGGGCGAACTGGATTTCACCGACGACGGCAGAGGCCTCGGGATCATCCATCGCCTGAGCGCGCGAGGCCCAGGTCTGGCCGACGACGTACTCGCCCGTCTGGAAGGCGGCCTGGATGTCGTCGGTACTGTAGGAGCCGCCGGTGACGCCACCGCAGGTCTCCAGCATGTCCTTGAGGATGTTGGCGGCCTGGATGCCCTCCGGAGAATTCCAGTTGGGCTGTCCGGTCACCGGATCCACTGGATCCAGTCCCAGCGAGCCGAGCACATTGTCGAATTCGATCTGCCACGACCAGCCGGCCGAGAGCATCAGACCGAAGCCGGCGTAGCCGTTCTCCTCGAGCGTCGGGCACATGGCCAACGCCTCGTCAAACGTCGTCGGAACCGCCAACCCCAACTGGTTGAGCACCGGCTCGTTGTAGAACACGTGCATCGAGTTGGAGACCATCGGAACGGCATAGATGTTGCCGTCGATCGAACCGAGCTCGAAGAACGCCGGGTCGATCTCGTCGAGGTTGTACTCGTCGCGGTACTTGTCGATGAGGTCGTTGAGCGGCAGCAGAGCGTCCTTGTTGGCCAGCTCGATGATGAAGCTGTTCGAACCCTGGATGATCTCGAAATTGGGTTCACCGGTCGCCACGTCCAGCGTCACCTGGTTACGGGCCTCTTGCGAATCCAAGAATTGCACGTTGAAGGAATAGTTTCCTTCCGCGCACTCTTCCAGTTCGGCCGCATACTGGCTGACGATGGGGAACTCCCAGCCCATCATGTCGATCTGCACCTCGGAGTCGGGGTTCGGGATCGGACATTCGGCGCTGATCATCTCCATAGCGCCGTCGTCCGGTGCCGGAGCCGGAGTGGTCTCGGTTGCACCGTCGTCGGCGGGGGCTGCCGTGGTGGCAGTCGTCTCGTCCGGCGTCGTCTCGGTGGAGCCGCCACAGGCGGCCGCCACCATCGCGAGAACGAGGATGAGTGCCAGCAAACGGTGGCGCCTCAGCCTGCTTGTCGCTGTTTTCATGGGTTTCATGTTTCCTCCATGCGGCCTCCCAGCCGCCTCAGTTTCAATTGTCTATGGAAGCGACGCCGATGGTGTCGGCGTGCTCACGTGAGGATGGGATCTGTTGAGGTTGGGATCAAAGCTCAGCCACTGTTCGAGCGCGGCGGTCACGAACTCCGGGTTGTCGAGTGGGGACAGGTGCCCCGCCCCCGGCACCGCCGCCAACTGTGCACCAGGTATAGCCGATGCGATTTCGCTGTGCATCCCGGCGTCGCACACCTGCTCATGTTCGCCGTACAGCACCAGGGTCGGGCAGGAGATGTCTGCCAGTGTCGGGCGGCTGTCGGGGCGGGTGGGCTGAGCGGCGTTCTGGCGCAGGAAAGCATCCGGCCCGATGTTCTCGGCCATGGCGACGATGAGCTCACCGAGCTCCTCGACCCGCCAGGCCAACATCGGCATCAGCATCGGAGTGATGTCCGAGAACCGACCGGCGGCAACCATCTCGGCGAACCGGTCCCACGTCTCGATTTGCATCGGTGTAGCGGGCCGGGGATTGGTGTCGAGGAGGGCCAGGCGTTCGACCCGTTCCGGCTCGCGTCGCATGATCTCCATGGCCACGATGCCGCCCAGAGAGAGGCCGGCCAGCGCGAAACGCGCCGGAGCCTCGTCCAATACGTCGTCGGCCAGGCCGGCGATCGTGTCGGACCTCGTCAAATCGCCCACCTGCACCGGCCGCCCCGCGGCAAGAGCCTTCACCTGGTGGGCGAACAATCGCTCGTCGCAGAGCGTTCCCGGCAACAGCAACAACGGTGTGCTCATGCGAAGCTCCGTCGGTGCTTGCGCACGAGGTGGGCGGGCGCCAGGTAGCCGCCGGCGTCGATCACGGTTCCGGCGTCCCGAGCTGCCTCGACGGTCTCATCGGGCCATTCGAGATGGATCCGGGTGTCGCCGCCGTTGACGACCAGCAGGTGGGCGGGGTCCGATCCGGTATTGCGGAAGGACCGCCACACTCCAGGCGGGATGGACACCACCGAGCCGGGCTGGAGGTCCCGGCTCAGCAAATCATCGCCCTGGTTCACGTCGAGCACCCACCCATCGTCGGCCACCAGGAGACATTGGGTCTCGTGGCTGCGATGGCGTGAAACCGAGTTGCCGGCCGGCACGCGCAGCCAGTCGAGGCTGAACGTGTGGGGGTCGTAGATGGGCGGCGCCTGGTCACGGTCCATCGTCATGCCCCAGCCGATGACGGGGGCCAGCGAGCTGGCGTGCTCCGGCAGCATCGAGTCGGCCAGGGCGTGGTCGCTCCACGCCAAGTCCCCTTCACTCACCAACCGGGCCAACAACTCGGCTTCGGTGTAGGTGCGGAGGCGCGAAACGTCCTCCTCGGACATGGGAGCCATGATCTCGCGTCCATCCAGCGAGTCGCCGGCCGCGGTGTCGAGCAGAGTGTTGTCCTCCAGCAGATGGAGACCCGTGTCGGCTGCCCGGGCGAGCACCCGGGGCGACCACATGATCCCACCGGTGTCATCGCCGCCGAGCACGGCGTAGAGCACTGAATCTTCGATACCGATGTTGCGAAAGCCCCGAAAGATCCACGTCGGAACCGAGAGGACAAACCGCCCCGAGGCCTCAAACGTCTGGTCTTCTTCCACGCCCACCCGAAACTCGTATTCCCCACCGAGGGAGACGAACACCTCAGCCGTGTAGTGGAGGTGCTGGTTGTTGATGGCCCCGGGTGGCATACCGGCAGCCCCGATATTGAAGCCGTGGGCTTCGCGCAGGTTGATGTGCTGAGTCGGGTTCTCGGATACTCCGGGCCCGATCATGGAGAAGTTCAGCTTTCCTTCCGAGCCCGGCAGCCGCACATCGACAAAGGCGGCGTCGTCGGCCACGAAGGCGGACGGCGGAATCACCCGCTCGTCCAGGTCGGACCCGGTCATGACCGGCGCGTTCATTCCGTCTTCTCCGTGGGCCAATCCGGTTCTTCGGCAACCTCCTGGGACTCCGGCTGCTGGGCGGAGCCGGCGCCCGTGGCATCGCCGTCCTGGGCAGTGTCCGGCAGGTCCTTCGCATCGGAACGGAAGGGGGGACGCAGCGACCAGTCGGGAGCGTGGATTTGTTTGAGGATCGAGAATTCATCGAAGACCGTCCACTCCGCGGTGATGCGCCCGTCCTGGATCAAATGGTGCGTGAAACCGAGCGTGCGAACTCGCCGGCCGGTGGGGGCCCCGTAGCTCGATGGCCCGTCATGGGTCCCTTCCAGGATCCAGCGAGTGGCCACGACCGTTCCCCCCACCCGCTCGTTGGCCATGGTGTGATCCACGACGAGGCCGAGATCACCGAAGGCCGCCAGCCATTCCAGAACCCGGTGCCGATACGCGCCATGACCGTGGAGCGTTCGGTTGGTTGACGTCTCGACGTAGATGTTGGGGGCGAACACCTCTTCGATCCGGTCGAGGCGCCGGCGATTCCAGATGTCGTGCAGGGCTCCCCGAACGAAGAACTCGGCGTCCGACATGCCAATCGGCTTCTCCCCCAGCGGGTCGGGAGACCGTTGACCGAGGCTGCGGATCACGCCTCCCACCCCGCCCGCCAGCGGTCCGCCGCGACGTATTGCCTCCTCGGCTCCCAGCGTGCGGGCCAACTCGAACTCGTCCAATCCCATGGCGCGAATGGCGGCGAGTTCGTCGCGGGTCACCCATTCCTCGACGATCAGGTTGTCTTTCACGACACAGTGTGCGACCGCCTTCCGCCGCATCGTCCGGTTCGTGGGCGCACCGTAGGCGCTCCAACCCAGGTTGGTTCCCTGGTGGGTGATCCGATGGGAGGTGTGGAAACCCCGTTCTCCGTCCCCGGACCAGACCACGTCATCGCCCAGCAACTTGAGGTCGGGATAGGCGGCCATGGTCTGCGCACTGCCGGCCACGATCTCGTCGACGCCGTGCACATCTCCGTCGGCGGTGTGCAGGAGCACGTTGTGGGCGTAATGGTCGTAGATTCGACCGAGGCCCCCCTCCTCCCAGATGCGGTGGGTGCAGCGGATGATGTAGTGAACGATGTCTGCATAGATGTCTTCGAAGCCATCGAGCACCTGCCGGCGGATTCCGTCGTCGGCAAAGAAGAGGTCGATCCCCCGGGCCGGTGCGTCTACCACTTCGCCGTCGCCGGGGGACGCCAGGGCCGCCACGTCCGCTCCCCCTGAAGCCGTGGGCTCGATCGGCTCGGGGCGCAGGGGATCAGCCACCCGGATCTCTCCGATCGGCGACCGTTGAACGGATCGCGAGCAGCCCGGCAACCGTTCGGTTTTCCGCGACCGGTGGGTCGCCGGTGGCGAGCTCCAGGGCCTCATGCACCAGGAGGTCGAGGGGCTGTTCGACCGTGGTGAGGCTGTACGACAGCCAGGCTGCCTGCGGGAGGCCATCGAATCCGGTGACAGATATGTCTTCGGGGACTCCCCGGCCTGCTCGGCGGAGCCCGTCCATGAGGCCGAACGCAATGCTGTCCGAGGCCGCCATGACCGCATCAGGCGCCGGATCGAGGGACAAGATCTGGTCGGAGACCGCCAGGCCATTGTGGTAGGTGAACGCTCCGGCCTCTATGTAGGGGCACGCCACCCCATGATCCGCCAGACGTTCGACGGCGGCCCGATAGCGCTCCTGGTCCGCCGCCGAGGTGCGCACGCCACCCACATAGACGATGTTGCGGTGACCGGTGTCGACAAGATGATCGGCCAGCGCCGTCATACCTCCCGCGGCATCGACGGAGACCGAGGCGACCCCCGTCTGGTGACCGTGGTAATTGAATAGAACAACGGGGATGCCGGACTCGGCGAGCACCGCCGCCTGACTGGGAGCCAGGATCATGGCCGAGACGATGAGGGCGTCGAGCTGATATGACTGCACCGCCTTCAACACGTGTTCCACGTCGGAGCCGATCTCGTATTCGAACAGGAGCAGCTGCAGGTCGCGGGTGACGAGCGCCGACGTGAACAGCGTGATGACGTGCTGGTAGTAGTCGCTCTCGTCGGGCACGACCAGCCCGATGATGCCGCTGGAGCGTGAAGCCAGGGTTCGCGCCATGGCGTTGGGTTGGTACCGCAGTTTGGCGGCAGCCTTCAGCACCTTCTCTCGCGCCTCCTCGGACACCGATTCGGGTGAGCTGAACGTGCGTGAGACAGTGGCCTGCGACACCTGGGCTTCACGGGCAACGTCGTGGGAGGTCGGCCGAAATGGCGGTCGGCGCTCGCGTGCGTCACCCACGCGCCCGATCCGATCCACCCTCGATCGCGGCAACGACCCCCACCATCGGCCCGCCGTCATCTGCCAGAGTGTCCCGCACCATGAATACGTATTATGAATACGTATTCAGCCTGTTGTCAACCCCCGCTCTCATCTTTGCCCCTGGCGTGGGGACCGGGTTCGATCGGTCGGGATCGGCGTCCGAGCGCTCGAGGCGCTCGGGGGCCCATCAGAGAGAAGCCTCCCAGCCGTCATAGTTGGCGCCATGGGCGGCTGCCAGTCGCACGAAGTGGGCGGCGTCCCCGGTGACGTTCTCGGGCGTGAGCACGTAGCCGTGGCGCTCGAAGACCACCGCCCAGCCGGCATAGCCGTCGGGAGGCGGCTTGGCGGTGGCCTGCCACTCGCCTCCGGCGGACGCCAAGGCCCGGGCCGCCGGCTCATCTGCCAGACCGAAGATGAAATGAAGCACATGCCTGGGTTGGGCCAGGTCGGCTCCGTGGTTGAGCAGGGCGCGCAGTACCTGGCGGTCCTCGGCACGGGCGCCGGCGTACGCGGCCAGGGAATTGTTGCGTCGAAAGATCATGGTTTCCCTTCGGCACGAGGGCTCCAACCATTCAGCGATCTCGACCGCGCGCGGGCACCCATCATGCGGCGCACGGGTGGGGGGAGCCCGGTGATAACCTCCGGTGGTGGAGCGTCCGCCCAACACCCAAGCGGTTCGCTACCTGCGGGAGCGGGCCATCGACTTCACGACCCACCTGTATCGATACGAGGACGGTTCCGGAGCGGTCGGAGCCGCCGAGCTGCTCGGCGTTCCGTCCGAACAGGTGGTCAAGACGCTGATCATGGAGACCGAACAGGGCGAGCCCCTGTGCGTACTCATGCACGGAGATTCATCGGTCTCGACCAAAGCCCTCGCCCGCCACCTGGGCGTGAAGAGCGTACGCACATCCGATCCGGCAGTGGCGGAGAAGCGAACGGGATACCGGGTCGGCGGCACGTCTCCCTTCGGGCTCCGCTCGCCGATGCCCATCTTCGTCCAGGCGTCCATCCTCGACCACGAGCGGGTCTACATCAATGGCGGCAAACGCGGGTTCCTGATGGGCCTCGCGACTGCCGACCTCGTGGGCCAGCTCGATTGCACCACCGTCGAGGTCCGGGCTTGAGGGACGCGAGGCGGGCTCTGGCCGATTTCGCCGGCGGCCCCCAGGCCGAGGACAGCCCCCTCTACGGAGCGCTGACGGACGCCATCATGAAGGACGAGTTCCTCTTCGACGTGACCTCGAGAACCCCGGCAGGCCAGCCGATTCCGCTCCACGTCTTGGCGGCCATCCAATACGTCCTGATGGACCGTCCCGCCGAAGAACTGGCCGCCTACTACCCGAACCTGACTGCCGAAGCCCGGGAGCCGGACGGGCGCCTGCCGGCCATTCTGCGGGCCTTCGTCGCTGACCACCGGAGCAGGATCGAACGATTGCTGGCGGAAAGGTCGGTGCAAACCAATGAGGTGGGGCGGATGGGCGTGCTGATGCCAGGGCTGTGCTACATCCACCAGCGCACAGAGAAACCCTTGAGCGTCATCGAAATCGGATGCTCGGCGGGCTTGCTGTTGGGATGGGAGGACTACTTCTTCGACTACGGCCGGGCCGGGTCGTTGGGCGACCCCGACGCCGACGTCGTGCTCCGGCCCGAGCTGCGCGGACGAGGCGCGCCGCCGATCAGCGGCGGGATGCCGCCTACTGCCATCCGGATCGGGATCGACCTGGCACCGCTCGATGCCACCGACCCGGCTGACGCCGACTGGCTGAGGGCACTCGTCTGGCCCGAGCACGCGAAGCGCCGGGAGCGTCTCAATCGCGCCCTGGAGACGGTGGCGAAGCACCCGCCCCGCCTGGTCGCCGGTGATGCCATCCACCTGCTCCCGGAACTGCTGGGCCGGCTGGACCCGGGCTCCACGAGGGTCGTCATGCACTCCATCGCGCTGTACCAGTTCGAACGGCCGGCCAGAGACGAAATAGACCGGATCCTGCGGGAGGCCGGTGAAACCGGCCCCGTTTACCGCCTCGAGTTCGAGTTCAACCCCGGCGAAAAGGGCGTGACCCAGCCGTTTCTACGGCTCCGCAGCTATGCGGACGGGACCGTCGAAGAAGAAGAGATCCTGGCTGCCGCCCAATATCACGGCCGTTGGCTGGAGTGGCTTCTCCCTACGTCGTGATCCGGCTGCGGGCCAGTTCGATGTACTCGGGAGACGTGTCGACGCATACGAAATGACGGCCGGTCATCCTTGCCGCCAGCGCCACCGTTCCCGAACCGCAGAAGGGGTCGAGCACCACGTCGCCCTGGAAGGTGAACAACTCGATGAGTTTTCGGGGCAGGTCGACCGGGAACGGAGCCGGGTGGCCGACGCGCTTGGCTGACTCGGGCGGAATGTGCCACGTGTCGAGGGTCAATTCACGAAACTCGTCTTTGTCGATGGTGTCGATGTGGGGCAACCCGAGCTCGGCCCTCTTCTTACGGTTGGGGGCCCGGTCGAAGCGGCCCTTGGATGCGACGACGATGCGCTCGGTGACATCGCGCAGAACCGGGTTGGAGGCGGAGCCATAGGAGCCCCAGGCGCAGGATCCATTGGCGCCGGCGGCTTTGACCCACACGATCTCACCCCTCAGCAGCATGCCCAGATCGTCCTGAAGGATGCGGACGACGTCTGTCGACAGCGACCGGTACGGGCGGCGCCCGAGGTTGGCGACGTTGACCGCCATCCGCCCGCCCGGCTCGAGCGTCCGCAACGACTCGGCGAACACATCCCGGAGCATGGCGAGGTACTCGATGTAACTGGCCGGGACGCCGTTCTCACCCAGATCGGCTTCGTACTCCTTGCCGGCGAAATACGGCGGAGACGTCACCATGAGGGCAATCGAATTATCGGGTATCTGCGGTAGGTCACGTGAGTCCTGGCACAGGAATTCGTCTTTGACGGGGCAGGGCGCCACCTGATCGTCGTCGGAGAGGAGCGGGGCCCCGAAGCGTTCGTAAAAGCCCGTGGCATCGTGCGACTCTCGCTTGCCTGAGCCGAAGCTGGCAGTCCGTGTTCGGGACCGGGGTCGCTGCGCACCGCCGGCGGAAGAACGCGGGGCGCGGGTTTCAGGGCTGGGGGGCACGAGACCTCCGGCTTGGCAGATAGCAGGTTTCGGTGCCAGATGAAGTTAGTGTCAGTTTTCCCACTCTCGAAGTACCCGGCTCGCGTCACCTGGATCTGTCAGGATGAGTCCCGTGAAAACCATCGGCCTCGTCGGCGGCATGAGCTGGGAATCGTCCGCTGAGTATTACCGGATCATCAACCAGGAAACCCAGCGGCGACTGGGGGGCGTGGCGTCGGCCAGGTCCGTGATGGTCTCGGTCGACTTCGCCGATATCGAGGCAATGCAGGCGAGCGGAGACTGGGAAGGTGCCGCCGAAGCTGTCATCGCGGCTGCCCGGCAGGTGGAAACCGCCGGAGCCGACGTTCTGCTGTTGTGCACCAACACCATGCACCGGATCGCCCCCGAGGTCGCCGAGGCCATCTCGATCCCGCTGCTGCACATCGCCGACGCCACCATGGCCCGCATCTCGGCGGCCGGCATCACCGACGTCGCTCTGCTCGGAACGCGCTACACGATGGAACAGGGCTTCTACCGGGACCGGCTCGCAGCCGGCGGTCTGCGGATACGCGTCCCGCCCGAACCACAGCGCACCCGGATCCACGACATCATCTACGAGGAGCTGGTCCGGGGTGTGATCGATCCTTCCTCGCAGGCGGAGTACCAGGAAGCCATCGAGGACCTCGTCACCGCCGGAGCAGAGGGCGTCATCGGTGGTTGCACCGAGATCGAGCTCCTCGTGACCGCACAAGACCTCGACGTCCCGTTCTTCCCGACGGCCCGCATCCACGCCCTGGCAGCGGTGGACTGGGCGCTCGGAGCGGACGACGCTCCATGAAGCACCGCCCCGAAAGCGGTCAGACGACGACGGCCGGGTAGCTGCCCAGCAGGTGGATATTCGACAGAGCCATGGGAGTCGGATCCAGGATCTTGGCCAGACCCTCGGGCCCCGGCTCGTGCAGAAAGTCCAAGTAATACATGTACCGCCACAGCTTGCCCCCGGGTCGTGACTCGATCATGGTGAGATTGGCTCCCCGCAGACCGAGCTCGGTGAGGGCGAGAGCCAGGGCGCCAGGGGTGTGAGGGGTCTCGAAGGCGATCGAGGTCTTGTTGTCGGCGGGGCGGACGTGGTGCTTCCCCGGCTCGAGGACAACGAACCGGGTCGTGTTGTGATCCTGGTCGATGGCGTCGGCCATCAGCACCTCCAACCCGAAGACTTCGCCCGCGGCCGGGTCGGCCAGTGCCAGCTCGGTCGGGTCCTGGTGCTCGGCGACTTCGCGCACCGCCCCGGCCGTGTCACTGGTTGCCACCGCCTCCCACCCATGTTCTTCGAGCAGTGCCTCGGCCTGCCCCAACGCCACCGGATGAGATCGAACCGATTTGGCGTCCTCGAGGGTGGCGCCCGGAACACCCAGCAGCGCATGGCGAACGTGGATGACATGCTCGGCCTTGATAGAGGCGTCGGCGGCCACCAGTCGATCCAGCACCGGCAGGATCGGGCCCGTGGTCGAGTTGGCGATGGGTAGAACGAGGAACGAAACCACTTCGTCCCGCAGCGATCGGAATGCCCGCACGAAGCTGGCATGGCCGAGCAACTCCGCGTCGGGAAACAGTGAACGGGCCGCCCGGTAGCTGTACGAGTGGGTTTCACCCTGGTAACCGATCATCATGGCGCCCGAACCCTACTCGCGGCCGGCTGGAGATGACCGCTGCCGATCTCCTAGCCTGGCGGGATGCCGTTTCTCGGATTCTCGGAAGGCCGCCACCACCGTCTCCACGACCATCTGGGCGCCCACCTTCACGACAGCGGCACCTACTTCGCCGTGTGGGCGCCCAACGCGGCATCGGTGTCAGTGGTTGGTGACTTCAACGATTGGGATCCAACCGCCAACCGCCTCGACGGCCCCGGCATCTGGAAGGGCAATGCCCCCCACGCCTCCCGCGGCAACACCTACAAGTACCACATCGAGCCCCACCACGGGCCACCGTTCCTGAAGGCGGACCCCTTCGCTTTCGCGGCGGAGCTTCCACCCCGGACCGCCTCGGTGGTGTGGGATCTGGATTACGCCTGGGGCGACGCCGATTGGATGGAATCGCGGGGAAGCGTGAATCGCCACGACAAGCCGATGTCGATCTACGAGCTCCATCTGGGGTCGTGGAAGCGCCACGCCAACGGCGATTCGCTGTCGTACCGGGAGCTGGGCCCAGAGCTGGCCGATTACGTCCTCGACATGGGTTATACGCACGTCGAGTTGATGCCGGTCAACGAGCATCCCTACTACCCATCATGGGGCTATCAGGCCACTGGTTTTTTCGCGCCGACGAGCCGCTATGGCACCCCCCAGGACCTCATGGCGATGATCGACCTCCTGCACCAGAATGACATCGGGGTGATCCTGGATTGGGTGCCCGCCCACTTCGCCGAGGACGAAGCGGCGCTCGCCGATTTCGACGGCACCAAGCTCTACGAACACCCCGATCCACGCAAGGGAGCTCATCCCGATTGGGGAACACTCATCTTCAACTACGAGCGGGGCGAGGTCCGCTCGTTTCTGCTGTCGAGTGCCGACTTCTGGCTGCGCCACTACCACGCCGACGGCCTGCGGGTCGACGGCGTGGCCAGCATGCTGTATCTGGACTACAGCCGCGCCCCGGGAGAATGGGCACCCAACGAGCACGGGGGTAACGAGAACCTGGCGGCCAAAACGTTCCTCCAGGACATGAACGCCACCGTCTACCGCGAGCACCCCGGGATTGTCACCATCGCCGAGGAGTCAACCGCCTGGGCGGGGGTGTCACGGCCGACCGACGAGGGCGGCCTCGGCTTCGGGTTCAAGTGGGACATGGGCTGGATGCACGACACCCTGCGCTACTTCGCGTATGACCCGATCTACCGCAGCCATCACCTCGACGAGCTGACGTTCCGCATGATCTATGCCTACAACGAGAACTTCATCCTGGCCCTGTCACACGACGAGGTGGTCCACGGCAAGGGATCGTTGCTGGGCCGCATGCCGGGGTACCGCCCTGACCAGTTCGCCAATCTGAGACTGTTGTACGGATACATGTACGGGCTGCCAGGAAAAAAGCACCTGTTCATGGGTGCCGACATCGCCCAGGGCGGCGAATGGAACCACGACGGACAGGTCGACTGGAACGCGCTGGTCGATTCGTTTCATTCCGGAGTCCAATCGTGGGTGCGGGATCTGAATGCGCTGTACCGCCGCAATCCGGCTCTGAGTGAATGGGATTACGACGTACGCGGATTCGAATGGATCGACTATCAGGACCGGGCCGCCAGCGTGGTCACGCTGCTCCGCCGTTCCGCGAACGGTCGCCAGCTCGTGTTCGTATGCAACTTCACGCCGGTCGCCCGACCCGGCTATCGAATAGGCGTCCCCTCGCCCGGCACGTGGCGCGTTCTCCTGAACAGCGACGCCCCCGAATACGGGGGAACGGGTGGCGGCCCGGCCGTGGTGCCGGCCGAATCGAGCCCGATGCACGGCCGGTCGCAGTCGATCAACCTTGACCTCCCTCCGTTGTGCGTCTTGATTCTGGGTCCTGAGCCGTAGCCCCCAAAGCTCAAGCGAACCGGTCACCCAGCATGGTTGCCAGGGTTGCCACCAGATCGCCTCTGGGAACTTCCGTGCTGGTCCCGCTGGACAGATCTTTGACCTGGGCAGTACCTGCGGCGAACTCGGTCTCGCCGATGATCACGGCGAAGGCGTGGCCCCGGCGGTCTGCATACTTCAGCTGGGCTCCCAGCTTGCGCGCCTCCGGGTAGAGCTCCACCCCGATTCCGGCCCGTCTGATGGTCGTCGCCAGTTCCAGATAGTCGTTCGTGCGGTCGGCCTCGAACAGGGTGATGAGCACGGGAGCCGTGGCCGCTACCGGTTGGTGGACACCGAGGTCGTCGAGGGCGGCCAGCAGCCGGTCGACACCCAGGGACGCTCCCACGCCGGGCAGCTGTTGCTTGGTGTAGGTGCTGGCGAGATCGTCGTAGCGTCCACCCGAGCAAACGCTTCCGATCTCGGGGACCTCGTTCAAGAACGTCTCGAACACCGACCCGGTGTAGTAGTCGAGACCCCGTGCGATGGAGAGATCCAGCTCGACATGCTCAGTCACACCCGCCGCCGTCAGCCCCTCGAACATACGGGTCAACTCTTCGACGCCCTCGTCGCCTCCCGCGCCCACCAGCGCGTGGGCTTCTTCGATCTGCTCGAATGGGTTGGGCCCTTCGATGTCGAGCAGCTTGAACAATTCGATCGCCTGGTCCTCGGACAGCCCCGCCTCGTCCAGCTCGGCCGTGACCTTGTCAGGTCCGACCTTCGAGAGCTTGTCGACCGCTCGCAGCACCGGCACCACCCGATCCACCAGATCGAGCTTCTCCAGCAGACCGTTGAAGACCTTCCGGTTGTTGATGCGAACGCTGAACTCCTCAATCCCGAGGGCCAGGAACAACTCGTGGATGACGAGGGCGATCTCGGTGTCTGCATGGATGCTCGACGTGCCGACCGTGTCGAAGTCGCATTGGATGAACTCGCGGTAGCGCCCCCGCTGGGTGTTCTCTCCCCGCCAGACGGGGCCCACGTGATAGCGCTTGAAAGGCATCGGCAGTTCATGGGCGTGTTGCGCCACGAACCGTGCCAGGGGAACGGTGAGGTCGAAGCGCATGGCCACATCGCGTCCCCCCTGGTCGTCGAAGCGGAACATCTGCCGGTCGGTTTCCTCACCGCCCTTGCCCAGCAAGATCTCGGTGTATTCGAGTGCGGGGGTGTCGATGGGCCCGTAGCCGAACGACCGAAAGACCGTCCGGGCAGTATCGATCAGGTGCTCGCGTGCCACCATCGCCGCCGGCAAGGTGTCGCGAAATCCCTTCAAGGTGCGCGGCTCGATCATCCTGTCAAGCCTACGTTCGGTTGATCAGAGCCCGGGCACGCTGGATCGCTTCGCTCAGGTCTCCCCGGTCGGAGGCTACGAACAGTGCTGCCAGATAGGCAGCCGGCGGAGCGTTCTTTCGCTCCGACCCGTGCGCCACCTCCCGGGCGAGGTCGAGGATGAGATCGACGTCGCCCGCGCTGAGAGGATCGACCCCGAGTTGCTGCGCATAGTCATTCAACCAATTCATATTGCTCCATATCGACGAACGCCCTCTTCGAGTTTGGTCGGCGAATCAACCGAGAACCAGGATCTCCCGTCCTCTTCCCACGAATGCCACTCGGTCGGCTCGATGGGTGTGAAACCCAGCCGATCGACGAGGCTTTGGATCGAGCCGCCCTCGGCACCCTCGAATTCTGCCTGCTCGGCCCACATGGGTGGATACACCGCACAGAGCACCTGGCGTACTCCTGCCTCGTCGACCGGGATGACGGCATTCTTCCGCTCGAAACGATTGAGAAGGCGCCTGATCGTCTCTCCTCGTAGGAAGGGGTGGTCGACGGCCGTGAGGAAGGCGGCATCGGCTCCGTCGAACGCGGCCAGTCCGGCCGCCAAGCCGGCTAGCGGGCCGGCGATACCAGGGGGATCTTGCAGCGCTCCGGGGCGGTCCCCACCGACGACCACGACGTCGTCGACCTGTTCCCACAACGTGTTGGCGATCCGATCGAGCATCGAAACACCGCCGATCTCGACCTGGGCCTTGTCCCTCCCCATCCGGGTGCTGGCACCTCCGGCGGTGATGATCCCGATTGCTCGCACAACGCGAGCATAGGAGGAGCCGGGGCGTCGCAACCGGGTGTTGCGCCTTTGCCCGGCGTCGCCGGATCACGGCGACAACTAGAACCGCAAAGTCCCTTTTCGATCCCTTCCCAGCCTCAGCCTCAGCCACCACGGCTGCTTGGGTGTCTCGCTCGCGACTGCCAGGCGAATGGGCGGGTTGAGGTATCGGGGCTCTTCGACCTTTGCCTTGGCCTCCCCGGCTCGCACCTTCCACACGCCCTCGAGCTGGAGCAGGTACCGACCGGGATCCCATTCGCCGCAGGCGAAGAGCATGAGATAGTCGACCCCGCCGGCGTGGTCGGCGACGTAGTAGACAGGCAGGTGGAAGTGACCGGCGTACCCCCCTTCCACGGACCGAAGTTTGGCTCGATGCGCCAGGGCCTCCTCTAGACCGGGCTCGAGCCGACCATCGCCGAGCCGGTCCTCCAACACTTCCGCCCCCGCCACCTCCAACGTGGTCCTGGCGTTGATTCGTACCGGGAAACGCCCATCGGCCAACCCGTCGAACGGCCCATCAAACAGCTCCAGGCTGCGCGGGCCCACGCGCCGGGCCGGTAGTCCGAGAATGCGGTGGTCGTGCGACATCATGAAGGTTATCGACCGCCAACCGCTGAATCTCAATCCCGAGATTCAGCTGACCCGAACATCCGGTGACCCATCTCGAGAACAGGGCAGCCCAGATCGGACACGACATCTCTCAGGGGTCGAGCGACTCGGCGATCTCGAGGGCCCGCGTGAAATCGTCATCGGTTGTTTCGAGCCGGTAGTTGATCCCGGCCTCTGACCACAGGAGCACATTGGCGGCCAGCCGGGTCGAATCCTCTTTGAGCTCGTTGCCGGAATCGATGTAGGTGAAGGCGTGCGGATTGCCGGTGATCCAGAATCCGAGCCGCCCACCGACCGACACGTCGATCGCCTCCACCCCCGGGCCCAGCGTCTTGAGGCCCACGATCCTGCCGTCGTCGACGAATTGTCCCAGCAACCAGGAGACCCCGCTGTCGTCTGCCGCCGGCAGAGAGTCGGCTCCTTTCCACACCATCCACACAATGCCGGAGTCGTCGAAAAAGGCCTCGTCGGGATCACCGAGGGCGGAGGGCCGGCGGGGCACGAAACCGGCCAGGTCGCCCAGGTCGGCGAGATCAACCGCCTCACCCAGGTCCAAGACCGACCCCGAGGTCGGTTCTTCGGAAGTGATCCCGAACCGGACACCGGCGATCTCGAAGAGATCCGCCACCGCCTGCCTCGCCCGGGGCGACAGCAGCATCACGGCAGACAAAACCAGCACGATTGCGGCGGCCAAGGCCCACCTGGGGCTCGGACGGCGTCGCGCAACCGGCTGATCGAGGGTGGCCACCACGCGGGGAGCGAGCTGCCTCGCGGTCGGAGGCCAGTCGACGAGACTCGCCCCGGTTCGGAGCGACTGCTCGATGTGCTCGAAATCTCGTTGATCAGCCATCGGTTTCTCCTTCCAGCTCAGTACGCAGGGCCGCCAGCGCTCTCGCGGTCCGCGACTTCACCGTGCCGCGAGGAATGGCGAGGACCGTCGCGGTCTCCTCTTCCGAGAGGCCCAGCACGAACCGGTGGATCAGCACACTCCGGTGACGTACCGAAATCGCGTCGAGGGCTCGGAACACAGGCCGGATCTCGTCGGCCAGGACGGCAGCCGCCTCGGGAGATGAGGCCGCATCCCCCGAGGCGACCACCGCCTCTGAGGCCACCCGCAACGCCAGCCGTTCCTGCCGCCTGCGCCGGCGAATACGGTTGAGCGCCTCGTTGCGGACGATCCGCAACAACCACGGGCGAAACGGCGAGCCGGCCCGAAACCGGTCCAAGGCGGCGAAGGCCTTGATGAATGCGTCTTGTGCCACATCCTCCGCCTCGGCGTGGTCGCGCACAACGACGTGCGCCACCCTCAAAGCGATTTCCTGATGCATCGCCACCAGGGTTCCAAACGCGTTCGTATCGCCGTCACGTGACCTCGCAATGAGCTTTTGTTCGTTCGCGGGTTCTATCTCGATGTCTTTCTCCAGTGGACGGCCCTCCACTGACGCTCACACGACCAATACACCGGCAACGGCCGGGCGGTTCCATGGAACCGGGGTCCGCCGGCCGGTGTATGCAGTGTTACCAGAAAGAAGTCAGCCTGTGACAGAAAGGACACCCATGATTCGCTCCTTCCTTTTCATCCTCGTGTTGCTCCTCGTGGGAGCGGCCCCGGCGGTGGCCGGCGGGTGGGCACTCACCGAAGTGACCGACATGCCCGCTGCCTTCGAGGCCGGCCCTACCCACGAGGTCAACTACACGATCCTCCAGCACGGCAAGAACCCCGTCGATGTGGACGCCACCTGGCTCACCTTCACGACCGGCTCGGAGACCCTCCAGTTTCCGGGCAAACGAGTTGCGCTTGGCCAATACGAGGCGACCGTCACCCTGCCCTTCTCCGGCACCTGGGA
Organism: Acidimicrobiia bacterium; assembly: GCA_041609995.1. Taxonomy (GTDB): domain Bacteria; phylum Actinomycetota; class Acidimicrobiia; order Spongiisociales; family SHLN01; genus JABDOU01. The sequence continues at coordinate 24,808 of JBFIPU010000001.1, forward strand.
CTGGAGCGTGCACCAGGGCTGGTTCGGCGACCAGCCGCTCGGGACCTTGGATGTGGCCCCGGCCGGGTCCATCCCGTCATCCGGCTCGGCGCTCCCTGTCGTCCTCACCATTGGAGCGGTGCTGACGGCGGGAGTCGCGATGGCCCAGGCGCTGGCAAGCAGAAGGCGGCCCACCCCCGCCACCCATGTGGGCTAGCCGGACGACACGGATCGCATCGGGGGCGGCGGCGGCGCTGCTGGCCGTGGCGTCCGTCGCCGCCTGGGCAGATCGATCACCGGGTGGAACGGCACAGGCCGTGGATGGCCAGGTCGTGTTCCAGGCCCGGGGCTGTGTGGGATGCCACGCTGTTTCGGGGCTGGGTGGAAATGGTTTCGCCGGCCCTGATCTCACGTGGCTGCAGGACGCCGAGGCGTCACGGGTCGAGGAGCTGTCAGTCGCCGAGTACGTCGAGCAGTCAATTCGACAGCCGGACGCCTTCACGGTGGCCCGCTACCCGGCTGATCTCATGCCCACACTGACCCTCTCTGACCAGGAGATCGCGGCGCTCATCGAGTTTCTCGTCGAATCGCAATGACGAACCCACCGCGCCCACCCGGGCGGCCGGCGGACGGAACGCCCGGCGATCGGATCAGGCCAACCTGCCCCGGGGTAGGGTGCGCCGCGCATGAGCCACGAAGTACCCGACTGGGTTCCCCACGCCATCTTCTACCAGATCTTTCCAGATCGATTCGCGCGATCGGGCAGGGTTCCCCAGCCGGGCAATCTGGAGCCGTGGGATGTCCCGCCCACCGTCCACGGATACAAGGGCGGTGATTTGCTGGGGGTGGCCGACCGCCTGGACTACCTGACCGACCTCGGCATCACTGCCATCTATTTCAACCCCATCTTTCAGTCTGCCGCCAACCACCGCTACCACACCCACGACTACTTCCAGGTCGATCCGCTGTTGGGCGGCGACGCCGCGTTTCACATCATGCTCGACGCCTGCAAAGACCGGGGCATTCGCGTCGTTCTGGACGGCGTCCTCAATCACGCCAGCCGCGGGTTCTTCCAGTTCAACGACCTCTTGGAAAACGGTCAACAGTCTCCCTGGCGCGACTGGTTTCACATCCACGACTGGCCGCTGAAGGCGTACGACGAGTCGGAGCCGGCGAGGTTCAACGCCTGGTGGGGCCTCCATGCTCTTCCCCAGCTGAACACCGACAACCCCGAAGTCCGCGACTTCCTCATGCAGGTGGGCGAGTATTGGCTGGACCAGGGCATCGACGGCTGGCGGCTCGACGTCCCGGAAGAGATCGAGACCGAAGGGTTTTGGGAAGAATTCAGGACGCGAATGCGCGCCCGCAACACCGAGGCGTACATCGTGGGCGAGATATGGAAACCTGCTCCCGAGTGGGTGAACGACGGAACCCGGTTCGACGGCGTGATGAATTACCAATTCACCGAGTACGCGGTCCGCTTCGTGGCGGCCCACCGGGTCGATCTCGAGGTAACGGAAAAAGCGTCCTATGACCTCGCCCATCCGCACGACGCCGGCGGTTACGCCGATGCCGTCGACCACCTGTATGAGATCTACTCCGAGCAGGCGATGCATGGCAATCTCAACCTGTTCGGGTCCCACGACACACCTCGTATTTTGGAAGCGGTGGGGGGTGATCGGGAGTCGGTGGTTCTCGGAACTGTCCTCCAAATGACATTTCCCGGGCCTCCGTCCATCTATTACGGCGACGAGATCGGGATGCGAGGCGGTCACGATCCCGGCTCGCGCGCCGGGTTTCCCTGGAATCGACCGGAGACCTGGGACAATGACCTGCGCGAGATCACCCAGGAGCTGATTTCCCTGCGGTCTGCCCACCCAGCGCTGCGGACGGGGAGCTACCGCCGATTGGCACCCGGGCCGGGCGAATACGGTTCGTGGCTATACGTGATGGAACGGCGCCTGGGTGACAACGGCTTCATCGTCGCCGTCAACGCCGGGGACGAAGACGATTCGGCCGGCTTCGACTATCACCAACAGGGCTCACAGCTCGTCTGGGGGCAGGGCCAGATATCGACCTCCGACAACAGGACCGCGGTCACGGTGCCCGGCCGGGCTGCCGCCATCTGGCGTGTGCAGACTTGAGTCAGGGAATCAACGCCATCTGACGAGCGAACATCTCCTGCACCTCGTCGGCGATCCCCGACGGCACGGCCGCCAGCGCCGGATACCGGGGATCGGGCCGGTTGAACATCGGCGTCGAACCGTCCGGGAGGAACACGACCCCCCCGGCCGCATGAACCAACGCCGTTCCGGCTGCCACGTCCCACTCGTTTTTCGGCACCGGCGTCCAGGTCGCATCGGCCAAACCGGCCGCCACCAGAGACATCTTGTACGCGACCGAACCCATCGGCCGGCACTCGATGCCGGCGTCCGTGAAAAGATCCCATTCCCCCCGCCGCACCTCGCTGCGACTGCAGAGTACCTCGATGCCTTGCACCGACTCCAGGGGGCGTACGCCGGCCGGCCGGCCGTTGACCAGCACTCCCGTCTCCAACGATCCGATGACTGTGGTCCCCATAGAGGGATTTGCGACTCCGCCCGCCACCGGCACCCCGTCCTCGACCAGGCCGATCGAAATGCAGAATTCGGGTATACCCTCGATGAACTCACGAGTCCCGTCGACCGGGTCCACGACCCATACCCGCTCGGCCTCCAGGCGTTCCCAATGATCGGCGGTTTCCTCCGACAGCCACCCTTCGCCGGGTGACGGCAGAATCTCGCGGATCAACTCGTCCACCGTGTGGTCGGCCTCGGTCACCGGGTCACCTCCCTGCTTGTAGGCCGAGGCGATCCGGCCCGGGGTGAACATGCTCAGCACCTTGGTGGCCTCATGCAGGGCGAGTTCGATGCGTTCGAGGTCGGAAGCGCGACTCATGGCCATCAACGTAATGGGTCAGCGGGGGCGGCGCGCCGCGGCCAACAGGTTTCTGTAGAGGTCCACGTACTCATGAGCCGCCCGATCCCAGCTCCAGTCTCCGGACATGGCACGCAAGGCCATCTTCTCCCAGAGAGCCGGGTGGCTGCGAACCAACCGCATCGCACGCCGGACCGTCTTGGCGAGCACGGGGGGCTCATACGTTCGGAACACCAGGCCGTTGCCCTCAGCCGGGTCTTCGTCGACGTCCGTCACGGTATCGGCCAGCCCACCGGTGAAGCGCACGACCGGCGGGCACCCGTACCTCATCGCATAGAGGTTCCCGAGCCCGCCCGGCTCGAACTTGGAGGGCATGAGGTAGGCATCGGCACCGGCCCACGTGAGCCGGGCCAGCTTGTCATCGAACGGAAGGTGGGCGACCGCAGTCGGATGTCGGATGACCCACCCGTCGACCAGGTCATCCTGATCACCATTCCCGACAACGAGCAGCCTCATGCCGTCCTCGATGAGGTCCTCCAACACCGGCGCGACCAGATCGAACCCCTTCTGTCCCGTCACCCGCCCGACCGTTCCGAAGATGACACCGGAGGGATCCAACCCGGTGGCCGAAGCCAGCGCCCGCCGATTTTCGCTTCGGCGCGACCACGTGTCCCGGTCATATGAGAGCGGGAGGGTCTCATCAGTTGCCGGATCGAAGGCCTGCACGTCGATCCCGTTCATGATTCCGATCGGCGGGTTCTTCAGGGCCCGGATGACACCGTCGAGCCCACCGGTCACCGAAGGATCCTGCGCCATCTGGCGGGCAAAGCCGGGGCTGACCGTCGTCACCTGATCGGCGAAGATGATGCCTGCCTTCATGTAATTGGCGTCTCCGAACCACTCCACCTCGCCCATCGGGGCAAGCACCGCCGCAGGAAGATCGAGCAGTTCCCCCACCTCGTCCAGTGGACCCAGGATGGGATAGGCGGCGTTGTGGATGGTGAAGACGGTCGGAAGCTCGAGAAGAGTTGCAGCCAAGCCCGTGTGGGCGTCATGCAGATTCACGACGTCATAATCGCCGGAGTCGGCCAGATCGATGATGGTGCCGGCAAACCGAGCCCAGCGGCGCCAATCATCTTCAAAACTCAGTCCCGGGCGGGGACCGTAGATGCCGTCCCGATCGAACGACTCGGGGTCGTCCACCAGCAGCAGCTCCACCCCTTCCTCGACGGTCCGGTAGACGTTCTGGACCCCCCGCAGCTTCTTCCCCTCACCCAGTAGTGGTCGATACCGGGGCAGCACCACCGTCACGGCTGCCCCCTGCTTGGTGAGTGCCCGGGCCAAACCGGCGATGGCGTCACCCAGCCCGCCGGACCGCGCCAGCGGTGAGTACTCAGCCGAAGCAAAGAGGATGCGCATCAGTGCAACGGTACCCCCGGTCGGCCCCGGTGTACGGCAGCCTCATCCGTGCGCTTTGAGCCACTCCTGCCAGGTGATGGCGCCAAGGTCGGCTTCGGGGTTCACGTTCGCCCCTGCCACGTACGCCTTGAGAGCTCCGCCGAGAGCAGGCACGCCCAGCAATCTGATCGTCTTTCTATGGTGGTCGGCCCAAGCCTCGGCCATCTCACCCACCGTCAACACATTGGGCCCGGCAAAATCGTCCACCCGGCCCGCCGGTTGCGATTCGGTCAGTTCGACGAGGCGGTCGGCGACCTCACCTTCGTCCACCGGCTGCACGAGCCACCCCTTCACGACCGGGGCGATCCCAAACCGGAGCAGTCTGGTGAATGCGAAGTTCATCAACGCGTGAAACTGGGTCGCCCGCAAGATGGTGTGTGCGAGCCCGGATTCGATGATGCGTTGCTCGGCGGCCGCTTTGGCCCGGTAGTACGGCAGCGGATGATCGTCGATGCCGACGATCGACGGGTAGATGAGGTGGGGCGGTGACGCCATGTGCTGGAGGTGCTCGATCAGGAGCTCCGTGCCCCCGACGTCAGTGGCCTTCGTTCGCCAAAACGCGCTCGACGCTCCGTGGATGACCAGTTCCGAACCCTCGGTGGCGGCCGTAACGCCCGCCCCGCTGATCAGGTCACCATGGGCGATGGCCACATCCTCGGCCAGCTTGGGACGGTCCTGGCGGGTGAATACCGTCACCTCGTGCCCAGCGGCCACGAGCCTCGGCACGAGGACCGCGCCCAGGAACCCGGTGCCACCCGTGACGAGAACGTTCATGTCTGCAGGCTACGCAGTTTCTGCAAAGCCCGTCAGAGAAAGTCGTTGAGCCGCTCGAGGGCGGTCGGCATCGCCCGCTCGATCGAGGCGGTCACGACCGGGAGGAGGAGGTGGGCCATGAAACCATGGGCTTCCAGCTGTCCACTCACCTCGACCCGGGTCTCTGATCCGACTTCGTGAAGGGAGGCAGTGGTCAGAGCAATGATCTCCCCGCCGTCGACCACCATCGCCATGAGGTTCGGTTTCACGGATTCGGCCACTCTCGTCTCGCCCCGCACCAGGCGGGGACCGATCTTGGAGCGCCATTGGATGGCGGCGAGTTCGTCACCGTTCATCTGCACCCCCACCACCTCGTCCACGCCGGTCAATGCCGTCCACGTGTCGGGTTCTTGCAGGGCGGACCAGACCCTCAGGCGCGGCGCGTCATAGTGCTCGACGAAATAAAGAGAATGCATGGCAACGCCAGCGTAGCGACGATAGATGCCGGGGCTTAACCGAACGGATCGGCGGGGGGTGCCGACGGAGGAGCGGCGACGGCGTTGCTCTCGGCGGGCGCCTGGGCCGGTGCCTGCTCCGCTGCGGCAGTTTGAGCAGCCGGCTCGGGTTTGCGGGCCGGGCGGGTCTTCATGCCATCGGGACCGGCCGGGCGATCGGCGGCGGCCGGAGCCGGTGCCGTGTCGGCTTTGGCGAGCACCACCCGCTCGGTCTGGATGAACTGGATCACCTCTTCCCAGTCCCGGGCCATGGCGCATTTGCCGCAATACACGGCTTCGCCCCGGCGAACGACGGCCTTGGCATCACAACGCGAACAATTCACTCTGTCACTCCGTTTCAGAAGTTCCTCGGCGCAGATATCGGCCGGTAGAGGCGGCGACTTGAGGGCCGGTATCCGTTTCGGAGACGTGTTCAGTCGTTGAGTGAGCGTTCGGCCAGCAACATCGCGATGTCCTTCACCACGACGTTATCCGCCCCCAGCTCCTTGACGCCGTCATCCATCATCACGTAGCAGAACGGGCAGGCCACCGCCACCTCATCGGCCCCGGTCGCCAGCGCCTCTTCGGAGCGTTCGATGTTGACCTTCTTGCCGGTTTGTTCCTCCATCCAGAACCGCCCACCTCCGGCGCCGCAGCACAGGCCTCTGGTGCCGTTGCGGGGCATCTCAACCAGATTGGCGATCGAGCCGATGACCTCCCGCGGCGCCTCGTATACGTCGTTGTGGCGGCCCAGGTAGCAGGAATCGTGGTAGGTGATGGTCTTGCTCTCGGCGCTTCCCTTTGGCACGATCCGGCCCGTCTGGACCAGGTCCATCAGGAGCTCGCTGTGGTGGATCACGTCGTAGTCGCCGCCGAACTGCGGGTATTCGTTGCCGATGGTATTGAAGCAATGGGGACACTGGGTGACGACCTTCTTGACACCGAGGTCGTTGAGCGTCTCGATGTTCTGCAGGGCCATCTGTTGAAACACGAACTCGTTGCCGGTGCGCCGGGCAGGATCGCCGGTGCAGAACTCGCGGGGCCCGAGAATGGCAAACTCGACACCAGCCTCGTGGAGCAGCTTGGCGGTCGAGATCGTCACCTTGCGATTGCGGTCGTCGAACGAGCCGGCGCATCCCACCCAGTACAGATACTCGGCGGTGTCGGTGTCCTGGCCCAGGATCGGCACCGGGAAATCGAGGTCCTTCGTCCAATCGGCCCGCTGAGCCTGGCCCATGCCGTACGGGTTGTTGCTGTTCTCGATGCTGACGTAGGCCTTGCCGAGCTCGGACGGGAAATCCGATTCCATCAGCGCCAGGTAGCGGCGCATATCGAGAATCTTGTCGAGAATCTCGATCCCGACCGGGCAGGCCTCGTCGCACGCCCGGCAAGAGGTACACGCCCACACCTCTTCCGCCGTGACGCGCTCGAACACCGAGGCAGCATCGATCTCGATCCCTTCGTCCATAGCCACCGGGGGAGACAGCGCGTAGCCGGCGGTCTGGGTGGCGACCTCGCCGAGCTTGAGGACGATCTCCCTGGGGTCGAGCGGCTTGCCGGTGATGTTGGCGGGGCAGACCTCGGTACACCGGCCGCACATCGTGCAGGCGTCGGTGTCGAAGAGCTGTTTCCACGTGAAATCGGCGACGGCCGCAGCCCCCACGGTCTCGATGTCCTCGGCTTCCATGAGGTTGGGCATCGCCTTCATGGCCCCTTTGGGGCGATCCTCCTGCGGGCTCAGGAAGAGGTTGGCCGGCGAGGTGACCATGTGCCGGAGCTTGGTGGTCGGCAGCGCCACCAGGAATGTGACGAACAATCCGGCGTGCGCCACCCACAGCCACTGATGAGCGGTGGCGGCGATCGACTCGGGAACCAGGAAGCTGAGCGGGTAGCCGACGAATGAGAAGACCTCGAAATCAGGCCGTCCGGCCACGGTGATGCGGGCAGCTTCCACCAGTAAGCCCGAGACCCCGATGGCCGCCAGCAGCGTCAGCGTCCACAGATCGTCGGACTTGGTCTTCTGCCGAAGGCGCCACGGTCGCTGCACGTAGCGTCGGAACGCAGCCCAGGCCAGGCCCGCCAGGAACATGAGGGCGGCGGCGTCGAGAATGGCCGAATAGCCCTGGTAGACCCCGCCGGTGAGGAACTTCCAATCGGCCGGCATCAAATGGTCGATTTCGAGTGTGACCGTCCCGGCGAACAGCAAGAGGAAGCCGTAGTAGATCATGGCGTGCATCACGCCTGCCACCCGATCCCGGAGGAGGGTTTGCATCCGGAGGCCCTCGTCCAGCTTCTTCAGCCGCCGTCCGAGAAGACCGGTCCGTCGCTCCCCCGCCCCCCGCTGCCAGTTCTTGGCCCGGAGGGCGAAGAGATAGAACATGATGCCCAGGAACGCACCCGTGCCGACGTAGAACAGGGCCTGGAGCGACCCGGGGATGTTGACGAACACGTCCCGGCGCACCTCGGCATCGGCGTGACCGGGAAACGTGCCGATCCATCCCGCCAGCGGTATGCCGATCACCGAGAGCGCAGCGAGGGCGTAAAAGACGTTGCTTGCACTCAGGCGCCGCGGCTTGTCGGCTGAGTCCTCGCCGGCCTCTTCCCGTTCCTCGGTGAGCATTTTCTGATACTAGACCCGGCTCGGGCCCTGCCCTCCCACGTACGATGACCCATGCACTCCACGCTCACGTTCGACTGCTACGGAACGTTGATCGACTGGGAGTCCGGCATCTGGGACGCACTGCAACCACTGCTCACCTGGAACCAGGAGGAATCGGTGCATCGGGCCATGGCCCTGGCCGGGTTCGCCGCAGAGGAGAGCCGGCTGCAGGCGGCTGAGCCAGAACGGCCGTATCCGCTGGTCCTCGAAGCGGTACACGCCCGTATCGCAGCGCGGTTCGGACTTCGTACAACCTCTGAGCTGGACCGTGCGTTCGGCGCCTCGGTCGGCCACTGGCCGGCGTTCCCGGACTCGGCCGACGCCCTCCGTCGCCTCAAGCGGCAGTTCCAACTCGTGATTCTGTCCAATGTCGACCGGGCCGGTTTTGCCGAATCCCAACGCAAGCTGGGCGTTTCCTTCGACGCCGTCTACACGGCCGAGGACATCGGGTCGTACAAGCCGTCAGACCGCAACTTCGAGTACCTGCTCGAACACGTACGCGCCGATCTGGGGGTGGGCCCCGACCAGATTCTGCATGTCGCCCAGAGCTTGTTCCACGACCACGTACCGGCCATGCGCCATGGATTGGCGACGGTTTGGATCGACCGCCAGGGACTGTCCATGGGTGGCGAGTGGGGAGCCACGGCGCCCGTCGAACAACTACCCGAGGTCGCCGCCATCTACTCGAGCATGGCCGAGTTGGCGGCCGCCCTCGACCAGTGAGGGGGGAACTGCCGGCGTCGACCTCGACCTCCATTGGCCGCCCGCATCACGGCGTACCCCACCGCTAGGGTGCCGGCAGTTGATTCGAAGGCGCGTGTGAAGTCCCAGTATCGAGTTGTGATCGTCGGTGGCGGTGTCGTGGGAGCCAGCGTCGCCTACCACCTGGCCAAATTCGGATGGCCGGACGTGGCGATCCTCGAACGGAGTGTGCTCACCGCCGGCTCGAGCTGGCACGCGGCCGGCGGGGTCCATGCACTGAACGCCGATCCCAACATGGCGGCCCTCCAGGCCTATACCATCGATCTCCTGTCCGAGGTCTCAGAGGAGTCGGGCCTGGACATCGGCATGCACATGACCGGGGGCATCTCGGTGGCCTCCGCTCCCGAGCGGTGGGAGTGGCTGCAGTCGGCATATCGGATCTTCCAGACCATGGGGATCGAGGATGTTCGGCTCGTCGAGCCAGACGAGATCCGGCAACACTGCCCAATCATGCAGGTGGAAGATGTCCTCGGGGGCCTGTGGGCCGACCGGGAGGGCTACATCGACCCCTCGGCCGTCGTCCACGCTTACGCCGGCGCGGCACGCAAACGGGGCGCCGACGTGATCGAACACAATCGGGTCATCGAGCTCGTCCCTCGTCAGGATGGAACCTGGGACGTCGTCACCGAGCACGGGACCATCCACGCCGAGCACGTGGTCAACGCCGCCGGGCTGTGGGCCAAGCAGGTCGGCCGCATGGTGGGCGTCGAGTTGCCGGTTGCGCCGATGGCGCATCACTACCTCATCACCGAGGCGATCCCCGAGCTCGAAGCGCTGGGGCAGGAGATACCCATGATGATCGACCTCGAGGGGTTCACCTACACCCGCCAGGAGCTGCACGGCGTTCTCGTCGGAATCTACGAGATCAACTATCAGCATTGGCAGATGGAAGGAGCACCGTGGGATTACGGCATCGAATTGCTGACCCCTGACGTCGACCGGATTGCCCCAGAGGTGGCCATGGCGATGCACCGGTATCCGGTGCTCGAGGAAATCGGCATCAAGCAATGGGTGAACGGAGCTTTCACGTTCTCCCCTGACGGCAACCCGCTGGTCGGCCCGGTTCCCGGGCTCCACAACTACTGGTCGGCCTGCGCCGTCATGGCCGGCTTCCTGCAGGGGGGCGGCGTCGGCAAGTCCTTGGCCGAGTGGATGATCGAGGGCGAGCCCGAAGAGGACCCGTACGCCATGGACATCGCCCGCTTCGGCCCCTACGCCGAGAACCAGGAATACATCCGTCAGATGACCGGTCAGTTCTACTCCCGTCGATTCGTCATGACCTACCCCAACGAGCAGCTCTGGGCGGGGCGCCCGCTGAGGATGGCGCCCGCTTACGATGCGATGTCCGCCGGTGGCGCTTACTGGGGCGAGTCGTGGGGACTGGAGGTCCCCATCTATTTCGGTCCCGAAGGTTTCGAAGAGATTCCCACGCTGCGGCGCTCAAACGCCTTCGACATCGTCGGGGAGGAATGCCGTCAGGTCCGCAACGGTGTCGGCATCCTGGACATCACGGGCTTCTCCCGTTACGAAGTCACCGGGCCCAACGCCGAGGCCTGGCTCGACCACCTCCTCGCCGCCAAGCTGCCCGCCCCCGGCCGAATCCGACTGGCCCCGATGCTGGGCCCCGACGGACGGCTGAAAGGCGATCTCACTCTTCTCAACTGGGGAGACGGCACTTACTGGCTCATGGGGTCGTACTACTTGCGGGCCTGGCACATGCGCTGGTTCGGCGACTACGTGGCGGACGGCGTGTCGGTGCGGGACATCTCTGATGCCGTCGTCGGCTTCTCCCTCTCGGGTCCCAAATCGAGGGAGCTGCTGGCCAGGGTGACCCCCGCTGACGTCTCGCAGGAGGCGGTGGGGTTCATGACATGCCATGAGATGGACGTCGGCATGATCCGGGCCCGGGTGGGAAGAATCTCGGTGAGCGGCGAGCTCGGCTATGAGATCCATTGCTCGGCGTCCGAACACATTGCACTGCGACGCTTGCTGCTCGAGGCCGGCGAAGACCTGGGCGCCGTCGAGTACGGCTACAACGCGCTGCTGTCCCTGCGGATGGAGAAGAGTTTTGGAATCTGGTCGACCGAGTTCCGCCAGCAATACACCGCGGGCATGACCGGAATGGATCGCTGGATCGACTGGAGCAAGAACGACTTCGTGGGCGCAGAAGCCGCCCGGCGCGAGCGGGAAACCGATAGCGCCAGCCACAAACTGGTCACTCTCGAGATCGACGCCACCGATGCCGACGCCTCCGGTTACGAGCCGGTCTGGTACGGAGATCAACGGGTGGGGTTCATCACGTCGGGCGACTATGGGCACACCGTGGACAAGAGCCTCGCCATGGCGATGCTCGACCGCGATCACCTGGCAGAAGGCACCGAGCTGATCACCCACGTCGTGGGTGTGGCCCGGCCGGCACGCGTCATCGCGCCTTCCCCATATGATCCCACCGGCTCCGCCATGCGGGCCTAGTTGTGCGGTATTCATTCAAAACCGGCCTCGATGGGGCCTCCTGGCATGAGATCGAGGACGTCTGGAGGGTGGCCGAGGATCTCGACGTGTTCGAGGCCGGATGGGTCAACGATCACCTGCAGGGCCTCGCCGACCAGCGCTCACCGTCGTTCGAGCCGTTCGCGGCGCTGGCCGCCCTGGCCGCCCGGACCGAGCGACTCCGGCTCGGGGTGTTGGTGGCGGCCGTCTCGTTTCGGAATCCGGCGATCATCGCGAAACAGGTCACCACCATCGATCACTTGTCCGGCGGTCGGTTCGAACTCGGCATCGGCGCCGGATGGCTCGACCGCGAGCACACCGATTACGGACTGGATTTCCTGCCTCTCCGCGAACGCATGAACCGCTTCGAAGAGGCCGCCGCTGTGATCCGAGCCCTTCTCCGGCAGGAAACCGTCACCTTTGTCGGGGACCACTTCCACTACAACGACGCCCCGCTGGAGCCAAAGCCGGTCCAGGCGGCGCTCCCGATCGTGATCGGGGGGCCGGGAGAGAAGCGCACCATCCCCATCGCCGCCCGCCACGCCGACCACTACAACTTCACCGTCCAGAAGTTCAAAGAAGACACCCCCGAGCTGTTCATGCACAAGATCGACGTGCTGGAACACGCCATCGCCGAAGCCGGCCGAGAGTCGTCCGATCTGGAACGTTCTGTTCAGATCATCGTCAACCGGACTGCCGGGATGGCCGTCGACCTCGGTCAGGAGTTCATCGCCGCCGGTGCCGACCACATCATCTTCTTCCTCCGCCCACCCATGGACCCCGGCCTGGTCGAAGAACTGGCGGCCGAACTCGACTCCGTCAGTCGCTGACCTCGTCGCGGCCCATCTGACGCAACGCGACCCGGATGCGGCCGGCGGCCGCGGCCAGGTCGTCGGCAGACGCCGAGGTGTCCGCATTGGCGAAGTCGAGGTCGTGGACGGCGTTGACGTTCGAGACGTGCACATGGACGTGCGGCACCTCCAGCCCGGCGATCATGAGACCCACCTTGACCGGCTCGTAAGCCCGTTGCAGGGCCCGGCCGATTGTCTGGGCCACCGCCATCACGTGCGACAACTCTTCGGGGGTGAGGTCGAGCCAGTGGTCCACCTCCCGGCGAGGCACCACCAGGGTGTGGCCGGGCGACAAGGGTGCGATGGAGAGGAACGCCACACATACGTCATCCCTCCAGACGAAGGTCCCGGGGATCTCGCCCTCGATGATCTTGGTGAACAAGGTGGCCATCGCCCGGATCGTACCGTCCGGTGGCCAGTTGTGGGCACCGCTACAATCGTGCACACAACCGGGGAGCTCGGAACAACCGGGCTGAGAGGGTGAGAACGCCGTAGGCGACCTGCCGCGAGGATTCGACGGCACGAGGTTGCGATGGACGGCATCGATCACCGACCCGCTGAACCTGTCCGGGTAATGCCGGCGAAGGAAGGCTGTATGCACCGTCTGATGCCCCTCCGGGCGCTTCTCGTCGTGATCGTGGCCCTGCTGGCGGGGGCCTGTGGAGGCGAGAGCGTCGATGCTCCTTCGACGACCCCCTCCGAAACGACCACCTCGACTTCGATGGACCTCGTTCTGCCGGAAGAGCCGATCACGCTCACCCTGCTCACCCACGACTCGTTCCTGGTCTCCGAAGGCATCCTGGACACGTTCACCCTGGAGACCGGAATCCGGGTGGAGCTCCTGCAGGGTGGCGATGCCGGGGCCGTCGTCAACCAGGCGATCCTGACCAAGGACAACCCCCTGGCCGACGTGCTGTTCGGCGTCGACAACAACCTGCTTGGCCGGGCTCTGAACGCCGGGATCTTCGACCCCTACACATCGTCGGTCGCCCCGCTACCGGCCGAGTTGCTGGCCGATGGCGTCACCCCCATCGACTTCGGGGACGTATGCCTCAATTACCGGATCGAGAGCCTGGAAGCCCGCGGACTCGAACCGCCGGCCACCCTCGACGATCTGTTGTCACCCGAGTACGCCGGGACGCTCGTGGTCGAGAACCCTCTCACGTCCTCGCCCGGCCTGGCGTTCCTACTGGCGACCATCGACATCTACGGGGAACCCGGCTGGCAGGAATACTGGCGTCAGCTACTGGCCAACGACGTAGTCGTCACGGCCGGCTGGGAAGACGCCTACTACGGGCCCTTCGCCACCGGTGAGCGGCCCCTCGTCGTCTCATACGCCTCCTCACCGCCGGTAGAGGTGATTTTCGCCGACCCACCGACGACCACCGCACCGACCGGGGTCGTCACCGCCGGGTGCTACCGGCAGGTCGAGTACGCCGGTGTTCTGGCCGGGACCGAGCACCCGGCCGAGGCAAGGCGCCTGGTCGACTTCATGCTCACGCCGCTGTTCCAGGAAGACATCCCGCTCAATATGTTCGTGTTCCCTGCGAACCCGGCTGCTCAGCTCCCGGCCGAATTCCTGGAGTACACCCGGCTGCCCGAATCCCCCAGCCTGCTGGACCCGGCCCGGATCGAGGCGAACCGTGAACGCTGGCTGGCGGAGTGGGACAGCCTGTTCACCGCGTCCTGAGTGATGAGCTCGACGCGCAGATCGTGGGCCCTGGGGCTCGTGCCGGCCGCTTTCCTCCTGGTCTTCTTCGCCTATCCCATCGCCGGTATCGTCTGGACCGGCCTCACTTTCGACGGCGGGGTCGACTTGAGTGCGTTCGGCGAGTTGCTCACCCGGGGGAGCATCCGGCGGGCCGCCTGGTTCACGCTGTGGCAGGCGGTGGTCTCGACGATGGCCACGCTGGTGATCGGCCTGCCGACCGCCTACCTGTTCGCCACGTACGAGTTCAGAGGACGGCGCACCATGCTCAGCCTGATGACGGTTCCGTTCATCCTCCCGACCGTGGTGGTCGCAAGCGCGTTTGTGGCGCTAACCGATATCTGGCTTCCGATCGACGAACCCATCGCGGTCGTCATCGCCGCTCACGTCTTCTTCAACCTGGCCGTGGTCGTGCGCACGGTCACGGCCGCCTGGGCCAATCTGGATCCAACGCTGGAACAGGCGGCGGCCGCGCTGGGGGCAACACCCGGGCGCGTGTTCCGGCGCGTGACCCTCCCCCGGTTGCGGGGCCCGATCGCAGCCGCCTCGGCGGTCGTGTTCCTCTTCACCTTCACGTCATTCGGGGTCGTCCTGATCCTGGGAGAGGGGCGCCTGCGCACGCTCGAGGTCGAGACGTACCTGCAGACGGTGCAATTGCTGAACTTGCCGCTGGCGGCCGCCCTCGCCATCGTCCAGCTGCTGTTCATCACCACCGCGTTGATGCTGTACAGCCGCTACCGCGCCGTTCCCGGGCCGGTGCGTCCGCCCCGGCGGAAAGCGATCAGCGGTCCGACCCGCTGGTGGCTGGCCGCAGACCTAGGGGTGCTGGCCCTTCTCCTGGGTGCCCCGCTCCTGGCCCTGGTCGAGCGATCCCTCCGGGTGGGCGAGACCTACGGCCTCGACCACTTCCGGTCCGTAGTGACGCCGGGTGCCATCGGGTCGGCCCCGGAGGCGATCGCCAATTCGCTCGTTTTTGCTGTGGTTGCTTTGAGCATTGCGGTCATCGTCGGGGCTCTGGCCGCAGCGGTCGTGGCGTACGGCCGGGGCCGGGGTTCCCGGTTGTTCGACACACTGCTGATGCTTCCGTTGGGAACCAGCGCCGTCACGATCGGCTTCGGGTTCTTGGTGACGCTGGACGACCCCATCGACATGCGCACCTGGTGGGTGCTGGTGCCGCTGTCCCACAGCCTGGTCGCCCTGCCCCTCGTGGTGCGCACCGTGGCGCCGGTCATGGCGGGCGTTCCCCAGCAGCTGCGGGAGGCGGCTGCCACGCTCGGCGCCTCCCCCTCTCGAGTCTGGGCTCGCATCGACGTCCCCCTCGTATGGCGGTCGTGGCTGGTGGCAGCCGGCTTCGCATTTGCGGTGTCAATGGGTGAATTCGGCGCCACCAGCTTCATCGCCAGGCCCGCCACGACCACGATGCCAACACTCATCTTCCGCTTCCTCGCCCGGCCCGGCTCGGCCAACTTCGGTGCGGCCATGGCCATGAGCGTCTTGCTGATGATGGTGACAGGATTGGCCATCATCGCCATCGACCGCTTCCGTCCCGCCCACGTGGGTGAATTCTGATGCTGGAGCTCGAGCAGATCACGAAGCGCTACGGCTCCACGCTGGCAGTCAACCGCGTCTCGCTGGTGGTGCCGCCCGACTCGACCACCGTCGTGCTGGGCCCCAGCGGCTGTGGCAAATCGACGTTGCTCCGGATCGTGGCAGGCATCGAACAGCCCGACGCCGGCACCGTACGGTGGAACGGGCAGCCCGTGACAGCGCCCACCCACGTGCGGGGCTTCGGGCTGATGTTCCAGTCGCATGCGCTCTTCCCCCACATGGACGTGGCTTCCAACATCGCCTTCGGCCTGGAACCCCTGGCCCCAGGAGAACGTCGAGCCCGCGTGCGCGAAGTGCTCGACATGGTGCAGTTGAGCGGGTTTGGCCACCGCATGCCGGATGAGCTGTCAGGGGGCGAGGCACAGCGGGTGGCGCTGGCTCGCACGCTTGCCCCCTCACCCCGGCTGCTGATGCTGGACGAGCCGTTGGGCTCCCTCGACCAGGACCTCCGGCAGCAGCTGACCTTGGAACTAAAGGGTTTGTTTCGAGCGCTGGATGCCGATGTTCTCTATGTGACACACGACCAAACAGAGGCTCTTGCGCTCGCCGACCACGTCGCCATCATGGAAAACGGCCAGATTCTGCAAACCGGCACGCCGGAGGAGGTGTGGCGTCAACCGGCATCCGCGTTCATCGCCCGCTTCCTGGGATATACGAACCAAATCGAAGCACAGGTCGACGACGGAGTCGCCCACACCCCGTTCGGGCGCATGGAGATCGGGGGCCAGGGAACGGCATGCCTGGTGTTCCCGCCGGCCTCTCTCCGATTCGACGAGGCAGGTGCGCTGGCCGGAACTGTCGTGGCCGCCACGTTCAACGGCAGCGGCCACGACGTGCGGGTCCGGTCCGGCGACTCCGAGATCGTCATTCCCTCCGAAATCGCGCTCGAGCCGGGCCGGCCGGTCTCCTTCGCAGTCGATCCGGCGCGGACGCTCTCGTACGTGATTGAGGTAACTGATGGAAGACAGTAGGTTGGGCCCGGTGGATCGGATAACCCTGGGAAAGATGCAAAACCCCGTGCGGGGGTTCCTGCACGGAGCCGCCGCCCTCGCCTCGGTGGTGGGCTTGATCGTGCTCGCCGTCAAGACCTCTTCCGACGGCGTGCGGATGATCACGATGGTGGTGTTCGGCATCAGCCTGGTGGGGCTCTACACGACCAGCTCGCTCTACCACTCGATCCCGTGGCGAGACAAGTGGGAGTCGCGCCTGCAACGGCTAGACCATTCGATGATCCTGGTGCTCGTCGCCGGGTCATGGACCCCCATTGCCGTCAACGTTCTGGACGGCAACCTGCGGATCGTCACCATGGGCGTGGTGTGGGGGCTGGCGGCCATCGGCGTCGTCCAAAAGATCTTCTTCCCACAGGTCGGAACCTGGTTTTCGGTCACCCTCGCAACGGTCATGGGCTGGTTCGCCGTGGTCCCGCTGCCAGAGATCGTGCAGCGCCTTTCACGCGGCGCCATCGTGCTGCTGCTCGTGGGCGGATTGCTGTACACCATCGGCATGGTCATCTACGCCACTCGCTGGCCCAAGCTGTTTCCGAGGGTGTTCTCCTCCCACGAGGTGTTTCACGTCATGGTGGTGGCGGGCAGCGTCACCCATTTCGCCATGATCCACAATTACGTGGTGCCTTACTGAGGCCTGGATGTCGGGCGTTCGGTCCGGACAACCCAACTGGACAACCAACTGAAGGTGACGGTGGTTGGTGTTCAATCCGCCGGACGCGCAGGTTGGGGGTTGGAGGAAGAGGACACAAATCCGCCCCCGGCGCCGAGCACCAGGGGCGATTCGTGTTCATGGACTGATCAGGCCAGTCCGAGCTCCGCCTTCAGCTCGGCGAGCTTGTCGTCGGCCTTGGCCAGCGAGACGGCTTCCCGCAACTCGGCCTCGGCACCGGCCGGAGTGGCCTCGCGAAGCTCGGCATGCGCCATTGCGCTCGCCTTGCGGGATGCGATCTTTTCTTCGACCCGCTCGAGGCTGGGCACCTCGTCTTCGAGTGTCGCCGACATGGACTCGACGGCCTTGTTGACCGACTCCTGCATTTTCGCCTGCTCGAGCGTACCGAGAAGCTCCAGCCGCCTGGCCGCCAGTTCCTGAACCCGCAACGCGTTCTGTGAGACAGCCGACTTGGCCTTCTCGGCCTGCTCCATCGATGTCTGGTATTGGGCCTTGAGGGCATCGAGATTTGACTCCGACGCCTGCAGTTTCATCGCCAGAGACTGGGCTGTCCGCGTCCACTTCTCGACGCCTTCGGCGTCACCTGCCTGGGATGCTTCTTCGGCTTTCAGCAGGGCTTTCTTGGCCATTTCGCGAGCTTCGCCGACATCCTCGGCTGCCTTCTCGATCTTGCTCTCGAGCTGTACCCGGTGGGCCACGACCTTGGCAGCTTGATTCCGAAGCTCCTGGTCACGCTTGCGCGCCTCGCTGATGGCTTGTTCGATCTCGATCTCGGGATCCATCGCCCGCTCTGCCGTCGTCTTGAACAGCTGCGTGATGTATCCCCAGAGGCGCTTCAGAAAACCCATAGGTTCCTTCCCTTATCCAGGCGTTTGTAATGAAGGTCCCATCATAGAGATCAGGACGCATCGGTACCGATGCTAACGGCGGCCACGAGCCCGACTGCGACCGGCACTGCTGCGGCCGCCGCTCCTTCGGCCGGCGGAGCTGAATGACCGGGATCGAGAGGTTCGCGCCCGGGGCGCCCGGGAGCGGGCGGCACGCGAATATCCCGATGACGATCGCGTGCGCGGGCTGCGGGTCGCGGTCGGCCGGGACGTACGGGGCGTCACCGTGTTCCACGGGCTGGTGCGGCCGCCGCTGGAGCGCCGGTGCCGGGACGAGCGAGGTCGCCCGCCGAGGAAGTCGCCGAAGCCCCCCGAACGGGCCAGCCCCCCGACCAGGATGGTGAACACGTCCAGACCGCCGAATCCGCCCCCTCCGTACGAACGGGGCGCCATCGGGGCCGGGGTGGGTCGGCCTCCCACATTGATCATGCGCGGGCGGGGCTCTTCGCCCTTGCGCAGCCGTTCGGCGTCCTCGTCGCAGACCATGACCTCCCGGTCCCCGGCCTTGGTCCGGAGGGTGGCTTTCTGGGTGGCCGGAGGGTGGGTCGGGTCGAAGAAGCACGTGGCCCGTTCCCGCTGGGGCTTGGGCGGAACCGGCTCTCCGTCGCGCAACGCCTGGCAGGCGGCCAGCTGCCAGCGTGCCTCGTCCAGCCGATCGGTGATGTTCTCCAGCTCGTCGAGTGACCCGGCTTTCTCCAACTCGTCGGTTGCCTCGGCGTAGGTTTTTGACGCCTGCTCGAAATAGTCCCTTGCCTCTTCGTTGTCGGAGAGGCTCACGGCTTCGTTGTCTTCCAAAATCTCGTTGGCGATAGCGTCGAGCTGAGCCTGGATCTCCTCGCGTGCCTCATCGAGGTCTTGCCGGCGGGACCGTTCCTCCCGTTTGGACGAGCTTCTGATCAGCAGATACGTACCGCCCACCCCGAGCGCGATCACCCCCAGAAACCCCCACGGGATGCCGCCGTTCGACGAAACGCCCGGATCCGGGGTCGGCAACGCCTCGAACACCTCGGGTGCGAGGAAGCGGGCGAACGATTCGACGACCTCGGCGTCGGTGGCCTCGGGGGGCACCACGTCCAGAGCGGTATCTAGCTCATCGGGGCTGAACTCGGTCGAGGTGGCTCCGATCGAGTCCGGCCCCATCGCGATTGCCGTGCCCCCGCCAAAGAAGCTGACGACCTCATCGGTGACCCGCTGGGTGTCCTGGGTCTCGGAGGCGATCGAGATCGCATAGAACTGGTACCCGGCGTCGCGCATTGCCTTCACCGTGCGCCCGATCGAGGCGGCGTCCGGTGTGATCCCGGGCTCGATGTAATACCCCTGGTCTCGCAGGTCGATCTCTGCCTGTGACTGGGCCGCGGCGGGCACGGAACCAGCGGCGACCAGTAGCGTCAACACCAGGAGCGGGAGGAGCCGGTTTCTCACGGCGCACAGGATAGAACCTTCTGCCCTCGCTCTACACTCCGGCGGATGCCGACTGCTGCAATCATCGGCGCCGGCTCGATGGGAACGATCATCGCCGACGGGCTCCAGCGAGCGGGGTGGACGAGCGACAGCGTGACCCTCTGCGCCCGCCGCCCGGAACGAGCCGAGGAACTGGCCCGGGCCGGATACCGGGCAACCACCAATGCCTCCGACGCCGCGGCCGGCGCCGACCTCATCGTCCTGGCGACCAAACCCAAGGACATCCCGGCAGTGCTGGAATCAATCCAGGCAACGGTGCGTGCGGGCCAAACCGTCCTCTCGGTGGCGGCAGGCGTCACCATCGCGACGATCGAAGCAGCCCTGCCGGGCGCAGCGGTGGTACGGGCGATGCCGAACACGCCGGCCGCCCTCGGCCGGGGCGCCACCGGTTTCGCCATGGGGCGGCATACGACCGACTCGGACGAGGAGCTCGTGCGATCGGTGCTGGGTGCCATCGGTATCTGTGTCGAGGTTCCCGAGGGTGATCTCGACGCGGTCACCGCTCTGTCTGGCTCGGGTCCCGCCTACGTCTTCCGGCTGGCCGAGGCCATGCAGGAGGCAGGGGTGGCGCTGGGCCTCGATCCGGAGGTGGCCACCACGCTTGCCAGCCACACCGTGGCCGGTGCCGGCGACATGTTGGTTTGGCGACCGGAGGGAGCTGCCGAGCTGCGGAAGCAGGTGACGTCGCCCGGCGGTACCACCGCCGCCGCCCTGGACGTTCTGGAGTCCGGTGGACTGGTCGATTTGATTCGGGAGGCCATGACCGCCGCCCGCCACCGGGCGACCGAACTGGGGTCGAACGGCTAGCGGCGGCGAGGAGTCGAGCCGAAAAACGAGGCCACGATGTCTCCCAGCCGGGAAGCGGGTGGCTCCTGATCCTTGTTGCTCATACGAAACAAGGCGGTCCGCAGGCGCCGCTTCATGCGGCGCCCCCACGATCGCACGGCGGCGCCCACCCCTGCCAATACGCCGGCTCCCAGCAGACCTCCGGAGAGGAGGATCAAGCCGGTACCGACGATGCCCAATCCACCGAGGGCCCCGAAAAAGGCGCCGAGCCATACCGAGACGGTCAAGAGCGCACTCAATCCGATGCCGACTCGACCAAGAATCTGGGGCACCGTCTCCGACGCCTCGAGCGCAATCACATGCTGATCAGGGCCGATCTGCTCGATCCGGTGGCGCACCGGACCGGGCGGAGCCCGCAAGCGGCCGCTGCCACTGTTGAGGGCGGTGCGCAACTTCGTGAGCCAGTGGGGGTCGACCTCCCACTCGCCCCCTGACTCGGTTCGGTCGACCAGCCGCATGCCCTCCCGGTTCATCATCCAGTCAGCCAGCAGCGCCTCGACCTCGCCCAGGTTCATCCCCTCCACCACGCTGCTCTCCACGAGGCGCTCGGGCAAGAAGTAGCGGTCGAGCCGTTTCCGCTGATCTTTGGGCGGGGCGCTCTTGACCTCGGTGATGGCCCGGCGGATGAACTCCGAGTTGATGCCGAGCTCACCTGCAATTCGCTCTACCTGCGCTGGGGTGAATGTGGTGCCGCGGGTTGGCGACGGGTCTTCCTGCTCCAGCTCGATTGCCCGTCGAATGACGCTCTCGACGGCAGCCGCGTCGAGGCGGTCGGCCAGTCGATCGTCGGCGCGCTGATCGGACGACGGCCGATCCGAGCGGAACTCCTGGGTCATGAGCATGATTGTATGGACTCGGCCGATTTCCCGCCCATTCGGGCCGGCCCGACACAACCCGGGATATGACGAGACTCGTACAACCGGTATCCGTGTCCTCCGATTGTTCGGGCCTCGACTTGGCGCCCGGCTGGGGCCGGTTCGCTCCATAGGCTTCGCCGGTGGTCGACGAAGCCAAAACGCAGAAGCCGAGAACCGTGGTGCTGATCGGCGGCTCGGGTTTTCTGGGCCGGGGTCTGCGCGAGCGTCTCGTCGCACGGGGAGACCGTGTAAGCACCATCGGCCGCGGCCCCGACGCCGTTCACGAGGACTGGCGCCATGTCCACTGGGACGCAGCGTCTTTGGGTGGCTGGACTGCGGCCCTCGAAGGCGCCGACGTCATTGTTCACCTGGCCGGAAAAAGGGTGGATTGCCGTCCGACCCGCTCCAACATCGACGAGCTGATCCGCTCCCGAGAATCGACGGTACGACTCGTCGGAGATGCCGTGGGCGGCCTCATTGATCCCCCCACGGCTTGGGTGCAGCTGTCATCGCTGGCCATCTTTGGAGATGGGGGCGACGAGATCATCGACGAGAACACAACGCCACCCACCCATGGTCCCCGCCAAATGGTCGAGGTTTGTCGCCGCTGGGAGGCCGCCTACCACCGAGCGGTCGACGGCCTCGAGCGAACCGTGCTCCTGCGCCCCGCCATCGGCATCGGCGGTGCCGGTGACCCGGCGACCGCTCGGCTGGTCCAGCTGGCGAAGATGGGCTTGGCCGGGCCGGTTGCCGGCGGCCGGCAATGGGTCTCGTGGATCGGGGCCGTCGACTTCTTCGACCTGCTCCTGCGGGCAGTCGACGACGACAGCATGTCGGGCCTGTACCACCTGGCATCACCCAACCCCGTCACCAATGCCGAGATGATGGCCGGATACCGGCGGGCGGTCGGTCGCCGCTTCGGATTACCCAGCCCTCGATGGCTCACCACGCTGGGAGCCTGGACGCTCGGATCCGATCCCCAGCTCGCCCTGACAGGACGCCGATGCATCCCGCGCCGCCTCCTCGGAGAGGGCTACCGCTTCCGGCAGCCAGATTTCGACGAAGCCGTGGAGGCGGCCGTCGCCCGGCTGGAGCGTACGGGATAACTCAGATGGCTTCTGGTCCGCGCTCGCCGGTGCGGATGCGAACGGCCTCGTCCACCGACATCACAGCGATCTTGCCGTCGCCGATGTCCCCGGTACGGGCGGCCTGTTCGATCGCCAGCACGATGTCGCTGACCGTACCCTCCTCGGCCAGGATCTCGAGCTTGACCTTGGGAACGAAATCGACCTGATACTCGGCCCCCCGATAGACCTCGGTCTGGCCACTCTGGCGCCCGAAGCCCGATACGTCGGCGACCGTCATGCCGGTCACGCCGACGCCTTTCAATGCGTCTTTGACCTCGTCCAGTTTGAAGGGCTTGATGTAGGCAACAATCAGTTTCATTCGGACCTCCTAATTGACGAGTTCTAGCGAGTAGCCGGGGGCGCCGTGTTCGAAGATGTCCAGGCCGCCCATCTCCTCCTCGACCGAAACCCGCAACAGATCGGCCCGCTTGAGTGCCCAGAACACGATACCGGTGGTGACCACGACCCACGCGAACACCCCGGCCGCTCCGATCGCCTGCACGAGCAGCTGGTCGAAGCCGCCGCCGTAGAACAGGCCGGCGCCGTCGGTTGCCACGAATCCGTCGGCGTACTTTGCGAACAACCCCACTGCCAGCGTGCCCCACACGCCGCATACACCGTGCACGGAGATGGCGCCCACCGGGTCATCGATACCTCGCCGGTCGAAGAAGAGAACCGAGTAGACCACGATCACACCGGCGAGCAGTCCGGTGATCACCGCGGCGCCCGGAGACATGGTGGCTGTGCCGGCGGTGATACCGACCAGTCCCGCGAGGACGCCGTTGGCGGCCATTGCAACGTCCATCTTCTTGGTTCGGAGCCAGATCACGGCACCGGCGGCCAGGCCGCCCGCCGCGCCGGACAGCAGTGTTGTCACACCTGCCCGCATGACGACATTGTCGGCCGCCAACTCTGACCCCGGGTTGAATCCGAACCAGCCGAACCAGAGGATGAACACGCCGACCACCGCAAACGCGATGTTGTGGCCGAGGATCGCCCTCGGTCGACCCTGGCTGTCGTATTTCCCGATCCGCGGACCCAGAAAATAGGCGCCCATGAGGGCCGCCCATCCGCCGGCCGAGTGAACGATGGTGGATCCGGCGAAATCGCCGAACTTGGCGTCACCGATCTGCAGGTCGCTGATCCAGCCATCGCCCTGCCAGAACCAGTGCACGACCACCGGGTAGATGAGCGCAGTCATCGCCACCGAGAACAGCAGGTAGCCGCTGAACTTGGTTCGCTCGGCCATGGCGCCGGAGGCAATCGTGACGGCAGTGGCCGCAAACACGACCTGGAAGAAGAAGTCCGTGTAGATCTGGTCGTTGACCAGGTCGCCCGTACCTCCGGCCAGGAGGAACGTGTCGGTTCCGATGAAGCTGCCGCCGTCGGTACCGTATGCGAAACCGAACCCGACGACGAAGAAGGCAATCGCCCCCACCGACATGTCTGCCAGGTTCTTGGCCATGATGTTGGCAACGTTCTTGGCGCGGGTCAGGCCCGCTTCCACCAGACCGAAGCCCGCCTGCATGAGAAACACGAGGATCCCGGCAATGAACACCCAGAGGTTGTCCAAGATCACCTGGGTATCGGGACCCTCTTGAGCCAATGCCGGCCCCGCGACGACAGACCACACGGCGGTCGCCGACAGGCCCAGACCGACGATCCGCCACAGCATGCGCTTCTTCATCGACATCTCCTCTTGATTGTGATTGGCCGCATCGATCTCTCCTCGCTCGTCTCGCTTGGAACCCGAAGCTTGGGCAGGTGAGGTTTTCGGAGGCGTAACGCCCTTGTGAACGGCGATGACGATTTGTTTCCGACAGGTTTCGCGAAACGGCCGGGTGTTAGCGATGCTTTGCGACGTAGGCTGGCGCTCGTGACTGCGACACGAGTTCCGATGTTCCCCCTCCACACCGTGTTGTTTCCTCACATGCTCCTGCCGCTCCACATCTTCGAAGATCGGTACCGGGAGATGACGCGAGCCTGCCTCGACGGTGACGGCGAGTTCGGCGTGGTGTTGATCGAGCGAGGCTCGTCCATCGGAGGCGGCGATGAGCGGCGCGACATCGGCACCCTGGCCCGGATCCTGCAGGCCGACGAGCTGCCCGACGGCCGTTGGGTGATGGTGACCGCCGGCGTGCAGCGTTTCAGGGTGCTGGAGTGGCTGGACGAAGATCCGTACCCCCGGGCCGAGGTCGAGATCATTGAGGACCCGGAGCCGGCCCCCGAGGCCACAGTCTTGCGGGACCGATGTGTCCGGGCGATCCGCAAGATGGCCGCCCTGTCGGCCGAGCTGGGCGACCCCGCCCCGCCTCTCAACCTCGAATTGTCGCAGCAGGTGGTGGCGGCGTCCTATCAGGCGTGTGCAGCGGCAGCTCCCATCGGCACCTTCGATCGCCAGCAGTTGCTAGAGATCGACGAGCCTGCTCAGCGCATGGAGGCGCTGCTCGAGCTGCTCGAAGAACACAATGAGGTTCTCAACGTGCGCTTGGCGCAGGGATAGGCGCAGGGTTAGTCGACAGCCTTCGCTCCACCATCTAACTTGGCCCCCTGGACGCCGCAGGGCGATCGGGGACAGGAGCTCGCATGTCCAGCGAAGTGCAACAAGACGGGGCCGCCTGGTACCGCGTCGCCGCTCCTCGCGAACTTCCCGAGGGCCGGGTCATGTCGGTGACCGTCGGCCGGCGGGTGCTGGCCCTCACCCATTTCGAAGGCAAATACGGGGCGCTCGACAACCGTTGTCCCCACCAGGGGGGTCCACTCGGCGAAGGAAGCATCGAGCGCGGGTGGCTGCGCTGTCCATGGCACGGCTACGACTACAACCCGACGACCGGCGCTCCCCCCGAAGGATTCGAGGACTCTTCGACTTCCTACCCGACCGAAGTCCGCGAGGACGGCGTCTACGTCAAGCTCCCCCCGGAGCCCGAGCGGGTTCGTACCGTGTCCGACGTCATGGTCGAAACGATGACCAACTGGGGCGTCACAGCCGTGTTCGGGATGGTGGGGCATTCCAACCTGGGATTGGCCGACTCGCTGCGGGTGGCCGAGGAACGCGGCGACCTCCGATACTTCGGCATCCGCCATGAAGGCGCCGCCTCGTTCGCGGCCACCGCGTTTGGCAAACTCACCGGCGGCTTGGCTGCCTGCTTCGCCATCGCCGGCCCTGGCTCTACCAACCTCTTCACCGGGCTCTATGACGCCAAGGCCGATCGGGCCCCGGTTCTGGCCCTCTCGGGCCAGGTGCCGTCGCGCAACGTGAAGCGAGGGGCGTTCCAGGACCTGGACTTGCCGGCAGCCTTCGCCGATGTTGCCCGCTACAGCTCGGTGGTGCTCACGAACGCAGACCACGCAGAGCTCATGACGCTGGCGTGCAAGACCGCCATCGTGGAGCGCGACGTGGCCCACCTCGTGTTTCCCGACGAGGTTCAGATCCAGCCTTCTCACCAGGAGCCGTCGGGCCCCGACGGCCGCCGCGCCGACCGGAGGACGATTCCACCGAGAGAGGCCTTTGCCGCCGCCTGCTCCCGGTTGTCCGCGGCCAGGCGCCCGGTGTTCGTCGTCGGGGCGGGTGCCCGCCACGACATGGAACCGATCATCGCCTTGGCCGAACAACTCCGGGTACCGGTCCTGACGACGTTCAAGGCCAAAGGCCAGATCAGCGACCAACATCCCCTCGGGTGCGGGGTGCTGGGCCGCAGCGGCACGCCTATCGCCAGCTGGTTCATGAACGAGAGCGACTTGATGGTGGTGTGGGGAGCGTCGTTTTCCCATCACACCGGCATCAGCACCCACAAGCCGCTGATCCAGGTCGACCGAGATCCGATGGCGATCGGCCGGTTCCATGCGGTCGATATCGGACTGGTGGGCGACGTCCGCACCACTGCCGAGTTGTTTGCCGAGAGTCTCGACATCACATCCGATGACCCGGCTGACGAGATCGCCGACCGCTGGGCGCTCTGGCGGGCCGAGAAGGCCTCCCGGCGCCAGGACGACCGGGGAGAGGGCATCAACTCGTCGTTTGTCTTCGAGGCCCTGACCGAGGCCACTCCGGCCGACGCCGTGATCTGCGTGGACGTCGGCAACAACACGTACTCATTCGGTCGCTATTTCGAAACCGCGAATCAGTCGATCCTCATGTCCGGCTACCTGGGATCGATCGGGTTTGCCTTGCCGGCCGCCATGGGCGCCTGGGCGGCAGTGGGTGACTCGCGTAAGGTGATCGCCGTGTGCGGTGACGGAGGGCTGGGGCAATACGCGATGGAGATCACGACGCTCGTCAAGTACGGCATGGACGTGACGGTGGTCGTGTTGAGCAACAAGGAACTGGGCAAGATCTCCAAGGAGCAACGGGCCGCCGAGCACGATGTGTGGCAGACGAGCCTCGTCAACCCCGACTTCGCCGATTTCGCCCGCCTCTGCGGGGCACGCGGAACCCGGGTGGGTCACCGGGGAGAACTGGTCGGTGCTCTGGAGGAGGCCATCGCCCAACCAGGGCCGGCGCTGGTCGACATCGACGCCGACGTGTTGTTGATCTGAGCGCTGCTACCGGCTAGCCGGCCTTGCGCAGCTGGACGACGTTGTCCGCTGACTCCCGTTCACCCAAATGCCGCTCGAGTCCGTGAATCGTCACGAGCAGGTCGAAGATGAATGCGTCCACCTGGGCCTTCTCGTATCCGTTTGCCTCGAGCCGGAATGCGTCCTGTTTGATTCCATCGCGTTCGTGCATGCCACTACATCGACGGAGAGTGAGATTCCTTTACCCACCAACAGTGATCAGACACACAATCCGTCGTCGGTCACCGCTCGCCCACACAACACCTGCGACTCGACCGACTTCAGCGAGAAGCCATCTCCACTGTCCGTCGGCTGCCCGAACACGTGGAGCCGCTCGCCCAGCACGGCGTCGTCGCCGACCCCGACGATGTCATATGTGACCTCACCGAGGTCACCGACCGTAGGGGCGACGGTGACGGTGATGCGCGAGGGCGGGTCGACGCTGGCCCGGGCCTCTGCCACGATCCGACCGAGTTCGAGCATCGTGTCGGCCTCGGGGATACCACCGAGGTCAGCCACCACCGCCGACGTCACATCGTCGACCAACCCCAGTTGACCGGTGAATGAGCTGTTCACCCATCCGGTGACACTGCCGGTGCTCACCCTGTACCAGATCGAGCGGGTGAGGAGCCGGGCTTCGCCGGTCGACAACATCGTGTCGGTCGGCGCGAGCGTGGCAACGATCCCAAAGCTCGTTCCGGGACCGCTCCGCACGTTGAGGACGTCGTCGAACGCGACCCCGATCACGGCGAGGAGCACGCCATCCGCGGGGACGATGTCGAACGGCTCACCGGGCAGGGTGGTGGTCGTCACGCCGGTGGTGGACGTCGTCGATGACGATGTGGAAGAAGTCGAGGTCGACGAGGTCGAGGAGCTCGTGCTCGAAGTCGAGTCAGGGCTGGTGCTCGAAGTCGACTCAGGGATGGTTGTACTCGTCGTCGATGTCGTGGTTGACGACGTGGCATCCGTCGCGTCGGACGTGCCGTCCTCCCCGCAACCGACAAGAAGCAGACCGCTCGCCACGAGCATGAACATGATGATTCGGGGTCTCACACCAGACCTCCTTTCGCCCCTCATTGTTGCTTCATCCAGGGGATAGCGGTTAGAGGAAAAGGTGACAATCAATGGCGGCCATCGGCCGGCGCTTGCGGGTTTACTGCCCATGATGGGGTCGGTAGCGTGGCACCGAGAGGAGCGGCATGGACGCACGAGCAGTCATCATCGGCGGCGGAATCGTCGGCTCCGCTGTTGCCTACCACCTCACGGTCATCCACGGTTGGGACAACGTCCTTCTGATCGATCAGGGTGACCTGCCCCACAACCCGGGCTCCACGTCACACGCCCCCGGCGGAGTCGTTGCGAACAGCCACGACCGGACCCTCACCCGGATGGGCCAGTATTCGGCTGACCTCTACGCCACGCTCCCCAACCCACCGGGCCCCCACCACACGTTCCAGCGCCGGGGCGGCCTGGAGCTGGCCCGCACTCCGGAACGCCTCGAAGACATGGTGCGATTACGCGGCGAGTTGGCGGGATGGGGGTACGACAGCTGGATGCTGAGCCCCGCCGAGACGCTCGAACACCTGCCCTTCATCGACTCCTCGATCATCGCCGGCTCGTTGTTCTCACCCGCCAGCGGCCTGCTCCATGGCGTCCAGGCCGTCGAGGGATTCCTTCGATTGGCACGAGAGACCGGCGGGCTCGCCGTGCTTCCCAACACCAGATTTCGCGATGTCAACGTCGCAGACGGGCGGGTCCGGCAAGTCGACACCGACGCCGGTCCCATCACCACCGAAGTGGCAGTGCTGGCCGCCAACATCTGGTCTCCGGCTCTGGCCGACAAGCTGGGCGTGATCCCGCTGATGGCGTTTCAGCACCACTACGCCATCACCCACCCGCTCGGGGCCTGGGCGGGCACCGATCACGAAGACCCGGAGCTCGAGGCCGTTTTTCCCCTCATCCGCGACCTAGATTCGGCCCTCTACTTTCGCCGCCATTGGGATTCGCTGGGCATCGGGAGCTATCACCACGCCCCCCAGATGGTGGCGCCACACGAAGTGGGCCCCAACGCCTTGCGGCCGTTCACCCCCGAGCTCTTCGGCGAGGCCTGGCATCTGGCGCAGGAACTGGTTCCGATGCTGCGCGACCTCGAGCCGGACTTCGAGACCGCCTACAACGGGATGTTCGCCTTTTCCTCCGACGGCCTGCCGATCATCGGAGAATCGCTCGAAACTCGCGGCTTCTGGTCTGCCAACGCCTCTTGGATCACCCACGCAGCCGGCGTCGCCAAGTCGGTGGCCGAATGGATCGTCGAAGGCGAGACGGAATGGGACATGCGCCAGTGTCACCTCTATCGGTTCCCCGACCACGCCACCACCCGGAAATACATCGAGGTGGTGACGCAGAAGAACTACCGGGAGGTGTACGACCTCATCCACCCCAGGCAGCCGATCACCGAGCCGCGCAACGTGCGCTTGTCGCCCTTTCACGCCGAGCACGTGGCGGCCGGAGCCGAATTCACGGCGTTCGCCGGGCTCGAGCTCCCCAATTGGTACGAGTCCAACGGGGAGCTGGCGGCCGAGCTGGAGGACCGGCTTCCGGTCCGATCCGGCCTCGGAGCCGCCTGGTGGTCGCCCATCATCGGCGCCGAGCACCTGGCGATTCGGGAGAACGCCGGCCTCATGGATCTCACCGGTTTGTCGATCATCGAGGTATCCGGGCCAGGAACAACGGAGTTCGTGGACCGCCTGTGCTCGAACGCGACCGATGTGGAGGTCGGCAAGGTCGTCTACACGTGCTGGCTCACCCCGGCGGGGGGCATCAAGCGCGACCTCACGGTCACCCGCATGGGGCGCGACCGGTTCTGGATGTTCGTGGGCGAGGGGACACTCCCCCAGGATCTCGAATGGGTCCACCGCCACGCTCCTGCCCAGGTCACCGTCACCGACATCTCGGCGAAGTACACCGCTCTCGGCCTGTGGGGGCCCAACGCCCGACCCATCCTCGAGCGGGTCACCTCGGCCGACCTCGATGCGATCAGCTTCTACTCCGCGTCGTGGATCGAGATCGCCATGACCCGGGTCTGGGCAATGCGGCTCTCCTATGTCGGCGAGTACGGGTTCGAGCTCCACATCCCGATCGATTCCGCCCTCGCGGTCTGGAACGCCTTGCGCGCGGCGGGCGAACCGAGCGGCTTGACCGTCTGTGGCCTCGGATCGATGGACTCGCTACGGCTCGAGAAGGGGTACCGACTGTGGGGCGTCGACATCCACACCGAGTACGACGTCTACTCGGCCGGCCTGGGGTGGACGGCCCGGCTCGACAAGCCCGATTTCATCGGCAGGGAGGCGACGGCCGCCCTGCAGGAGACCGAACCGGCCAAGCGCCTCACGCCCCTGGCAATCGACGATCCGGCGGCCACGCTGCTGGGCTACGAATCGGTGTGGTACGGCGACACTGCCATCTCCCATGTGACCTCCGCCAACTACGGCTATTCGATCGGGCGTTACATCGCCTATTCCTACCTGCCTGGCGGTCTGGCGCGGCCCGGAACCCGGCTGGAGGTCGAGTATCTGGGCGTGCGCTATCCGGCCGAAGTGGTCACCGAGCCCCTGTGGGACCCGAAGATGGAGCGGGTCAGGTGACGGGCCGGCGCCGGGGGCGCGCTGCCCGACGGAACCAGGAGCCGGCACGGACCACCCACCCGACGATGGAGATCCCGACCTACGACCTCGCCTCGCCCGAACAACTCGATCTCATCCACGATCAGTCGATGCGCATCCTGGAGGAGGCCGGGATTGCGTTCTACGACGACGAGTCGCTCGCGATCCTGCGCGAGCACGGCGCCCACGTCGATGACGACAGCATCGTTCGGTTCGATCGCACGCTGATCGAGGCGTACGTGGCAAAGGCGCCCGCAACGTTCGAACACACAGCCCGCAACCCTGACAAGAGCGTCATCATCGGCGGCGACCACGTCGTGTTTGCCCCGGTGGTGGGGCCGCCGTTCGTCCACGACATCGAACGCGGCCGGCGCGAGTCGAACTACGAGGACCTGGTCAACTTCATCAAGCTGACCAACAGCACGCCGTACCTGCACAGCCAAGGTTCAGAGATCGTGGTCCCCGGTGACATCCCCTTCCACGAACGGGCGCTCGATCTCACCTACGCCCACATCAAGTACGGCGACCTGCCGATCATGGGCCACTACCAATTGGGGATCACCGCGCAAGATTCGCTGGCGCTGGCGACAGTGGCGTTCGGGCAGGAGACGATCGACTCAAAGCACATGCTTTTGGGGGTCATCAACGTCTCGAGCCCCCGCCGCCTCGACGACCGCATGCTGGGGACGCTGAAGATCTATGCCCGGGGTAACCAGGCGCTGGTGATCACCCCGTTCATCCTGGCCGGGGCCATGGGGCCGGCGGCGGTGCTCGGGACGGTAGCCCAGGCCAACGCCGAAGCGCTCGCCACAATCGCTTTCGCCCAGATGGTCCGCCCCGGTACCCCGTGCATCTACGGGCCATTCCTGGCCGTCGTCGACCTCCAGTCCGGCTCGCCCGTTTTTGGGGCATCCGAGAGCACAATGGCGCAGTTTCTGGTGGCCCAGATGGCGCGCCGGTACCGGCTCCCGTTCCGGGC
This sequence comes from Acidimicrobiia bacterium, assembly GCA_041609995.1. GTDB lineage: Bacteria > Actinomycetota > Acidimicrobiia > Spongiisociales > SHLN01 > JABDOU01. Next base: position 56,536 of record JBFIPU010000001.1, read on the forward strand.
GGCGGGTTCCTATGTCAGCTCCAAGCTGCCGGACATGCAGGCCGGTTTCGAATCCGTCCTCTCGATGCTCCCCTCGCTGCTGGTCCGACCGAACTATGTACTGCACGCCGCCGGCTGGCTTGAAAACGGGCTCACCACCAGCTACGAGAAATTCATCCTCGACTGCGAGTTGCTGGGCGTTTTCCAGCGTTTCCTGGAGGGCGTGAGCTGGGGCCAGGACGAGTGGGCGATGGACGCCATCCTGTCCGAGGTTCAGCCCGGTGGCCACCACCTCGGCACTGAACACACGCTCGGTCGGTTTCGCGAGGCCTTCCACCGCACTCCCCTGTTCGACGTCGACTCGTACGAGACATGGATGGCCGCCGGGGCCGAAGACAGTCCCCGGCGAGCCCATCGCCGCTGGAAGGAGCTGCTCGAAGAATATGTCGTGCCTCCGCTGCCGGCCGGGGTAGAGGAAGCCATGCTCGACTGGATGGGCCGACGGCGTTCTCAGATCGACCCGGCCGACTTTCAATGATGCACAGGGACTCGAGCGCATGAGCCTGCAGATCCGAGCGGCCACGGCCGCCGATGTTCCCCGCATCACCGAGATCTACAACCATTGGATCACCGAGACCCATGTCTCTTTCGACGACGAGCCGCATACGATCGACGAGCGGATGGCGTGGTTCGCCAAATATGGCGAGGCGGGCCGGTACCGGGCCTTCGTGGGGGAGCTCGACGACCTGGTTGTCGGAGTCAGCTACAGCAGCCGCTTTCGGCCCAAGAGCGGGTACGACACGACGGTGGAGACCACGGTCGTCGTCCACCCCGACGCCCTCGGTCTAGGGATCGGCCGCCGGCTGCTCACGCACTTGATCGAGGTCCTGGAGCATGAAGACGTGCACCGGGCCGTGGCATTGATCGCCGTGCCCAACGAACCTTCCATCGTCGTGCACGAGGAGCTCGGCTACGACCGGGTCGGCGTTTACAGCGAGGTGGGGCGCAAATTCGGCCGCTACTGGTCCGTCCAGATCATGGAGCGGAAGTTCTAGCCGGTCAGCCGGCGCGGCTCCCGACCAGTCCCAGCTTGCGGGACTTGCGCTCGCTGAACAGGATGGCTGCCGCCAGGGCCGCGATGATGACGCCGAGCGCAATGTAGGTATCGAGGTGGTACCAGGGCGAGATCGTCATCTTGAAGCCCACGAACACGAGGATTCCGCCCAGGGCGTGCGACAGATAGTGGAATCGCTGGCGGGCGTTGGCGAGCAAGAAATACATGGCCCGCAACCCCAGGATCGCAAAGGCGTTGGAGGCGAACACCAGAAAGGGTTCATTCGAAACCGCCAGGATCGCCGGGACCGAGTCGAGCGCAAAGATGACGTCGGTCACCTCGATGGCAACGAGTGCCGCAAACAGCGGAGTGGCGGCCCGGCGGGCACCAATCATCGTGAAGAACTTGTGGTCCTCGATCGTGTCGGTCACCGGCATGAAACGCCGCAGCAAACCAAGTTGGCGCTGCGACACGTCGTCGCCTTCGTCGTCGCGGTGGCGAATCACCTTGAAGCCTGTGAAGATCAGAAACGCCCCGAACACCACCAGCACCCATACGAAGCGGGTGATGAGCGCCGTCCCCACGAAAATGAAAGCGGCCCGAAGCACCAGCGCTCCGAAGATGCCCCAGAACAGCACCCGGTGCTGGTACTTGAGTGGGATCGACATCGATGAGAACAAGATCGCCCACACGAACACGTTGTCGACGCTCAGCGATTTCTCGATCAAATAGCCGCTGATGTATTCGCCGAAAGCGTCGGCGCCCCAGATATAGGCGACGATCACTCCGAACGCCAGCCCGCAAGCGATCCAGACCGTCGACTCGATGAGGGCACTGCGAAACGTTGGTTCGTGATTGTCGCGGTGGCGATAGAGGTCGATCGCCAGCATCACGCCGATCGCCACGAGCAGGGCGGCCCAGCCGTTGAGTGAAACGTCCAGATCGACGAACTTGGCTCGGGATTCGACAGCAGCGGCGATGACCACGGCTGCAATTTTACGCGAGCCAACCGCGGCAACGGACTTCCTGGAACCGGATAGAGCCCTTTCAGCCGGCTGCCCGTCGGCGTAATCTCCCGGCCGGAGGGTCACCATGCCTTACATCGAGGAAATCCACCCTGATGACGCGGTAGGAGCGACCAGGAAGGAATACGAACGGGCCATGCGGAGGGCGGGCCGGATCTGGAACATCGTGGCGATCATGAGCCCGAACGGAGAGGCCATGCGCGACTCGATGCGGTTCTATGGCACGTTGATGTTCGGCGAGTCGCCCCTGTCCCGTTCCCAGCGCGAGATGATCGCGGTGGTGACCTCCCAGGCCAACGAGTGCGACTACTGAATCCGGGCGCACTTACACGACCTCCGGTCGGAGGTCGCCGCCGACCTGGAGCTCCCGGATGAGGAAGCCCAGGCGCTGGTCGATCGGTTTGCCACCAACTGGCGCACGGCCGGCCTGAATGCGGCCACCGGGGCCCTCCTGGCGCACACGGAGAAGCTGACCCTCGCGCCCGGCGAGTGCGACGAGCAGGACATCGAACGGTTGCGAGCAGCCGGCTGGGATGACCGCGCCATCCACGACGCCACGCAGGTGTGTTCCTACTTCAACTACATCAACCGGGTCGCCGACTCGCTCGGCGTGGAACCAGAACCCTTCCTGGACGAACTCGGTTACGAGACCTAGCCGTACAACCAGGCGATGCTGGGCAGCCTCGACCTGGGGCGCCCAACGGCGATGGACCCACAATCCCGGGATCGCTTCGCCCCACTCCTCGCCGATGAGCGTGCGGCCGGGCCAGATGACAGTGGGGCTCCGCAGCCGGCGGAGCGGCCGCCGTACGAATTCGCCGGTGGGCCGAGATCGGCCCAGCAGAACGGTCTTCAACAGCAGGATGGCACAATCGGTCACGGCCCGCTGCCGACCCGATGTTTACCCAAAACCCCTCAATGGCTATCGTGTTGAGACCGGAGGTTCGCATGGCTCAACAATTCGCCGAGCGCCAGACCGGCTTCGGAATCGGTATCGGAGAGCTGTTCCGAGCCGGAATCCGGGCCTTTTTGGACCACCCGCTGCCGTTGCTCGCCGCCTCCTCCGCCACGTTCCTCACGTACGCCGGATTCCGGTATATGGCATCACAGTCCTCGAGTGTCTTGGCCGGTATCGGGTTCGACCTGATCGGCCTCGTGCTGTCGAGTGTCGTAGCCCTCCCTTGGTACCGGGCCGCCCTCGACGCCGTCGACGGCAGCCGGTCCACGCCGTCCGAGCTGGTCGGTGAGCTGCGCTCGTTCCGGGACCAGTTCGTGGCGTCGCTCTTCTTCTGGGCCGGGGTGCTGTTCGGACTGCGCTACCTCTTCGGCCTGCCTTCGATCTTCGTCGTGGTGATGTACGCCTTCTACGGATTCGTCGTCTCCGAGCAGACCCACCCCGGCGGGCTGCGGGCGTTGGGCAAGAGCGTGCTTCTGGGACAGAGGCGGAGGATAGGGATCGGTGCCATCGGGGCCCTCCTGCTGATCTTGAACCTCTTCGGTGCGATCGCGCTCGGATTCGAAGACCTCGGCCCGGCCACCAGGTGGGCGCTGACGATCGCCGGATTGCTCGTGACCACCAACGTGTCAATGGCGATCGGAGCAGTCCTCTACCGGCACGTGCAGAGGAACCCGGCATGATCTCCGGAGCAGGGGCCTCCCACGGCATCGCGATGGGCCCGGTGTATGTGGTCGACGAGTCGGAGATCACCATCCCCGAGTTCGAGGATCCGACCGGCGCCTTTGCAGAAGCAGCGGCCGCGGTAGCCGAAGGATTGCGGGATGCGGCCAAAACCGCTTCTGAAGCCGGGCGGCACGAAGCGGCCGAGATCCTGACAGCCCAGGCCATGATGGCCGAAGACGAGATGCTGGCGATGTCCGTGGGCGAAAACCTGGCCGGCGGCCGATCACTCGACGAGGCGGTGACCGACGCCGCCGCGGGCGTCGCCAATGTGCTGGCGAGCCTGGACGATCCCTACCTGGCGGCGCGAGCAGCCGACGTCGCCGAGATCGCCGAGAGGATCAGGCGCCAGCTCGCCGGCTTGTCGCAGGTTCGTATCGCCAACACCGAGCCGGCGGTCATCGTCGCCTCCATGTTGACCGCCGCCGATACAGCAGTCATGGATCCCCGATCGGTACTGGGGTTGCTGACCGAGACCGGCGGTCCGACCGGCCACGTGGCCGTCATTGCCCGCTCACTGGCCATCCCGGCGGTGGTCGGAGTCGAGCGAATCATTGCCGAGGCGGAGGGGGCGGAGACGGTGGCCTTCGACGGCAGCACCGGCGAGATCGTGCTGGATCCGGACGCAGAGCAGCTGGCCGATTTCCAGAACCGGGCAGCAACCTATCGGAGCATGGTCGAGGCAGCCCGGGCATACCGCGGAGTCTTTGTCTCGGTGAACGGCCGGCGGGTACATGTGGCAGCCAACGTCGGGACCCCGGACGATCTGGACGCAGCGATCGAGGTCAGGGCCGATGGAATCGGCCTGTTTCGCACCGAGTTCTTGTACCTGGGCCGCAATTCGCCACCGACACAGGACGAGCAATTCGAGCTGTATCGCAGGGCAGCCGAGGCATTTTCCGACCCGGTGGTGATCCGCACGTTTGACATCGGGGGCGACAAGCCCGCCTCATACATCGGCGTCTCCAACGAGGAGAACCCGTTCCTCGGTGTGCGGGGGGTGCGGCTCTATGGCCGGGCGAACGACGTGTTCAAAGAGCAGGCCAAGGCGGTGGCAAGGGCAGCCGTGGCCGGGGACGTCTGGATGATGGTGCCCATGATCGCCACGGTCTCCGACTTTCTGCAGGCGCGTTCACTGGTCGAAGAGGCGACACGGGAACTGGATTCCTCTGGGATCGAATGGGCGCCATTCAAGGTCGGTGTCATGATCGAGGTTCCCTCGGCCGCCCTGGTGGCAGACCGTCTGGCCCGACATGCCGACTTTTTCAGCATCGGCACCAACGATTTGACCCAGTACACGATGGCGGCCGACCGCACCTCGGGCGACCTGGCCCATTACGCCGATCCTCTCCATCCGGCGGTGCTGCACCTCTGCCACACGACGGCGGTGGCGGCTCGCTCCGCCGGGATCTCGGTATCTGTTTGTGGAGAGGCGGCGTCTGACCTGGCCGCTGCCACGTTGTTCATGGACATGGGGATGGACAAGCTGTCGGTCTCGAGCCCGCGCGTCGATGTCGTCAAAGCCCACATCGCCGACACCGCGTCCGACGAAGAGCGGCTGGCGGCCTCTCTGCAAGCTGAATCGGCCGAAACAGTTCGTGGTATCGCCGCGGGGTCATGACGCTCCCGCTCGACAGCCGCCAGGTCCGCATGATGCGGTGGTTGTTGAATCAGGACGGGCCTCAGAGCACCGGCGCCATGGCGACCGACCTCGGCTTGAGCGAGCGGGTCGTCCGCTATCGATTGACCGGTATCGAGCGCTACCTGCGCGGCCACGGGCTCGAGCTGGCAAAGAAACGCGGTGTGGGAATCTGGATCGAAGGAGGTCAGGGGGCCCTGTCCCGGTTGCGCAGCGAGATCCGGGAGACATCGGCTTCGGCTCCGCGGGTGTTCGCCCGGGACGAGCGCTTCGATCTGCTTCGCGCCAAGCTCCTGACTTCTTCGCCAAACGCTGTCTCGCTGGAGCGACTCCATGAGGATCTCCAGGTGTCGAAGACGTCGGCCCGACGGGACGCCAAACGGGCCGAACCATGGCTGGAGCACCAGGGCCTCGTGCTTTCTCGAAAACCAGGCGTGGGCCTCACCATCATCGGTCCTGAGCTCTCGGTCCGGCGGGCGATCGTCAAGCTGATTCTGGAAGTGGTTCCGGCCGAGTTGCTGCGATCATTCATCTCGACGGAAACCCTGGACGCCCCTGCGGTGCGGCTATCGGCCGGCATGACCGAGTTCCTCGAGGAGTTTCCCCTACATCGGTGCTGGCAGATCTCCAAATCACACCCATCACTCGAGACGTTGGCCGAGGAAGGGGAGCTCATTCTGCCTGTGTTCCTCGCGACCAGTGTCGCCCGATTGCGAGACGGTCACACCGTTGCGATGGAGCCCGGCCAGCTGCGCTCCCTGCTCGACCACCCGATTGCGGATGCCGCCCGGCTCATTGCCGGCGACGTGAGCGAATTGGCCGGCGTTGGCCTCACCGAAGAAGACATCGCCGCCATTGCCGAACTGGTGCTGGGACTGGTGTCGCTGCAAGAGACCATCGAACCGCCGGCGGCTCCGGAGGAGCTCGTCACGAAGATGATGGGTTTGGCCGCTACCCGACTCCACCCCATCCTGGAGGCCGACATCGAGCTGCGGCGAGGTTTGAGCCAGCATCTCGAACGCCTCGTCATCCGGCTGCGGTACCGGCTTCCGGTGCACAACCCGCTGTTGGCCGAAGTGTCGGAGCGCTATCCGGCGGTCCACATCGTTGCCGGAGAACTCGCCAGGCTGGTCGAGGACGAGGTGGGTGCGGCGCTACCCGAGGACGAGGTGGGGTTCATCACCATGTACTTGTCGGGTGCCATGGAGCGCACCCACCTGTGGCCGCGCCGGCGGGCCGTGGTCGTGTGCCCCAGCGGAGTGGCGACCGCTTGGATTCTCGTTTCGCGCATTCAGGCAGAATTCCCACAGCTCGAGCTCGTCGACGTGGTCTCGGCGCGGGAGGTCGACGAGGAAACGCTGGAGACCGATATCGTCATCTCGACGGTGCCCTTGGACGGCAGATCGCCAGAGTCGGACCCGCCCACGATCGTCGTCAATCCGCTCCTCCTCGCCGATGACGTCCGAAGCATTTCCCAGAGCATCGCCCGCTAGACCCGAAACACGTGACTTGTGACAGTCCCTCCTCTCATCGACCACATTTGTCACAAGTAGCCCATTCCAAATTGGCACTTGCCGAAGGGGGCCAAAGCCGCGACGATGAAAGCACCCATGGGAGGCAACTCCGACCGGGGAGGCATGCTCGGTCCTGGCGGCGAGTCTTTTTGACCGAAGGACACCCTCGGCCCGAACACCAAGGAAATCGCGCTCGACTGAGGAGGAGCAAGCGCACATGAAAGAAACAATTCAGCGGCTAGGTGGTTTCCTCGCCGGCATGGTGATCCCCAACTTGGGGGCCTTCATTGCCTGGGGACTGATAACCGCCCTCGTCATCCCAACCGGGTGGCTGGCCGAATACACCGGCCTCAACTGGGACTGGGATCTCATCACCGGCAACATCGTCGGCCCGATGATCGTCTACCTGCTGCCCCTGCTGATCGCATACACCGGCGGCAAGATGGTGCACGGGCACCGCGGCGGCGTGCTTGGTGCAGTGGCCGCCATGGGCGTGATCGGCGGCTCTGCCTTCGAGCTCGCCTCCGGCGCGTCTGGTGATCCGCCCCAGTTCCTCGGCGCCATGCTGATCGGCCCCCTGGCCGGTTGGGTGATGAGCAAGATCGACCACTGGCTCGAGGACCGCACCCCCGCCGGCTTCGAGATGTTGTACAACAACTTCTCGCAGGGCATCGCGGGGGTGTTTCTGGTCGGACTCGGTTATCTGATCATCGGACCGGTCATGGGCGCCATCGCGAGCGCGTTCGGAAACATGGTCGAAGCCATCACCGACGCCGGACTGCTGCCCCTGGCGGACATCCCGATCGAGGTTGGCAAGGTTCTGTTCCTGAACAACGCCATCAACCACGGAGTGCTCACGCCGCTCGGGACGATCGATGCCGCCGAGACGGGCAAGTCGATCTATTACATGCTCGAGTCGAACCCGGGCCCGGGCCTCGGCCTGCTGGGCGCCTATTGGTTCGCCGGCAAGGGCTTGGCGAAGCTGTCGGCACCCGGGTCGATCATCATCCACTTCTTCGGAGGCATCCACGAGGTGTACTTCCCGTATGTGCTGATGAACCCCGTGATGATCGGTGCCATGTGGGCCGGCGGCATCACGGCCGACCTGACGTTCGTGGCCACGGACGCCGGGCTGGTCGGGCCACCGTCCCCCGGGTCGATATTCGCCTACCTGGCACTGCTACCGCCCGCAGGAGGCGCGTTTGGCGTCTTACTGGGCGTGGCGGTGGGAGCCATTGCCGCCTTTGTCGTCGGCGTGGTTCTACTAAGGCTGTTCCCCGTGAGAGACATGGAGGACACCGACGCCGATCTCGAGCTCGGCGACGCACTGCCCGACATCCCTGGTCTGACAATGCCAGGCCAGGCCTGATAGCAACGCACATGGGAGGGGAAGGAAAGATGCGTCTTTCCTTCCCCTCCTCCATTTCTGAACCAGAGGGATTGCCATGACCGACAAGACCGTCAAACAACCGAGCGACGTGCGCCTGATCGTGTTCGCCTGCGAGGCGGGCATGGGCTCATCGCTGATGGGGGCCAACCAGCTGAAGAAGATGATCAAGAAGGCAAAGCTCGACATCCAGGTCATCCATTCACCCGTCCAGCAGATACCCGACCATGCCGACGTTGTCCTCGTCCACAACGGGATGGCGAGACAGGCCAAAGCGAAGATCCCAACGGCCGCCATCGTCCCGTTCACGATGTATTTCAACGACCCGGCGGTGAAAGGGCTCGTTGCCAAACTCCAGGCCGGCGAACCCATCGAATCCGCACTCTGATCAATGAGCAGCAATGAGATTTTGTCGCTCGACGACATTCGCGTAGGACAAGCTGCGGCCTCCCAGGCCGAGGCAATCGACGCCGCCGGGGCGATGCTCGTGGCCCGCGGGCTGGTGGGCTCGGACTACGTAGACGCCATGCACAAGCGGGAAGAGTCCGTTTCCACGTATATGGGAAACGGCGTCGCTCTGCCCCACGGCACCTTCGAGGTCAAGGAGAGTGTGGAGGGGACCGGCATCGTGGTCCTGCAGTATCCCGATGGTGTCGAGTGGGGCACGGCGGGCATCGCCCACCTCGTGATCGGGCTGGCTGCCGAGGGCGATGATCACATCGACATCCTCAGCCAGCTCGCAGAGGTCCTGCAGGACGAAGAGGTGTGCCAACAATTGGGGACGACCGACGACCCGAAAGAGATCTACGAGGCCTTACAACCCGCATGAAGGCCGTCATCTTTGGTGGAGGCAACATCGGCCGCGGCCTCGTCGCTCCGGTGCTCCAGCGAGCGGGCTATGAGATCACAGTCGTGGACGCCGACGAGGGCCTGATCCAGCGCTTGGCGGAGCAACAGAAATTCGAGGTCGTTCACACCGCCGGCGACCGTGAGACGGTGGCAATCCACCGGGCTGTCCGTGCCCAGGATGAGGAGGCGGTGGTGGCGGCGGTGGCCGAGGCCGACCTGGTGGCGACCGCCGTCGGTGGGTCGATCCTGCCGATCCTGGCGGCGCCCATCCGGGCCGGCCTCAATCGAAACTCTCGCGAAACGGTCAATGTGATCGCATGCGAGAACACGCACCCCAATTCTGCGCTACTCGAGTCGCTGGTCGGTCGAGGGAACCTCACCCGTGACCGCGTCGGGTTCCCAGAGGTCGTCGTCGACCGGATCGTGGTGCCCGCCGAAGGGCTGAATGTGTCGGTCGAGCCGACCTTTGAGTTTTTCGTCGACGGTCGCGAGTGGCAAGGGAGCAACCCGCCAGAGGGCATTCAGCTCGTCGACGACATCGACGCCTACCTCACAAGGAAGCTCTGGCTGGTGAATGGCCTGCACGCAGTCGTCGCCTACCAGGGGCTGCCACGCGGCTTCCAGTTCATCCATGATGCCATCGCCGACGCGTCGATCGCCGCCGACGTGGGCACGATCGCGGCCAACATGGTGACGATATTGGCGCAGCGCCATCCCCAGATGTCGCAACAACATCTGGACGCAACGGCGGCGGCGTCTCTTCACCGCTTCGCCGACGCCTCGATCGCCGATCCCTTGACCCGGGTGGCCCGCAACCCGCTGGCCAAGCTCGGGGCCGGCGAGCGGATCCTCGGTCCCGCGATCGCCGCCGCCGAAGAAGGCCTGCCCATCGAGCCGCATGCCCGCAGCATTGCCGCCGCCTTGACCGTCAATCGCTCTGCCACCGTTGAAGGGGCCGAGCTCTTGGACCAAGCAATCCAATCGAAAGGATGGATGAAACTCATGGAAGAGAACGGAGTCGCCGCCAACAGCCCGCTGATGGCCGCCACCGCCGAGGCGATGGAGTCGACCGAAGATACCGGAGGAAGCCTCACGGAAACCATCACGATCCGAAACCCCTCCGGCCTCCACGCCCGGCCGGCATCGATCATTGTCGAGCACGTCAAGTCGACCGGCGCCTCGGTCACCATCCAGAAGGGCGACAAGACCGCCAACGCAGGCAGCATTCTTAGCGTGCTCACCCTGGGCGCCTCGACCGGCGACGAGGTCACCGTGACGAGTGAAGGCGAGGGGGCGGCCGACGCGATGACGTTCATTCGCGACACACTCCTGTCGGAGGAAGCCGAATGAGCCGCCTCGATCAGGCCGGACTCCTGGAGGCGGCCAAGCAGATATTCCAGGCGGAAGCAGACGGGACCGGCGCAGCCGATCTGGTCTCGGAGCAGGGATCGATCGTCGTCGAAGCCGATCCCAAGAAGTTCAAGGATGCCTTCAAGCGTCTGAAGAAGGTCGAGGGCTACCGGTGGATCGTGATCAACCGCGACGATCTCTTCCTGGCCAACTCGCTCTCCATCGGAAGCAAGGCGGGGATCATGGGAGCAGACGGCAAGGTTCTCAAGGCCGCCGATAAGCCACGCAAACGCCTGTAATCCGGATCGAAACGCATTAAATCTGAAGCTCGGGTTGCTGTTGTTGGCGGCGGGGTTGCGGGGCTGTCGGCTTTGTATCACCTCACCTTGGAGGGGTGGAACGATGTGGTGTTGCTCGAACGGAACGAACTGACGTCGGGAACGACATGGCATTCGGCTGCTCAGGCTCCTGCGATCGCTTTCAATCAGCTGTTGCTGTTGATGCGGGACTACACGATCAAGCTGTACGACGAGCTCGCGAACGACCCCGAGTACCCGATCAACTACCACCGCAACATCGGCGGTCTGCGCTTGATCACCGATCAGAAGCAGCTCGACGGCTGCCATCACATCCTCTCGGTGGCCAAAGGCCTCGGGTTGGACTTCGAACTGGTCGACCCATCGGAGGTCGGCAAGCGCAATCCCTTGGTCCGCGAGCATGATCTGCTCGCGGCATTGTGGGACGGCAGGGATGGCGACGTCGACCCGGCCCAGCTGTGTCAGGCCATGGCCCGTCGCTGCCGTGCTGCGGGAGCGGAAATCTACCGCCATACGCCCGCCACCGGATTCGAACAGAAGCCGGGAGGGGAGTGGATCGTCGAAACCGAGAAGGGCTCGATCACTGCCGAGCACGTGGTGATCGCGGCCGGTAATCGGGCCAATGAAGTGGGTGCGATGCTCGGCATCGAGTATCCGGTGATCTCGATGGAGCACATGTACTTCATCACCGAAGACATTCCCGAACTCGTTGGCCGCGTAGAGGATCGGGTGGCGATCGTGCGATGCCCTCGCGACACGTTCTACATGCGCCAGGAGGGCGCCGGCCTGCTGGTCGGAATCTACGAGTGGGACTGCAAGACGTTCGGGATGGACGGTATCGACCCGAACTTCGTCAACGCCTTGTGCCCACCGGACCTCGACCGGCTGCTCCCGAAGCTCGAACCGATCATGGAGCGGGTTCCGGTACTGGCGGATGTGGGAATCCGCTCGGTCGTCAACGGACCGATCGCGTATTCCGCCGACGCCGGACCATTGGTGGGCAAGCAGCCGGGCTTCCGGAACTTGTGGTCGATGAACGGCATCCGAGTGGGCATCGGCGAGGGCGGCGGGTACGGCAAGATGCTCGCCCAGATGATCGTGCACGGCGAGACCGAGTGGGACTGCTGGCAGCTCGACCCTCGTCGCCTCACCGACCATGCGAACACCGAGTACACCGCGGCGAAGTCGATCGAGGATTACCAGTTGGAGTTTGTCTGGCATCTGCCCCACGAACATCGCCCCGCCGGACGTCCCGCGAAGACGAGTCCTATATATCCGGTTCTAGCGCAGAAGGGCGCCGAGTTCGAGGTCATCAATGGCTGGGAACGAACCAGCTTTTACAAGCCGGACTCCGATTTCGTCGAAGAACACACCTACGCCTTCGCGAATACCCACGACGTGGTGGCAGCCGAGATCGCGAGCCTCCGTGACGGTGTCGGTCTCGCCGAGCTGTCGGGATTCAACCACTACAACATCACCGGCACAGACGTGATCGGCTGGCTCAACAGCGTGTCGTGCTCACGAGTCTCGTCGACCGTCGGTCGAGCGAGCCTGTGCTACTTCCTCACGCCGTCCGGCAATATCGCCAGCGAGGCAACGGTGGTTCCATTGTCGGACGGAAGTGTCTTCTGGGGGTCCGGTGCAGCGGCCGAGTTCTACGACCGCGACTGGCTTCAAGAGCATCTTCCCGCCGGCTCCGACACTCGAATCGAGAGCCGAACCAACACGCACACGTTGCTGCTGCTCGCCGGTCCTCGTGCCCGTGATCTGATGACCGCCGTGTCTCCCCGCAGCCAGTGGACCCAGAACGACCTGCCCTGGCTTCGGGCCCGCCGCTGCTACATCGGCCACGTCGAAGCCCTCGCCATCGCCGTCAGCTTCTCAGGCGAACAAGCGGTAGAGCTGCACATCCCGAATACACAGTTGTACGCTGCGTACCAGACGCTGATTGGGGCCGGTGAAGCGTTCGGCCTGACCCACTTCGGCATGTACGCCATCGACTCCATGCGGATGGAGAAGGGCTACGGCCATTGGAAGGCCGACTTCATCACCGAGTTCAACCCCTACGAAGCAGGCCTCGAACGCTTCGTCGATCTGTCCAAGGACTTCCCCGGCAAGCCCGGACTCGAAGCTCAGATTGCTGACGGAAACCGACGCCAGCGCGTCGTCCTCGAGATCGACAGCACTGATGCCCCGGCCCAGCCAGGCGAGGGCGTGTTCGCCGGCGACGAACCCGCCGGTGTGATCACATCGGGAGCCTGGGGCCACCGAGTCGGCAAGAATCTCGCAATGGCCTATGTCCACCCCGACCACGCGCAGGAACAGACCGAACTGACCGTCTGGCTTCTCGGCCGACCCGTAGGTGCAGCCGTCACGACCCTGTGTGCTTTCGACCCCGACAACACCGTACCCCGGGGTGTTGAGGCGTGAGTCCGGCTGCTAGTTCGTCGATGAATGAGACGAGCAGTGACTATCGCCTATGTCCAGCGGGCTCAGCGACCGCTCAATGGGTCCGATGGCAAGGTCCGTCAACGGGTAGGCGAACTCGCTCGACGTAGGTCGTGAGACCGAGGCTACCAACCGGATAGGCTGGCCGCCGTGGCCATCTCCATCAAGCGCGTCTGGGATCCCAGGGAGCCATCGGACGGATCCCGATGGCTGGTCAGCCGGCGCTGGCCTCCCGGCGTTCGATCGGACTCACTGGCGATGGTCGGGTGGATCCGGGAGCTGGCGCCCGACCGCAAGCTCGAAAAGCTGATGCGCCGCTCCTGGCAGGAGTTCGAGGCGCAGTATCGGGAGCAATTGCCTTCTCTGGAACGCCATTGGGAGCCGATCGTGCGCCAGGCGCGGTTGGGACGAGTCACACTGCTCTACACCACCAAGGACCGTGAGCACAACCACGCCCGCGTCCTGGCCGGCTTCCTCAACAAACAGATCTGACAAGGGAGAACACCCATGACGCTCGACAGCAGCTCGGCCATCGTGACCGGAGGCGCCTCCGGATTGGGAGAGGCCACCGCCCGGCTGCTTTCGCAGCACGGGGCAGCGGTGGTTGTCGTCGATACCCAGGAAGTAAAGGCCGACACCGTGGCGGCCGACATCGGGGGACGGGCGGTCCCGGCAGATGTCACCAGCGATGAAGGTATCCAACAGGCCGTACGGGTCGCCACGGAGATGGCCCCCCTGCGGTCGTTGGTCAACTGTGCCGGCATCGGATGGGCGCAGCGAACCATCGGCCGCGACGGCATTCCTCACGGCCTCGACACCTTCCAGAAAGTCATTGCGGTCAACCTCGTCGGCACCTTCAACAGCATTCGACTGGCTGCCCAGGCGATGTCAGAGAACGAACCGGACGCACAGGGTGAGCGGGGCGCCATCGTCAACACGGCCTCGGTGGCAGCCATCGACGGCCAGATCGGCCAGGCGGCCTATTCCGCCTCCAAAGGAGGCGTGGTCGGTATGACGCTCCCGGTGGCCAGAGACCTCGCCGCCGTCGGCATCCGGGTCTCGACCATCGCCCCTGGTTTGATCGACACTCCCCTGTTCGACTCCCTGCCGGACGAAGCCAAAACCGCACTCGGCCAGTCGGTGCTGTTCCCCCGCCGTCTGGGCCAGCCGTCCGAATACGCCGAGCTGGCTTTGTTCCTGCTGACCCACCCGTACATGAACGCAGAGATCATCCGGATGGACGGTGGCATCCGGATGCCCCCCAAGTAGATGGACGCGTCCCAACCCGCGTCGGCCGACCAGGCCGACGTCGACGCCCTGGTCGCCAGCCTCGATCTGGAGGAGATCGACCTGAACCTCTACCGAGGCCACCCGACCTACTGGGAGCGGGTCCGGCTGTTCGGGGGGATCGTGGCAGCCCAGGCGTTGTCGGCTGCCTACAAGACGATCGACAGAATCGAGGTGCACTCGCTCCACTCCTACTTCCTGCTGCCAGGCAACCCCGGTCTGCCCGTCATCTACGACGTGGATCGAATACGGGACGGACGGTCGTTTGCCACCAGGCGGATCGTGGCCCGGCAGCGGGGTGAGGCGATCTTCAATCTGGCCGCGTCGTTCCATCGCCCAGAGGACGGCTTCGATCACCAGCAGCGCATGCCGGAGACCGCCGGCCCGCTGGAGTTCCCTTCGGCCGAGGACTTCGGGCTGACCCCCCGCGATTTCTTTCCGCACAACTGGGATACACGGGGCATCCCGATCGAACTGCGCCACGACCGGGCGCCGAGCGAATGGCAGCCGGGGGCGCTGGAGCGACAGATGTGGTTTCGTATCAACGGAGCGCTCCCGGATCAGCCCAGGGTCCACAACATCCTGTTGACGTACCTCAGCGACCTCGCATTGATGGGCACCGCCGTGCGCACCCACGCCCCCAGTTTCGAAGAGATCATGGGAGCGAGCCTCGATCACGCCATGTGGTTCCACCGGCCGGTGCTCGCCAACGAGTGGCTCCTCTACGACATGCGATCGCCGTCGGCGTCGGGTGCGAGAGGCTTCAACATCGGGCACATCTACACCGAATCCGGAACTCTGGTCGCATCGACCGCCCAGGAGGGGTTGATGCGGCCGCGCCGCCGGACCTGAGCGCGGATGGAGGCGCCTCGTTCGGCGCTAGGGTGGGTTGACAACTGAAGACACGCTGATTTGAGCTGTTGCGAGAGAGAGCCAGCCCAGAATCCGCCACGCGAGAGCGTGGCGCCAGACCGTGACAGGAGACCGGGACGGTCGGGGTTGGACGCCGAAGGGGCAAGGGCACCGCTGATCCAGGCCGTGACCCGAAACTCTCCGGCAAAAGGATCACAGCGGCGACAGCACTCTGGAGAGCGGACCATCCGCACCGAAGGGGCAATCTCTCAGGTGATCTCCCCGGTGGCAGGACCACCGGGTCGGATCGAGGACAGGGCAAACGGATAGGAAGCCGGCCGGCCCTATCCGTTTTTCTTGATGGCAGATGGGAAGAACATGTCCGAAACGGCGGAAGAGCAGGCAACGGAGCTGAAACGAACCGCCCTACACGACCGCCACGTGGAGCTGGGTGCCCGCATGGTGGAGTTCGCCGGCCACTCGATGCCGGTGCTGTACGAGACCGGGCCGATCGAAGAACACCACATCACGCGTCGCAGCGTCGGTATCTTCGACATCGACCACATGGGCCAGGTGGCCGTCGGCGGGCCGGACGCCGTGGCGTTTCTCGAACACATCGTCACCAGCAACATCGCAGAGTTGGGAGAGCACCAATCCCGCTACGGGCTGATGCTCCACGAGCACGGGGGTGTCGTCGACGACGTCTTCGTGTATCGGCTCGATGATCACTACATGGTGGTGATCAATGCGGACAACCGTGACAAGGACATCGCCCACATGCGCCACCACGCCGCCCCGTTCGATGTGACGCTCGAGGATCTCTCCGAAGAAACCTACATGCTGGCAGTCCAGGGGCCGCGGGCCATCGAACTCCTGGACAAGCTCACCGAGCACGACATCGACGGCATCGAACGCTTCTCGTCGGCTCGGGTCGAGCTGATCGGAGTGCCGATGGTCGTTGGCCGAACCGGCTACACCGGAGAAGACGGGGTCGAGCTGTATTTCGGCGACCAACACGCTCACCGGGTGTGGAATGCGCTGCTCGACGCCGGCACCGAACACGACATCGAAGTCGCTCCAATCGGCCTGGCGGCGAGAGACAGCCTGCGGTTCGAGCCCGGCTTCGCACTGTATGGTCACGAGATCTCCGACAACATCAACCCGCTCGAGGCGCGGCTGGCTTGGGCGATCGATTTCGACAAGGACTTTGTCGGCAAAGCAGCCCTGCTGGCTCACCGGGACCGGGGGGTGGGCCGCAAGCTCGTCACCTTCGTGCTCACCGACAAAGGAGTGCCGCGGGAGGGTTATCCCGTGCTCAATCAGGACGGCGAAGAGATCGGAGTCGTCGTCACCGGGATGTATGCCCCCACGGTTGACGCCTACGCCGGTAATGCTGTCGTCGAGGCTGCCTACGCAGCCACCGACACGCCAATTCAGATAGAAATCAGAAACAAGCCGAAGGCGGCGGTGGTCGTGAAGCGCCCGCTGTATCGCCCGGCATATCGGTAGGAGGACCGATGGAACTCGACGAAAACGCCAAATACGCCCAGACACACGAGTGGGCCCGGGTGGAGGACGAGCTGGTGGTGGTCGGTATCAGCGACCACGCCCAGGACAGTATGAGCGACATCGTGTACGTCGAGCTCCCCGAGGTGGGGGACTCCATGGAACAGGGCGAGGAGTTCGGAGTTGTCGAGTCAGCCAAAGCCGTGAGCGATGTCTACATGCCGGTGTCGGGCGAGATCGTGGACGTCAACACCACGCTCGACGCCAGCCCGGAGCTCGTGAACAGTTCACCTTATGGCGACGGCTGGATGATCAAGATACGCCCGTCCGATCCGTCCCAGCTGGACGGACTGCTGGCCCCCGAGGACTACCGGGCCCACGTGGACGCCGGCTAGGAGGTAGCGAGGATGAGTGACTTCGGCGAACGGCACATCGGACCCCGGTCCTCCGACGTGGAGCACATGCTGGCAATGGTGGGGGTGTCGTCGATGGACGAGCTCATCGAGCAAACCATCCCGGCCGGTATTCGCTTCAAAGGCGACCTCGATCTGCCGCCCGCTATGACCGAGTCGGAGGTCCTCGAGCACGTTGGCGGCCTGGCCGCCCACAATGTGGTCGTCCGATCCTTCATCGGCATGGGCTACCACGACACCCACACGCCGACGGTGATCCTGCGCAACATCCTGGAGGACCCGGGCTGGTACACGGCCTATACGCCGTACCAGGCAGAGATCGCCCAGGGTCGGCTCGAGGCGCTGCTCAACTTCCAGACCGTCGTCGCCGACCTCACCGGGTTGGACATCGCCAACGCCTCGCTGCTCGACGAGGCCACTGCGGCTGCCGAAGCCATGACGTTGGCGCGCCGGGTGCAGCCACGCAAGTCGAGCGCCAACACGTTCTTCGTGTCGGAAACCTGCCATCCCCAGACCATCGAAGTGGTGTTGACGCGTGCGCGACCCCTCGGCTTTGACGTTGTCGTGGGCGATCATCGAACCTTCACGTTCGACAATGACGTTTTCGGGGCACTGGTCCAGTATCCGGCCACCGACGGGTCCATCTACGACTACACGGCCTTCGCCGCAGGCGCCCACGAAGTCGGGGCCGTCGTCATCGCCGCCACCGACCTGCTGGCGTTGACGCTGCTCCGCCCGCCAGGAGAATGGGGAGCTGATGTCGCTGTCGGCAACAGCCAGCGATTCGGCGTTCCGCTCGGATTCGGCGGGCCCCACGCGGCATTCATGGCGATACACGAAAACCACGTCCGTTCGCTACCGGGACGACTGATCAGCGTTTCCAAAGATGTCGATGACCAGCCGGCGCTGCGGATGGCGCTACAGACTCGCGAGCAGCACATCCGCCGCGATTCAGCCACCTCCAACATCTGCACCGCCCAGGTCCTGCTGGCAGTAGTTGCCTCCATGTACGCCGTCTACCACGGCCCCGATGGACTGCGTGAGATCGCGCGGGCGGTCCACCGGCGGACCGCGCGGTTGGCGGGCGGACTGGAGGCGGCGGGATATGAACTGGCGGCAGACGCCTTCTTCGACACCATCACCATTCTCACGGATCAGGCCGAAGCCGGAGTAGAGGCGGCTGCCGATCAGGGAATGAACCTGCGGCTGGCGTCCAGCGGCACCGTCGGGATCTCCTTGGACGAAACGACGGATGACGACGACGTTGACCGCTTGCTGGCTCTGTTCGGTGCCGGTGACGTTGCCCCCGCCCCGGACGGTGACGCCGCCGATCCCGACCGTCGCATGCCCGCCGATCTGGTGCGCACGTCCGAATTCCTTACGCACCCCGTGTTCAACAGCCACCACTCGGAAACCGAGATGCTCCGCTACATCAACCGCCTCCGGACCAAGGACCTGTCGCTCGTACATTCCATGATCCCGCTCGGGTCGTGCACCATGAAGCTCAACGCCACGACCGAGATGATCCCGATCACCTGGCCCGAGTTCGGCCGCCTCCACCCCTTTGCCCCGGCCGACCAGAGCGACGGGTACCGGGAGCTCTTCCTGAATCTCGAGGAGTGGCTGGCCGAGATCACCGGTTTTGCTGGAGTGTCACTGCAGCCCAACGCCGGATCGCAGGGCGAATACGCAGGCCTGCTGGCGATCCGCCGATATCACGAGAGTCGCGGCGAGGGCCACCGGTCGGTGTGCCTGATCCCGGCATCCGCCCACGGCACCAACCCGGCCAGCGCGGTCATGGCCGGCATGGAGGTCGTGGTGATCGGGACCGACGACGAGGGCAACATCGACGTCGCCGACCTCGAGGCCAAGGCCGCCGAACACGCAGACAACCTCGGTGCCCTCATGGTGACCTACCCCAGTACGCATGGGGTATTCGAGACGTCGATCGTCGAGATCTGCGCCATCGTCCACGGCCACGGTGGTCAGGTCTACCTGGACGGGGCCAACATGAACGCTCAGGTGGGTTTGAGCCGGCCGGGCGACTTCGGCGCCGACGTGTGCCACCTCAACCTGCACAAGACCTTCTGCATCCCGCATGGAGGAGGAGGCCCCGGAGTGGGGCCCATCGGCGTGGCCGAACACCTGGTTCCATTCCTGCCCGGCCATCCGCTGTCACCGGACAGCGGGGCGGTGGCTGCCGCCCCCTGGGGAAGCGCCAGCATTCTTCCCATCTCCTACGCATACATCGCCATGATGGGGTCCGAAGGGCTGCGACGCGCCAGTGAAGTGGCGATCCTCAACGCGAACTACATCGCCGCCAGGCTGGAAGAGCATTTCCCGGTGCTGTACCGGGGGGCCCAGGACCGGGTGGCGCACGAGTGCATCATCGACGTGCGACCACTCAAGGATGCGGCTTCGGCTGAAGACATTGCGAAGCGTCTGATGGACTACGGCTTTCATGCGCCGACGATGTCGTGGCCGG
Organism: Acidimicrobiia bacterium; assembly: GCA_041609995.1. GTDB lineage: Bacteria > Actinomycetota > Acidimicrobiia > Spongiisociales > SHLN01 > JABDOU01. Next base: position 76,319 of record JBFIPU010000001.1, read on the forward strand.
TAGCAGGAACCCTGATGATCGAGCCGACCGAGTCGGAGTCACTGGCCGAGCTGGATCGATTCTGTGATGCGATGATCTCGATCCGACAGGAGATCGCTGACATCGAGGACGGAAGGGCTGACCCCGACGACAACGTGCTTCGCAATGCTCCCCACACCGCCGCTCAGGTCACGGCGGACAACTGGAGTCACCCGTACTCCCGCCGCCAGGCCGCCTTTCCGGCCCCTTGGCTCAACGAGGCGAAGTTCTGGCCGGCAGTTGGGCGCATCGACAACGCGTTCGGCGACCGCAACCTGTTCTGCGAGTGTGTACCGGTGGAGGCGTACTCCTGACGAGGTCGATCGCCTGCGGTGAGCTGCTGCGGAGGTCGAGGAGAGAAGGAGGAATACGTGAACAATTCCAGAACACCGGGAGCCACGAATCAGCTCTTCGCACGCGCCCGGGATTTGATGACCGTCGACCGCCTCGTGGGCGATCCCATCGAACGTGACGGCACTCTGATCATTCCCGTGGTCTCTGTGCGTGGCGCGGGCGGCTTCGGCGAGGGCACCGGCACGAATAGTGACGGTTCAGTAGCCGGCGCCGGCGAGGGGGGCGGCTTCGGTGTCTCGGGTCGACCCGTTGGTGCCTACGTGATGAGAGACGGGCACGTCGAGTGGACTCCGGCTGTCGACGTCGTGCGGATGTTCGTCACCCTGTGCCTGACGGTTGCGGTGCTTCTTCTGTCCCGGCGGACCGGCAGCGGATGAGCGACCAAGCCGTCCGGAAAGAGGGTGGCTGCCTCTGCGGTGGGGTTCGGTACGTCGTGCACGGCCCGTTGCGCCCGATCACCACCTGTCACTGCACGATGTGCCGGAGACAAACGGGGCTCTATTACGCCGCCACCGAGTGCCGCCGGGACGACCTGGAGTTGGTGACCGATGAAACGCTCAGCTGGTACGCCTCCTCGTCTTTCGCCCGGCGTGGTTTTTGTGGTCGATGTGGCTCGGCCCTGTTCTGGCAACTGCAGGGCGCAGACGACATCTCGATCTTGGCGGGCAGCCTCGACGGCGAGACCGGGCTGTCCATCGACCGCCAGATCTTCACGAACTACAAGGGGGATTTCTACGACTTGATCGAAGGTGTCCCGGTGTTCGGCGAGTCGGATTAACAGCTGCCTCTCCAAAAAATCCGTGCTATCGTGTTATATCGCGATATATCGCGATAGCTCGCTAAGCGATTGCGAGCCGACCAAGGCACGGCCACACAGCAGATGCGAGGTGGAGACACCGTGAGGGCCGCGGGGCACGTCGCGAACGACCTTGCGAACACGCGTGCCACCGAAGAAGACGTGCCAACGAAATAACGTGCCAGACAACAGGAGGACACATGCCATCGCACGCACACGACCCGGAATGGGACATCCCGCCGTTCCTTCGCGAAGCGTTGCAGGGCCTGGGGCGGATCAACATGGGACCCCGGGGCCGCTGGGCCCGGGGATTTGGAATGCAAGGCGGCTGGGGGCAAGGCCCGTGGGGATCGGGCCCCAAAGTGGGACGGGGCGACGTCCGGCTCGCCATCCTCCACCTCCTGGCGGAGGAGCCGATGCACGGCTATCAGATCATGCAGGAGCTATCCGACCGCAGCGGGGGGATGTGGCAACCGAGCCCGGGGTCGGTGTACCCCACCCTCCAGCAATTGGAAGACGAAGGCTTGATCGCAACCGCCGAGTCTTCCGGCAAGCGTGTGTTCGAGCTGACCGAGGATGGCCACGAATACCTGGCCGGCCTCCGTCAACCTGCCCCCTGGGAGCGGTTCTCGGGCGGCGGCCACGAGGACCTCATCGGCCTGCGTGACGCCGCTTTCCAGCTGGGGGCTGCGTTGATCCAGGTCGCCACATCCGGCGACCCGCACCAGGTGGCTGCGGCCACCGATGTCATCGCCGACGCCAAAGACCGGGTCTACGACCTGCTCAAGCAGACCGACTGACTGCCAGTCCCGCCGCGAGCCGGTGGGCGCTGTGCACCGGGAGCGCAAGCTCGATGGTGCCCCGGTCCGGCGTGCTGAGCCGGAGCAGCTCGCCGTCGAGGAACCAACCAGGCTCGATCGACAGGCCGGTCGGCAAATGGAAAGTGCGGCTTTGCCTCCGCGATCCAATGGCCCCGACAAGGCTCACCGCCCCGTTCCGGTGAACCACTACCGCGGGGTGCAACAACCAAATCCCCGCCTGGCGCCGAACGAGCAGCCATCGCCCGAGCGCGGGGATTCCCGTCGGCACCACGACGACAACGAACAGCATGAACAGCAACGTCGTCCCGTAGGCGGTGGCGACACCGCCGAGCCAGGCGAGCACTGCGATCAAGGTATAGGTGACCAGCAGCGTGAACGCCACCTTGTAGTGACGGTAACCCCCGCGGGCGGTCGCCGGCGACCAGTCGAGGACATCGGGCAGGGTTGCTTCGAGGCGGGTGCGGGCCTGGCGGGGGGTGACGCCTGAAATGAGAAACGAGGTCAACCAATCCATCCCGCCTTATCGGCGTGCAGCCGAAAACCCGGAGTGAAAGTCAGGAACCGGCAACGTCTCGAATCATGCGGATCACGGTGCCCACCCCGGCCTCGCTGTAGCCCTCGGGGAGGATCAAATCCGCGTACCGTTTGGACGGTTCGACGAACTGGAGATGCATCGGGCGCACCGTCGTCTCCCACTGCTCGAGCACGGTCTCCACGGTTCGGCCCCGCTCGGCGACGTCGCGCCGCAGGCGCCGCATCAGCCGTACATCGGATTCGGTGTCCACGAAGATCTTCAAATCCATCTGTTGGCGCACCAGCGGGTCCGAGAGAACGAGAATGCCTTCCAACACCACGACCGGTTGCGGTTCGAGCAGGGTCACGCGGTCCGTACGGGTGTGGTTCGAGAAGTCGTAGACGGGCACGTCGATCGCCCGCCCCGAGCGCAGTTCCCCCAGGTGCTCGACGAGCAACTCGGTCTCCAGCGAATCCGGATGATCGAAATTGACCAGCAACCGCTCCTCAAACGAAATCGACGAAAGGTCGCGATAGTACGAGTCGTGTGCCAGCCAGCCGACCTGGTCTTCATGCAGAGCTTCGATGATGGCCCGGGCCACGGTGGTCTTGCCGGAGCCCGACCCACCCGCCACACCGACGATCGTGGTGCGACCGGACGGGGGCCAGGCCGGCGTCACGGGCGGCTCAGGAACTCGCGCAGATAGGGGGTGTACAGGGGGGCGTCCAGCAGGAACGAATCATGACCTTTGTCCGAGGACACATGCACATGTTCGGCGCTCACGCCCGCTTCGGCCAGCACGCCGACCATCTTGTCCTGCTCCTCGGGATAGAAGCACACGTCGCTGTCAACCGTGAAAACCAGAAAGCGCTGATCTTTGCAGCTACGAAGCAGTTCGATCTCGTCGACGGCGTCGACCGGCAGCACCAGGTCGAAGGTTTCCCAGGCGTCGATGATCCGCAAGAACGTGTTGGCGTCGAACCGTTTGACGAATTTGCGGCCCTGGTGCCACATGTAGGACTCGACCGGGTACTCGATATGGACGTGTTCGGGCAGGTCGATGGTTGGGAGCACCTCGTGCCGGGCCCGGTACTCCATGCCCTTGAGGGAAACGAACGTCTTGTGTTGGATCATCCGCGCCAGGGCAAGCCCCTTGTCGGGGGTCTGCCCGTCGTAGTAGTCACCCCCGTTGAAGTTCTCGTCGTTGACGATGGCGGTGATCTGCTCGAAGTTGTGGAGGTGCTGCAGGGAGGTCACCTCGATGCCGGAGGCGATGGGAATGACCCGATCGACCCGGTCGGGGTAGCGGGTGGCCAGGCTGAGACACATGTACCCCCCCACCGACCCGCCTGTGACCGCGTGGAGCTTCTCGATGCCGAGGTGATCCAGCACTCTCATCTGCACGTCGACCATGTCGCAAAACGTCACGCGCGGAAACGAGCTCCCGTAGGGCTTGCCCGTCTCGGGGTTGATCGACGACGGCCCGGTGGTGCCGTAACAACCACCGAGCACGTTGATGCAGATCACGGCGAATTGGCTGGTGTCAAAAGCGCGGCCGGGCCCGATGAAGCTGTCCCACCACCCCTTTTGGCACTCTTCATTCCACAAATAGGAGCCTTCGACCGATTGGGTGAAGCCGGCGGCGTGGTGGCTGCCGGTGAGTGCGTGGAACACGAGGATTGCGTTGGACCGGTCCTCATTGAGCTCGCCATACATCTCGTAGGCGTTGGTGATGGAGGGCAGCGTGGCACCACTGCGTAGCGTGAACGGCTCCTCGATGGTGTGGTACTGCGTCTCCGTTGGCATCAGCATGGGTCAAAAAGCTAACCCGAAACCCTTGAAAGGCAACCTCTCGTTGCTCACGCCTCCAGGAAGCGCCGCATGGCGGCCAGGGTCTCATTGGGAGCTTCGAGCATCATCATGTGCCCGGCGCCGTCGATGACCTCGAAGCGGGCGCCGTCGATGCCGTCGGCGAGGGCCCGCGCGGCGGCGGGTGGTGTCATCCGATCCTTGGACCCCGCCAGCACCAGGCAGGGCACCGCCACCTGGATCGCCGCCGCCTCGCCCCCTTCGTAGCTGTTGCACGCCGCCAGGTCCTGGGCCAGCACCCCGGGCGGCGAGCGCTCCAGCAGGCGCAGTCCGCCGCCGGTCATCCACACCCCTGCCCCGGGGTGACCGCCGAGGTGGGCCGGCTTGCCGAAGCCCCAGGCAGTGACCAGATCGAATGCTTTGGACGGGTCCGACTCGGCCGCGGCCAACAGCTCCGGGTGCACCGGCATCTTGGCGTTGGCGCCGGTGAGGATCAGCCGGTCAACGACGTCTGAGTCGCCGAGCTCGAGGGCGATCAACGAGCCCATGCTGTGTCCGATCACCGCCGCCGATTGCAGGCCAGACACCCTGATCGCATCCTCGACGATGGCTGCGTAGGCCTCGACCGATGGGGCGGCCGGCCCCGGCGACCGCCCATGGCCGGGCAGATCGAGTACGAGCACGGCAAAACCATGGTGGCTGAAATACCGCGCCTGCATCTGCCACACGGTTCGATCGAATCCGGCTCCGTGCAGGAACACGACCCCCGGTAGGGAGGGCTCGAACGGTCGGCCGGCGGTCGATGCGTCGATCAGACGGCCATCGACCTCGATTTGCATCAGCGCTGGGACGCCCGCAACCCCCGCCGGAGGTCGTCGATCAGATCGGTCGGGTCCTCGAGACCGACCGACATTCGGATCAACTCTTCGCCGATGCCGGCTCGTTTGAGCGCCTCGGCGTCCATCGTCTGGTGGGTGGTGGAGCCCGGGTGGATGATCAGTGACTTGGCGTCGCCGACGTTTGCGAGGTGGCTGAACAGCTGCAGGGACTCGATGAACTTGCGCCCGGCGTCCCGGCCTCCCTTGATGCCGAATGAGAAGATCGCCCCGCAACCGCGAGGAAACATCTTCTTCGCCCGCTCGTGATCGGGGTGGCTGTCGAGTTCCGGATAGCTCACCCATTCGACCTCGGGGGCCTCAACCAGGAACTGGACGATGGCCCGGGTGTTGGCCACGTGCCGCTCCATCCGGAGAGGGAGTGTCTCGAGCCCTTGCAGCATGTAGAAGGCGTTGGCCGGGCTGATCGCCGGACCGAAGTCACGTAGACCTTCGACCCGGGCGCGGGTGATGAAGGCGGCCGGCCCGAACTCCTCGGCGAACCGGAGGCCGTGGTAGCTGTCATAGGGCTCGGTCAGTGTCGGGAATCTGCCGGAAGCCTCCCAATCGAACGTCCCTCCATCTACCAGGATGCCGCCGAGCGCCACCCCATGGCCGCCGATGAACTTGGTGGCGGAGTGATAGACCAGGTCGGCGCCCCAATCGAAGGGCTTGAACAGATATGGGGTGGCGAATGTGCTGTCGATCAGCAGCGGGATTCCGTGGTCATGAGCCATGGCGGCCACCGCCGGCATGTCCATGATGTCGAGGCCCGGGTTGCCGAGCGACTCACCGAACACGAGCTGCGTTTTGTCGGTGATGGCGTCAGCAAATGCCTGCGGGTCGTTCGCCTTGACAAACGTCGTTGTGATGTTGGCAAAGCGGGGCAGCGTGTGAGCCAGGAGATTGTGGCTTCCGCCATAGAGGGCGGCTGAGGCGACGATGTGCTGGCCGGAACTCACGAGGGTTGCGATGGCGATGTGGAGAGCCGCCATGCCCGATGCGGTCGCCACCGCCCCCACGCCGCCCTCCAGAGCGGCTACCCGCTCCTCGAAGACCGAAGTGGTCGGATTCGACAGACGGGTGTAGATGTGCCCGGCCCGTTCGAGGTTGAACAACCCGGCTGCGTGATCGGTGTCCTCGAACATGAACGACGTCGACTGGTAGATGGGCACCGCCCGTGCTCCGGTGGCCGGGTCGGGCTGCTGCCCGGCGTGCAACGCCAATGTGTCGAACTCATAGAAGTCTGGCTCAACCATGCAGCGAGGTTACTTGGCGGCGAGCCGCCACCGCAGCTGACCGGCCTGCTACTGAGCGATTGCCACGAACTCGAGCTCCAGAGTGATGGCCTCGCTGATATTGGCCACCTGGGCGGGTGCGTCGATCGTGATCCCGAACTGTTCCTGCGTGACGCCGGCCGAGGCAAACCCATTCAACGTGTTGGCATCAGACAACGAGGCCTCGACATCGAACAACACCGGCGAGGTGACGTCCCTCACCGTCAGGTCTCCGGCAATCGTGAAAACGAACATTTCTCCGATCTCGACCGAAGCCGGGAGGCCACCGATTTCGGTGGGCACAAACATGGAGAACTCGAACTCGTCCTGGGCCGAATCGAGGATGTTGCCGCGAATGGCCCGGTCTCGGAAACTGTTGCCCGTCTCGATCGTCCGCACGTTGATCACGACGGTGCCGACGGCGGCGGAGGTCAGGTCGGCCGGATCGGCCGAGATCTCACCCGCCACCTCGGTCGTGTGGCCGATGACGTCGATTCGGTTCCCATTCAGATCTTCCTGCAATACGAAACGAGCCTCAGACTCGCCGGGAACGATGGCGAAAATCCGCGGGCCCTCACTCACGGTCGGATCTTCCTGCGTCGCCGCTTCCTCGGAAGGCTCCGTTGCTTCGGAAGCCGCCGACTCCTGGGCGACCGGGGCTTCGGTGGTGACAGGGGGGGCGGTCACCGGGGCCGAGGCCTCGCCCGAACCAGATCGAATGAAGAACCAGCCGACCCCGATTGCAGCCACGACCACTATCGCCAAGACCCCCCATTTGATCAGGTCTCGCATCGCATGCTCCTCAGGTATTGGCTCACCGGGTTGCTCCCCGATGAATCGGAGGCCGTAGTCCCTCGCTCACGGTCAGGTAGCCGCCGTCGGCGGTCAGCGCCAACGCTTCGCCCTGTTGTTCCCGGGGAGAAGGCAGGCTACAGGGCATTTGTCCGAGAACCTGATCAACCGACCAACCCTCTGGCCACGGATACGCCAATACCTGTAGGTATGTGCGCAACAACAGCCGGTCGTGACCGGCGTCGCCAGCCGTCAAGAACTCGACCGGGGACAACTCGATATCTGCCAGGTGAGTGAGCTCCAGCTCGGATCCACCACCGAAGGCGTCCGCTACCGGGAGTCCGTAGAAGCCCGCCGAGCCGCCGCCCTTTTCCTTCGTGCCGATCACCAACCAGTCGTCCGGACCGACGAAGAGGGCCTCGGCGTTGTGGGGGCCATCCGGGTAGGTGAGGCGGATCGTCTCCAGCTCCAGCGGGCCACTCTCCGCCGGTGTGGGCTCCGGAAAGCGATGGACCTCGATGAAGTCGCGCTCGGACTTGTTGTCGCCGATATCGCCCACGTAGACGTAGCCATCGGCGACAGCCATGTCTTCCCAGTCGCGGGCCGCTACCCCGAGTTCGTGGATTACGACAGTTTCGCCGCGTTCGTCCACCCCGAAGACCCGCGCCTCGTCGCCGGAATCGTTGTGCATCCACACGACGCCGGGACGGCCGGTGCTGGCCGCGATCCCGGACACCTCGATGAGTCGCTCATCGGCGACCGAAGCGGTAGAGGCGAGATGGAATACCGCAGCACAGACGTCGGCAGGCCCGGGGGCAAACTCCGGCCCGGTGGTGGTCGGGGCGGCCGCGGGAGACGAGGTAGTGGCTGATGTGGTGGATGGCGTCGTGGTGGCAACGGTTGCAGCCGCGGAAGCAACGTCGGAAGGGGTCGGCGTCACGGTCATCGGATCGAGTGAACGATCACCACAACCAGTGGCCAACATCCCGCACAGGGCGACAATACCCAGCGTCTTTGCTCTGGAATTCAACTTCGACTCACCAACCCGGTCTCGACCGCGGCCCGCCGACCGCACGTGCCGCTCCGTTGGGTGTATATTTGCTCGGTCTGGCGGTTAACGAGGAGAAAGCATGTCTGACATCGATCCCGAGGACTCTATCAACAGCTCGGACCCGTCGCCCCACGACGCCGGTTCGGATGCCGCCGAAAAAGCCCGGGAAATCCTCGATCGCATCAAGGAGTCGGCACCCGGTGAGGAATCGACGGCCCCGGAACTCGACGTACCGGCCACCGCACCCGACTCATGGGACGCCCCCGCCGATGACACACCGCCCGACGACAAGGGCACCGAAAGCATCGGCAGCATGGAAGGGGCTGGGATCGCCGGTTCCACCGACGCGGCTGAGGGTATGGCCGACCGGCCCAGAGACGCACTGGATGACCTTCTCGACGAAGAAGACGAGGCGACCCTCGACGACCTCGCCGTCGAGGAGATGCCTCCGATCGAACCGGAGCCCCCGGTGGAACACTTGGTGGGAACAACGGGTGGCGAAACGGTCGGCAACACGAGCTGGATTGGCTGGATGCTGGGAGCAGTGGGACTCGTCCTTCTGCTTGCGTTGCTCGTGAGCCAGTGTGCGGCTGCGACCACCGAGATGATCGAAGAGGGCGCTGCCGCTCACGTGGTCGCCTCGCTGATCTGAGGCCTCCCGGCACGTTGCGCCAAGGAAGCCAAGGAAAAGGTCAACAAGGGCTTCAGTAATTCGCCATCCTGCCGAAATGGGGGGAAGGAAGGGCCCTTTGGGCAGGTATCGCCCGCCGAGGGAGTCCAACCTGTAAGAACACCCCGCCCGCTAGGTGAGGTAGTTCTGTACAAGAAAGAAGCCCGGGACGCATGGCCCGGGCTTCTTTCGTGAGTTTTGAGTCGCTGTGCGGGTGCTCAGAAGCTCTCGTCTGGCAACTCCATGAGCCATCCGGTTTCTGTCTCGGCCAGCCGCCGGCGATGCTCGATCTGGGGAAGAACATTGCGGGCGAAGAAGCGGGCCGAGGCGATCTTGCCCTCGTAGAAAGCCCGGTCGCCTTCTGACGCCGTATCCAGGGCCCGTTCGGCCAGCTCCGCATGTCGGAGCAGCAGCCACCCCAGGATCACCTCACTCAGGCTCTCGAGGAGGTGGTTGGTGTGCAGCCCGGCTTTGTAGAGCTCGGTCGGCTCGGCTTGCGATGCCAGGGTGTACCCGACCATGGCACCCAGCTGACCCTGGGCGTTCTCGAGCGCCTCGCCGAGCATCTCACGCTCGACAGCAAACGTGTCCGAGCCCCCCTTCACCAGATCCAGAATCCGCTCCCCGAGCTTGGTGACTGTCCGGCCCTGGTCGCGAATGATCTTGCGGAAGAACAGGTCGAGCCCCTGAATGCCCGTCGTTCCCTCATACAGGGTGTCGATTTTGGCATCGCGGATGTACTGCTCGATCGGATAGTCCTGCAGGAATCCCGAGCCGCCGAGGACCTGGAGAGACTGCGCCAGCAGTTCATAAGCCTTTTCGGACGAGTAGCCCTTGACCATGGGCAAAAGCAAGTCGTCGAGGGCGGCCCACTCTTCGTTCTCGGGCTCGAGCATCTGCTGATCCTGTACCCAGGCGGTGAAGTACAGCAAGGCCCGCATTCCCTCGACATGGGACTTCTGGAGCATCAGCATGCGGCGGACATCGGGATGGCGGATGATCTCGACCCGCGGAGCGGTCTTGTCCCGAGCCCGGGTCAGGTCGGCCGACTGGACCCGCTCGCGGGCATACTCGAGCGCATTGAGGTACCCGGTCGAGAGGGTTGCGATCGACTTGGTCCCAATCAGCATGCGGGCGGCCTCGATCACGTGAAACATCTGCTTGATGCCTTTGTGCTCACCTCCGACCAGGTACCCAACGGCCGGCGTATCGGTGGTACCGAACGACAACTCGGCGGTGGTGGAGGCCTTGAGCCCCATCTTCTTCTCGACGTTCGTGGCGAACACACCGTTGCGCTCGCCCAGCGACCCGTCCTCGTTGACGTGGTACTTGGGGACGATGAACATCGAAAGACCCTTGGTTCCGGGACGGGCACCTTCGGGTCGGGCCAGCACCAGGTGGATGATGTTCTCGCTGAAGTCCTGTTCTCCGGACGTGATGAATCGCTTGACTCCCTCGAGGTGATACACCTCCCCTTCAATGTGGATCGCCTTCGTAGTCCCGGCGCCCACGTCCGACCCGGCGTCCGGCTCGGTCAACACCATCGTTCCGCCCCATTGGTGTTCGATCATCGGCTTCACGAAACGCTCTCGCTGCTCGTCGGTGCCGACCAGATAGAGGACCAGACCCATCAGGCCCCCGGAGACGTAGAAGTAGGCGGCGGGGTTGGCTCCCACCAGCAGTTCCTGGGCGGCCCACCGCAGTGATGGCGGGGCCCCGTACCCGCCGAGCTCCACCGGGTAGGCCAGTTTGTCCCACCCTCCTTCATAGAAGGCGGCGAGCGAGGCTTTCAGACTGTCCGGCAGCGTGACCTCGTGACCGGAGTAGACCGGTGGATTCCGATCGGCGTCCTCGAAGCTGGCGGCGAAGTCCTCCAACGAGAGCCGCTCGACTGCGCGCAGGATATGGCGGGCGGTCTCCACGTCGACCTCCGCGAAGTTGCCCGAGCCGTAGTACTCGTCGCCGTTGTTCGCCTCGAACAGGTTGAACTCGATATCCCTCAGATTGGTCCTGTAGTGCGTCATGGCTCTCGTGGGTCTCGTTTCTCCGATAGGTCTCGAACGTTTCGTCTCACTCGCTTCACTCGTCAGGTTCGACGGTATCCGTCGGTCAGCCGAGCACTAGGGGATTAGTGCGCTTTCACCGGCATGAACCGGTGACAACCCTCCCGACTCCCCGTCGTCGCTGTGTCATCGCTGTGTCATCGCTGTGTCATCGGCTGGAACGCAAATAAGCTCCAGTTCAATTTTGACTATATGCTCTATTTTATACGATAACTCAAAATTGGGGGGAGGTATTCCCCATGATCATCACTACGGATCCGCGGGCTTCGGCTAGGTTGCTCACGCCGGAAGCCTCAGCCGGTTATCGGGCGTGACCGAGTTCATCGTCGACACCACACAACACACGGACAACCGCATGGCACGATACAAAGTGGGAATCGAAACCCGGGAGCGGATCCTCGAAGCCACTCGGACATTGCTCGGCGAGGTGGGCGTGGAGGGAATCACCCTGAAGGCGATCACGGATCGGGCCGGCGTTCGGGCTGGATCCTTCTACAACCTGTTCGACACCAAGGAGGCCGCGGTGTTCACGGTCGTGCGGGAGGCGATCACCGCCATCGACCCGGGCAGCGAGGGGACCGAGACGCTGGACGACCTGGTCGACGCGTATGTGAACTTCATGACCAAGCAATCATCGATGGCGCAGGTGTACTTGCAAGTGGCGGTGACCGCCACCCGGAACAATGATTCGATCCGCAAGCGCTTCGCCAAGGGACAGCAGTATCGCATCGAGCGCTTCACCGAGGCGCTCCGGCGGGAGCTCCCGCAGCTGTCCGAAGAAGAGGCCCGGGCCCGGGTGGAACGCCTGATTGCCGCGCTCAACGGATTTGGGATTGCCCTTCTCATCGACCCCGGCTTCGACCTGGCGGGCAATACGAAGCGGATGCTGGAGCTGACGAGACAGACATGACAGCCATCATCGAAACCCGGGGCTTGACCAAGTTCTACGGTCCGACCCGGGGAGTGGAAGACCTCAACCTGTCGATCGAACCGGGGCAGGTGTTCGGTTTTCTCGGGCCGAACGGGGCCGGGAAGACAACGACATTCCGTCTCCTCATGGATCTCTTGCGGCCGACCAGTGGGACCGCCACCGTGTTTGGCCTCGATGTGCGCGACCATTCCCGAGAGATCCGCAGCCGGACAGGATTCATGCCCGGCGACTTCGCCTTGTACAGCCGCATGACCGGCGAACAGACCATCGAGTTCTTCGCCGCCATCCGCAAATCCGACGCCGTCGGCCAGGCCCGTCGGCTCGCCGAGCGTCTCGACCTCGACCTGGGCGTGCAGGTTCGCAACTACTCCACCGGCAACCGCCAGAAGCTCGGGCTCGTTCAAGCCTTCATGCACCAGCCAGAGCTGTTGATCCTCGACGAGCCCACCGGGGGACTGGACCCGATCATCCAGCAGGAGTTCTATGGCCTGGTGGCCGAAACCGTCGCATATGGGGCCACCGTCTTCCTCTCTTCCCACGTGCTCCCGGAGGTCGAACGCGTGGCCGACCGGGTCGCCGTCATCCGCCACGGCACTCTCGTCCGGGTCGACGAGGTCGGCGCATTCAAGCGCACGGCCAGCCGGGTGCTCAGCTTCACGTTTGCCCAGCCCGTGACCGACGTGGAATTCTCGGACATCGACGGCGTCACCGCCGTCCATAGCGAGGGCAACAGAGTAGAAGTCACCACCACAGGCTCCCTCGATCCGATCATCAAGGCGGCGGCGAGCCACGAGGTCGTCGACCTCGAAACCGGCGAAGGAGAGCTGGAAGACGCCTTCCTCTCGCTGTATCAGGACGACGAGACATGATCCGGACTCTTGTCGGGAAGAGCGTCTGGGAGCGTCGCAAGCCGCTGCTGTGGTGGACGATCGGGATGGCGCTATACGTGGTTCTCAACGTGGCCTTCTTCCCTTCGCTGCGGGAGGAGTCGTTCGACGAGATATTCGAGACGGTTCCGGAGGCCATGCTCGCCGCGTTCGGCATCCAGGACATCGCGGCTCTCGCCACCGGCGTCGGCTACGTCAACAGCCAGCTCTATGACGGCTTCGGAACAATCCTGGTGGCGGCCTGGGCCATCGCCATTGGCGCCACCACCATTTCCAACGAAGAGGACTCGAAGACGATGGACATGCTGCTGTCGCTCCCCGTGGAGCGTTGGAAGGTGGTAGTAGACAAATGGGCCGCCATGTCGGGCCTGCTGATCGGATTGGCGGCCTCCATCGGCCTCGTACTGGCGTTGTCAAACCCGATCTGGGACCTCCAGCTCACGGCGGCGGGCTTGCTCTGGGTCAACGTTGGGCTGGCGCTGTTGGCAATCCTGTTCGGATCCCTGGCCCTGGCCGTCTCGGCAGTGACCGGCCGCAAAGGGCTTGCGATAGGGTTGAGCGGCGGCTTGATGGCGCTGCTCTTCCTCCTCTACGGGCTCGGGGCGGTGGTCGAGGCGCTGGACCCCTGGCGGGTGGTCTCCCCGTTCTATTGGTACCTGAACAGCATCCCTCTTGCCGGCGACGTCTCCTGGCCCGGATATGCGGGCATGGCCATCTTCACCCTCGCGTTCCTGGGATTGGCGGTGTGGGGATTCGACCGAAGGGACGTCGGCGTCTAGAACGCGACGGTGCCCGGTCAGGCGGCGTCCTCTTGCCGCACCTCGAACCGGGGCAAGCGAACCGCAAACACGGTCTCGGATCCGTCGCGGAGGTACTCGATATCTCCTCCCATTGCGACAGCGAGTTTCTTGGCAACCGCCGTTCCGAGTCCGATCGAACCTTCGGTCAGCGGTGAGTCGGCACGGTGGACGTAGCGCTCGAACAACCGCTCCTCTTGGAGTTCGCCGACGCCGGGACCCGAATCCCGAACCTCGATGTAGTAGTCGCCCTCGCGAAGCCGTCCCACGATCCGGATCGGGGGAGCACCGTGGTCGACCGCGTTCGTGATGAGGTTGCGAAGCAGGTGCTTGACCGTTTCCCCGTCGACGTCGATGGGCTCCATCTCTCCTTCAATCGAGATCTCAACTCCCGCTCGCCGAAAGATGTCGGTGCATTCGGCCAAGAGCCATGATGTCGGTACGGCAGAGGTGGCGAACCGCAGTTGGTCAGCGTCTTGGTCAATGACCAGTAGATCCTCGATCATGCGGGTGAGCCGGGCGGCCTCGGTGAGTACGAGCTCGTTGATGCCGTCGAGCATCCCGACATCGATGGAATCCGGTTCCTCGAACGCGTCATCGATCGCCAGTGTGAAGCCGAGGATGCTCGTGAGGGGCGTCTTCAGCTCGTGGGACAGGCTGGCTATGAACTGATCCTTGGTCGCCACGATCGCCTGCTCCCTCGCCAGGCGATCTTCCAGCCGGGCACGCTGGAGGTCGCGGCGGGCGGCCACCCGGTAGACGAGCAGCGCCGCCATGGGTATCAGCAGCGCAACGGCCCAGCTCGTGAGCTGGGCCAGCGACCCGGCCCAGGAGCGTTCGGCTGCGATGCGGGAAGCAGCCGCATCGCGGATCTCGACCGAGACGTCGACCATGCGTGCGAGCTCCGGCAACACAGCCGCCCGGGCGATCTCGATCGCCTGCGAGGCGCTGACGTCACGTTGGATCCGGTCGATCGCGACACGGATCGGGCGCGGGTCGAGCGCTTCAGCCCCGACCGGGTCCAGAGACTGGAGGTCTGCGATTCTGAGGTCGAGGGCTTGCACCGTGACGTCGAGATCGGCACCGGCGAGGTCGAGGTCGACTCCGACTTCGACACCGTTCTCGGCCGCCTCCCGCAGCACCAGGTAGACGCCCAGATTGGCCTGGGCCACCGAGGCAGCAGTGTTCACCTGCTCCGACGCCACCAGGATGTCGGCGTCCAGCCCGACCCGTTCGATCTGAATGCTGCGCGTGAAGAGCATCGATGCTGCCACGAAGAGCCCGACCATGATCGATGTGCCGACGATCAGCTTGCCGGGTTTCGGACGCGTAACACGGTTGGTCGCGGCCATAGCTACTTGATCGGAGCAAAGGAACGCGATCTGAAGCTCTATAGGTAGTGGCCCATCGTCCGATGAACACTGGATGCAACTGCGCGACATGATCAGGCTGACCCTCCCCTTGATCCTGGTCACCGTCATGGGGATTCCGGCTGCCTCCCGGGCCGATTCGGATTGTGACGAAGCCATCCGGGACATCAACGAGGAGCGACAAGAAACGGTTCTGGATATCAACCGAGAGCCGACGCGGCTGGAGCGCCGCCTGTCCGAAACGTCTGATCGGCAGACTGCCATCCAGAACCACCAGACGGCAATATCGAAGATCGATGAGGAAGCGTCCAAAGGTGTGCGCGAGGTGACCGAGGCTGCGTCCGAGTGCCCCGATCACACCGGTGTGCAGTCGGCGTTCGCAGCCGCCATCTCGACCATCACCAACACTGAAAGCGCGGCGATCAACTCCGCCAACCGGCTGTACGAGGCGTGGCAGCAAGCCCAGGTACCCCCGACTACGACCACGACCACCACCACGACCACCACGACCACGACCACCACCACGACGACGAGTACGATGCCCCCTCCTCCGTCGCCGACCTCCACCACCTCTACAACCACGACCACCCAGGTGCTCCCAGCCGCCCCGCCGCCTACCACCGCCCCGCCGACGACGGCCGCCCCGGCACCGGCACCGGCACCGAACCCCGAGCCAGCCGGGGAGAGCGCCGCCGTAGCGAGTCGAGATGGGGCGCGCCTCATCGCCACCGGTGTCAGTCCTCCGGCTGAAGCCATCGAGGTGGGAGCCGCCACCGAGAATGTCCCGGCCGAAACCAGCCCGGTAGTGGCGACAAACCTGGGGCTGGCCCTCCGAACGTTCCTGCCGGCCGACGTGACTGTGGCCGTTTTGAGCCCGCTGGTCGTTCTGGAGATGCTGCTGCGGGCGTTCACCGCAGCCGGAAGTCAGGTCTTCCTACCCAGCATCCTGCTCACGTTGTTCGTCGCGGCCGTCCTAAACCGACGGGACAAAAAGGCGCTGCTCGACCTCACATCGTGAGAACGAGTTTGCCCGTCGCCTGCCGGGCCGCGATGACTCCCAATGCCTCCTTGGCATCCTCCAACCGATACGAGGCGGAAACCGGCGGATCGATGAGCCCCTCGTCCAGCAGCGAAGCGATATCAGCGAAGTTCCGCGCCGACAGGGCCGGGTCGCGGGCCACGAACGAGCCCCAGAACACGCCGACGATCGACGCTCCTTTGAGCAGTGGCAGATTGAGCGCGAGGGACGGGATGTCTCCTGCAGCGAAGCCGACCACCAGGTACCGGCCGCCCCAGGCAATCGAACGGAACGCCGGCTCGGCAAATGGGCCTCCAACGGGGTCGTAGATGACATCAGGCCCAGCGCCGGACGTGATCTCCTTGAGCGCCGCCCGTAGGTCGTCCGCGGCGTAGTCGATCGTGTGATCGGCGCCCTGGGCGCGGGCGAAGTCGGCCTTCTCGCTGCTCGACACAGCGGCGACCACGGTCGCCCCCATCGCCTTGCCGAGCTGCACAGCGGCGCTGCCCACCCCGCCGGCCGCACCCAACACCAGCATCGTTTCGCCGGGCTGCAGATCGGCCCGTTGTTTCAGCGCGTGGTAACTGGTGCCGTAGATCATGGCCAATCCGGCTGCCCGCGAGAATTCGAGGCCGGGCGGCATGCGGATCAAGCGGGCCGGCTCGATCGCAATCTGCTCTGCGAAGGCCCCGGTGTCAGAGATGAAGATGGCCGCATCGCCCACGGACCATCCCTCTACCTCGGCGCCGACCTGCTCGATGACCCCGGCACCTTCGACACCGGGAACGAAAGGGGTGGGTGGCTTGAATTGGTACTCCCCCTGCATCATCAGAATGTCGGGAAAGTTGATCCCGGCCGCCCGGACCCCGATCAATACCTGAGCCGAGCCGGGCTCTGGATCCGGCACCTCTCTGACCGCCGCCTGCTGCCAGGGGCCGAACTCCTCGACGACGAGTGCTTTCACGTCGCGGCGACGCCCATACCGAGCCATTCCGCGATGAGGGCCGGCTTGTCCTCGCCTTTGATCTCCACGGTGATCTCATACTTGACGAGGTATCGACCGCGTCCCTTCTCGGTCACGTCGACGACCTTGGCCCTCGCCCGGATCCAGCTTCCCACCCTCACCGGTTGCAGAAACCGCACCTTGTCCAGACCGTAGTTGATTCCCATCACGACGTGCTCCGGAAGCAGAATCAGCTCGCTGCAGAGGTAGGTCAGAAGTGACAGTGTCAGGAACCCATGGGCGATCGTCGCGCCGAACAGGGTCTCGGCGGCCGCCTCCGGATCGACGTGGATGAACTGATGATCGAGCGTGACATCGGCGAACTGGTCGATGCGATCCTGATCGATGTGGAGCCACTCGGATGGCCCGAATTCCGCGCCGATGTAGGTCGAAAGTTCGTCTGCTGGGACGAGTTTGGCCACGGCAACTCCCAGGTCGGCGTGCGGCGAGCTTACCGGACCGGGTGATCCCCCTCCGCCAGGGATCGATATTCGTCAACGGTATTGACATCGAGCGGCCGGGGCCCGGCCGCCTGTACCCGGGCCAGCCGCGGGTCTTCACTCA
Organism: Acidimicrobiia bacterium; assembly: GCA_041609995.1. GTDB lineage: Bacteria > Actinomycetota > Acidimicrobiia > Spongiisociales > SHLN01 > JABDOU01. The sequence continues at coordinate 93,929 of JBFIPU010000001.1, forward strand.
GCAGGCCGAAAACGAACCGGTCGGGCGCCTCTTGCGGGAGGTCCGAGATCAACTCGCTCGAGAGCCCCCAGGGGTGACCGGCTCCGTCCAGGTATTCGGTCATAACCCCCCACGCACCCCGTCCCAACTCGGCACCCACCGCCTCGATCGCCTCCGATGTCACGTTCGGCTGATCGGCGACCAACACGACGACGGGTGTGTGCAGTTCGGCCAAACCGGCCCGAAGCGAGGAAAAGGTGCCCGACTCGTAAGAAGCGTTGTACACCGGCTGCGCACAGGTTCCGGCCAACGTACCGGTCACCTGGGCAGCGTTGGCACCGGTCACGACAATCACCGTTTCGGCGTTGGCTGAGCACGCTGCGTCCACGACCCGGCGCACCATCGGCACTCCCCCTACGGGCAACATCTGCTTGGGCCGGCCCATGCGGGACGCCAGTCCGGCGGCCAGAATCACTACGCCGTATGCCACGCGTCCAGGCTACCGGTACCTCGAATAGCCTTTGCGGGAACCAACCATCGGTCGCAGGCGTTGAACCGAAGATGAAAACCAGGACCGCACTTGCCTTGTCGGGCGTCACCGCCGTGTCCGCGTCGCTCGGATTCGGCGAGCTGGTCGCAGGGCTGTTTGCCTCCGTCTATAGCCCCATCACTGCGATCGGGGATCGCATCGTCGATTGGTCGCCGCCGGCGCTCAAGGACTTCGCGATCGAGACGCTCGGCACCGCCGACAAGCCGGCGCTGCTGATCGGCATTGCGGTCGTGGCTCTCATCCTGGGCGCCGGGGTCGGGGTCTTGTCATACGGGCGAGCCTGGCTGGCGTTCGTCGTGTTCTTCGGTTTCGCCATCATCGCGATCGCAGCCGGAGTGCAATCCCCGCTCGTCGATCCGGTGTGGGCCACGGTAATGGGGCTGGCCGGGGGAGCGCTCGGCTATGCGACCCTGAACTACCTTCACCGGCTGGTCGACAACAGCGAGCGGGCGCAGGCCGTGACGGCCGGCCTGGCCGCCCACCCGGAAGAGGAGAGGGTCGCTTCGCCCATGATCGCGTCCCGCCGCGATTTCCTGACTGCCGCAGGCGGGATCAGCGCCGTTGCCGTTGCCTCGGGTGCCCTGGGCCGCTTTGGTTTCGGTGGAGGGGCCATCATCGATCCGGACACCCTGGCAGTGCCGGAGGCGGCCGGGACGTTGGCGCCCCCCGATGCCGCCAACATGCTGTCGGTAGACGGCATCACTCCGATCATCGTCCCCAACGAGGACTTCTATCTCATCGACACTGCGTTGACGATACCCCGGGTCGATCCGACCAGCTGGTCCCTGGCCGTCAACGGCATGGTCGAAAACGAGCTCACGTTCACCCTTGACGAACTCAAGGCTTTCGACCTGGTCGAGGAATACGTGACGATTGCCTGTGTGTCCAACCCGGTCGGGGGGCCGTACGTGGGCAACGCCAAATGGACCGGGGTGCGACTGGTCGAGGTGCTGGAGAGAGCCGGTGTAGCGGACGGCGCGACCCAGATCGTCGGCACGTCGGTCGATGGCTGGACCGCCGGCTTCCCCACGGAAGTCGTTTTCGACGGCCGCGAGCCCATGATCGCCCTCGCCATGAACGATGAGCCACTGCCGGCATCACACGGCTTCCCGGCGCGACTGATCGTACCCGGCCTCTACGGCTACGTCTCGGCCACCAAGTGGCTCAGCGAGATCACGCTGACGACGTGGGAAGGCTTCGACGGCTACTGGATCCCACGCGGGTGGGCCAAGGAAGGCCCGATCAAGACGCAATCGCGAATCGATGTACCGACCGGCGACGAAGCGCTCGCTGCCGGGATGGCCACCGTGGCCGGGGTGGCCTGGGCACCCAACAAGGGGATCGACCGTGTCGAGGTCCGCACCAACCAGGGCCCGTGGTCCGAAGCGATGCTGAGCGAGCCGTTGAGCGACAAGGCCTGGGTGCAGTGGCGGGTCGAGATCCCGGTGGAGCCGGGCGAGGCGGTGATCCAGGTGCGGGCCACCGACGGCGAAGGCTTCACGCAAATGGAGAACCGCGTGGAACCCCGGCCCGACGGCGCCGAGGGGTACGACACCGTGGTGGTCAGGGTCGAGGCCTAGATCGCCCGCGGCGAGCCGGTCGCAGCACCGGCTGCCGTTGGTTAATCTCGATTGCAGTCAATCAATCCGGGGCAGGTATGAAGATCGGCTCGCTACGGCCACCGAGGCTGCGAACCGCTGAGACGGAAACCCACCGTTCCGCCAGCTGGCTGGAGCTGTTCTATGACCTCGTCTTCGTCGTGGCAGTGGCCGAGCTGGCCGGCCGGCTACTCGACGAGCACAGCCTGAGTGGGTTTCTTCCCTACGTCGGGCTGTTCATTCCCCTGTGGTGGGCGTGGGCCGGCTATACGTTCTACGCCGACCGATACGACACCGACGACCTCGGCCAACGCAACTTGGCAGCCGCCCAGATCGTGGCAGTGGCTTTCATGGCGGCCAGTATCTCCGGCGAGGCCACCGACTCCACGTTTGCATTCGCAGTTGCCTACATCGCCGCCCGCTCGATTCTCGTCCTCATGTACGTACGGGCGCGGCGTCATGTGCCCGCAACCCGCGAGCTGGTCACGGGGTATATCACAGGCCACTCGATCGCCATCGGTGTGTGGGTCATCTCGCTGTTCTTTGACGAGCCGGTCCGGTTCGTCTTCTGGGCCGTGGGTCTCGCCATCGACTTCTATACCCCCTACGCAGTGCGCAAAGTTCAAGCCAAGGTCCCCCTCGACACCTCCCACCTGCCGGAGCGCTTCGGCCTGTTCACCATCCTGGTGCTGGGAGAATCCATTGCGGCCGTGGTGGCCGGGCTCAGCCACGAGGGTTGGGAGACCGAACCGGTCATCCTGGCCCTGATTGGCATCGTCACCGCCACCGCCCTCTGGTGGTTGTATTTCGACAACCTGGAAGGATCGGTGGTTCGCCGCAAGGAAGGGCAGCGTACCGCCTGGAAGCCAACGGCGTGGATCTACAGCCACCTGCCACTAGCCATCGGGCTTACGGCGACCGGCATCGGGCTGGAGTTCCTCGTGACCAACGAACTCGAAAAAGAGCCGCGGTGGATCTTCGTCATCGGCGTCGTGATTGCGCTGACGGCGATGGGGATGATCCACGTGGCCACCGAGGCGGGCGAAGAACGGCATGATTCGCTCAAAGCCCGGATCCGCTTCGGGAGCGCGGTGCTCTTTGTCATTCTCGGATTCGTCGGCGATGGCCTGGGCCCCAGCGAGTTCGGCCTGGTGGCGGTCGGCATCATCCTGGCCCAGCTGGTGTGGGACTTGTATCTCGAACCAGTCGACCCCGAGGTCATGCCCTCCGAAGCGGTCTGAAACAGGCATCCAGCTGAGGAATCCAGTTTGCCAAACCGCCTATTCTGAGCTGTGTGCATTGGCTCGATCAGGCGGCGGTACGGGTAATCGAAAAGGGTCCGGCGCGTCTCCGTTTCTTTGAAGACGGCCTCGGCGACCCGGACGAGCTCCAGTGGTTCGAGGACCAGGCCGCCACCGTCTGGCCAGTGGAACCAATCGAGATCGAGTGGGAACCAACCGTGACCCGCGGCCACATGACAGTGACCGACGGTCGTTTCACGAGCCCGTTCACCTTCCTGCCTCCTCGCTCCCGTGAGGCCCGGGTGCGGATGATCGAGCCGGCCGGAGGGGCGACTGACTGCGTGGTGCTGCTGGCATCCTGGAACGATCACACGTACACCACCCGGACCCGGCTTGCAGCCCGACTGGCCGACATCGGTATCGCCTCGCTGTTGCTCGAGAACCCTTACTACGGTGAGCGGCGGCCCAGCCCCGAGCCGTGGCAGTCGATCCGAACGGTCGTCGACATTGCCCGCATGGGCCGGGCTGCCATTGAGGAAGGCCGGGCTCTGGTCGCATACGGGCGAGAGAAGCTCGGACGCCGGATGGGTATCTCCGGATACTCGATGGGTGGCGCCCACGCTGCCTATGTGACGGCCACGATGGCGGACCCGGTTGCTCCCGCCCCACTCGCACCCAGCCACTCACCGACTGCGGTCTTCTCGGGGACCGCTCTCGAGGCGGGGATCGGCCTGAAGGACCGTCGTGACCTCGAACGTTTCCACCAATACCTGGAAGCGGTCTCGATCCTGAACTTCGAGCCTCCCCCTCATACGGCAGCCGCCGTGCTCGTCGCCGCTGTCGACGATGGCTACGTGCCGGAGGCGTCCGCCCGGGCCATCCACGAACATTGGCCGGGATCGACGTTGATCATGACCGGCGGCGGCCACGCCAGCCTCCTGTTCATGCGGAAACCCATTCTCATGAGGGCGGTGAGGGATAGTTTTGCGAGGTTGTCAGAGCTCGAGAGTTCCGGATAGGCATGCAACTCGGCATCAGCGGCCCGGTCTACTTCAAGGATTACGGAGGGGACGGTCAGCTGATCGTTCTCGTCCACGGGATTGCATCGAGCTCGGCTTCTTGGATGGCGCTGGCTCCTCGCTTGACAGAACACGGCCGGGTCGTGGCGCTCGACCTTCCCGGCTTCGGGCGCTCTCCCCTCGCCGGACGCAGCCCTGATGTCGAAAGTCAAGCAGACCTCGTGGCGACGTTCATCAACCGCCTGGCCGATGATCCCGTCGTACTGGTGGGCAGCTCGCTGGGCGGGCTGATTTCGTTCCTCGTAGCCGGACGGTATACGGACGTGGTCGATCGGCTGGTCCCACTGACACCAGGCGTTCCCGGTATTCGCCGTTCACACCTCGGAGCCCGCAACCTCTTCGGCTTTGTGGTCCCGACGATCCCGGGGGTGGGTGCAACGATCATGAAGTGGGGCCGGTCCAACATCAGTGCTGCCAACCACGTCCAATATGCACTCGATCACGTCACCCACGATCCATCGGCGGTGGACCCCGACGTCAAAGCGGCGATCATCAAGGCCACCAAGCGCTGGTTGGCGAGCCCGGATTCGTCACGCGCCTACATCGAGACCATGCGATCCCTCTATCCATTCATCCTGCAGAACAAGGCATTCGACCACGAAATCCAAACCATCACCGCCCCCACCCACATCATCGGCGGACAAGACGATCCGGTTGTGTCCCACAGAAACCTCGCTCGGGTGCTGGAGATCCGGCCCGATTGGGAACTGACCCTCCTCGACGACGTCGGCCACGCTCCCCACATCGAGGAACCCGACTGGCTGGCCGACGTCATGCTCGAGTGGCTGCGGGCACCTGCCAACGCCTGAACACATTCACTACTGTCACGAGCGTGCAGGACCCCATCACGATCGTGCGCTGCCACGCCGAGGGCGAAGTCGGCGACGTGATCGTGAGCGGTGTCGACCCGCCCCCGGGAGCAACCGTGTGGGAACAGGCCCGGTGGATCGCCCAAGATGGGCGACTGCGCAACTACGTCCTGAACGAGCCCCGGGGCGGCGTGTTTCGGCACATCAATCTGCTGGTGCCACCGGTGCACCCGGAGGCCGACATGGGGTTCATCATCATGGAGCCCGAGCACACGCCACCCATGTCGGGATCGAACACGATCTGCGTGGCCACGGTGCTGCTGAGCACCGGGATCCTGCCAATGAGCGAGCCGGAGACCCTCCTCACCCTCGAGGCCCCGGGAGGGTTGGTGGAAGTGGTCGCCACTTGCCGGGATGGCAAGGCCACCAGCATCAAATTCCACAACGTACCGAGCTTCGCCGTGGAACTCGACGCTCGCCTCGACGTTCCGGGCGTCGGAACCCTCATCGTCGATACCGCCTACGGCGGTGACAGCTTCGTGCTGGTGGACGCCACCGAACTCGGCTTCGAACTGGAACCCGAAGAGGCGCGGGAGTTGGCCGATGTCGGCATCGAGATCACGCAGGCCGCCAACGAGCAGCTCGAATTCCGGCATCCGACCAATCCGGACTGGTCGCACTTCTCGTTTGCGCTGCTGGCCGGCCCGCTCACCTTCGACGACGGCGCCGGCGCCTACCGGATGCGCAACACCTGCGTGATCGACCCGGGCAAGCTCGACCGCTCCCCCACGGGCACCGGCCTGTCGGCCCGCATGGCGGCCCTGCGGGCGCGGGGCACGATGGAGGTGGGCGACCGGCTGATCACGGCGTCGATCATCGGCTCCACATTCGAAGGCACGATTGTCAGCGATACCAAACTCGATGGTGTCGAGGCCATCATCCCGTCGATCGCCGGCCGGGCATGGATCACGGGCATCTCTCAACTGACCCTGGACCCGGGCGACCCCTGGCCGCAGGGCTACCGCGTGGCCGACACCTGGCCCCGGCTTAAGGGTTCGACGTAGCCAGCGACAGCAGCCGGGCGTGGATGTATTCGTGAATCACGGCGTGCGCGACGAGGTCCCGCGGCACGTCACGATTGGTTCGGATGATCGGATTGAACCCGGACGGGCGCCACGTTCGAAAGAACGGGTCCCCGGTCAACTGGGACAATATGCTGAGCACGGACTCGTCCAGCTGCAGCGAATGCACGGCGCGCCGGTACTCGTCTGAGGTCGTCAGAAATGCGAACACCACGTTCATGGCACACAGCCCCGTTTCCAGATCGAGGCGAAGCCAGCGGCGGCGGTCACTGCTGGTGATTGTCCCGACCTCCAACATCGAGAAGTCCAGGCTCTGGCCGGCCGTCACGGTTCGATCCCCCAGCCCGGCCAACACCTCGTAGAGATTCAGGTCATGTGCGATCACTGCGTTGTCCCGCAGGCCGTCGAGGTCTGAGGGACGCAGCCGAGGCTCCTCCAAGCCGCAATTACGAGCGATGAACGCCAGCACGTTGGTCTCCAGCACGAAATGGCGCAGCAGCAGGGTTCCGCCCTCCGCCGAGACGAAACGGGAAAGGAACCAGATCCCGAGGCGATCGAGAAGGTCGTGGTTGGACCAATCGAAGGGCAGGACCGCTTTGAGCACGACGATGCCGGTCACCATCACCCGGCTCACCAGGCGGGCCAGTGGGCGCACGAACCGATGACTCCACCGCTCCTGATCGGCCGCCAGCATTCGCAGCGCTTCCCGATCGAAGTGGAAGGTGGGATCGGCGGCGAGCGCATCCCAGATACCGGGCCCTTCCGGATCGATGAGGGCGCTGGGCCGCGTGTCAACCATGATCAACCTCCTCTAGCTGCAATGCGTAGAGGCGGGCCACCACCCGCGCAGTCTGCACGATTGAAGCAGCAACGTCGGGCGTCACGAGGTCGGAGCGCAGGATCTCGAACATCTTGGCAGTGTGCTCCTCGTCCGCTCCGCCGTGGTATTCGAGAAAGGACACCTGTTCAGGCCCGAGGTCGAGTTGCTCTTTGAGGAGCTCGACCCAATGAGCCGCTTTGTTGGCTCCGAGGCCTTCGATGATGTACATGGCGCCGAGGAGATCCAACGGATTCTCCTTGTTCGCCTGGTTGAACATGAAGGCCGAAAGCGCCTCCGACCCGGCGTTCTTGGGCGCCGTCTGGATGACGCCTCGCTCGCCACCCACCGCCACGTAGTCGTCTTCCAGCATGCAAAAGTCACGCTGTTCTTCCGCAGCGTGATCGATGAACTCCGCCCGCAAGTCGGTGTATTCAGCCGTCAGATTGGACGCAGCCCGCGTGATCCACCGGGCCCCCTCCACGACCTGCTGGCGGAGGTGCAACAGGAGGCTGCGATAGTCGGCCAAGGATGCCTGGCGCCTTTCAATGCGGCGGATGATGGGAATCCGGGACAACTGCTGTTCGAATGTCGACCACACGAGTGCCAGCTCCTCCACCAGCCAGTCGGCCGCCTGTCCCTTCGACGCAGCGGATGTCGTGCCACCGGGTGTTGCTGCTGCCGGCTGCGTCCCGGATCGGCTGAAGGGGGGACGCCGGCGTCCGTCGATGCAGGTGAGCTGGACGAAGGAAACCGTGAACCGGCCTGATTCGGGGACCATCATCAAGATCCGGTCACCTGCCGAAAACATTCCGCTGTTGAACGCCTCCTCCAGCATCACGTAGATGCTGGCGGCGCCGGTGTTGCCCCTCGTGGCCAGGTTCGTGAACCAGCGTTCCTCCGGGATCATGAGACCGGCCTCGGACATCAGGCGTACGATGTCTCCCCGGAAGTACTCGGAGCTGTAGTGCACCAGCAGATGGTCGACTGCCGCTGGATTCAAGCGCCCCTTCCGAACCAGGCGCACGTACTCCTCCACACCAAGGGCGACGATCGCGTTGAGCAGAGAGGTGTCCTGTCGCAGGTTGAGCATGCCCTCCGCATGGGCCCCTGCCGGGGTCGGCTGGTCCTGCCACGTGGAGCCTGCCACGACCCTGTCACCGGAGGCCACCCCGGCGAACATGCAGACGTCGAAACGGTCGGCGAACGACACCAGATGCGACCAATCGATCCGCAGTGACAGACCGGTGGGGCGCGGACGGTCCTCGACGATAACAGCCCCGGCTCCGTCCGACAGCATCCAGCGCAAGAACTCGGCATCGAAGCCGGCTGTGGCCGGAAGCCGGTTTGCCCGCAGCGTGCGGCTCACCAGCTCGGAGCCGACTGCCACCCCCACCCGGTGCCGGCCGAGCCGAACCGCATCTTCCACGGCTTTCAACGCCGCAATGCCCGAACAGCACACGCCACCCGCCGAGAGGATTTCGGCCGACCCGCCACCGAGCCGGCCGTGGACCATCGACGCGAAGCCGGGAACCGGGAGGTCACCCTGGGTCGTGCCTGTTGCCAACATTCCCACGTCACGCATCTCGATTCCCCGACTTCGCAGCGCAGCACGTACGGCGCGTTCAGCCAGTTCCTCGTTGAGCATCACGGTCTCGCCATTGCGGTCGATGGCGAAGTGGCGCTTCTCGATCCCGTTGGCAGCCAGCAACTTGCGCCTCAGGCGATCGGACCCGGGTGACCGACCCAGATACAAGTCGAGCTCGTCATTCCCGATCGGTCGACCGGGCAGATAGGCACCGACCGCGGTGATGTATGCATCCATGGTTGTGTCCTTTTGGTGATTACGACACCAGGATCGCCAAAGTCTCGGCATCGGGACATGGGGGATCACCCGGATTCCGGTGAAAGCCCGGGGGGCCGGGCTCAGAGCTGCAAGCGGTCAGCGTTGGAATGCGTCGTCGAGGACGCGACGGAGTCGTCGTTCGCCGGCGCCTCCCGGAAACCACCAGAGGCCCACGGCCAGCGTCAGGGCAGTGAGCACGCCCAGGGACAACAGGTAGCCGGCCACCCAACCCGCCGTGGCGTCGCGAAGAAACCCGATCCCGAGCACCAGCCCGGCCACGTACGTGAGGATTCCGATTGCCGTGTACAGGAATGTCATGAAGCCAAACCAGGTTGGGGGCCAGTTGAGAGGGATCGTCACGATCTTGGTGGCGTCAAGGGGAAACAAATACGCCTCCTCGAGCTTGTGGGCCACCAGCAGGTCACGGCCGATTTCGCTGTTGATGAATCGCTCGAGGGAATGGGCGTATTGTCTGGCGAAAATCAGATAGGACGCATCAAAGGCCGTCTGGGCGGCACCGATCAACGCCACGAACGGGATGGCCAGGAACGCCGGGTCGATCCCCCAAAACCCGACACCAAACAAGACCAGACCGACCACGGTGGTACGGAAGATGTCGGTGAAGAACTGCCTGTGGTACAACGCAGTCATCCCCCGCATTCGGCGGAGCTGGGCTGACGCGACCTCGACCTGGTTCATGAATAGTCCGTCGGCCAGATCCGGAGCGTGCCATCGGTGCACACCGCTGCGAGGTGCTCGCCGCTCGGGGAGTAGGCCATGGCATACACATCGACACCATCCACATCTCTGGTACCGACGATCGAACCATTGCGGTTGACTGTGGCGATGTGACCATCGTCGGCGACGGCCATGATGGAGCCGCCCGGCGCGACCGCCAGCGGCCCGAATGCCCCCGCCGGGATCGCCTCCTCCAGTTTCCAGGAGCCCGTGTCCCACACCCGCACGACACCTTCGGCTCCCAGCGTATAGAGCTGCAAACCGGAGGTGGAGAACGCCACGGTGCCCACGGCTTGCTCATGGCCCGTCAATCGGCGCGCCCGACCGCTGCTCAGATCGAACACCATCACCTCACCCCCGTGGCCGGCAGCCGCAATGAGTGTCCCGTCGGCCGACAGGTCGACCGTGGTCATGCGATCACCAAGTCCTTCCAGCGCCAGTGAATTCTCGGGATCGGTGAATACCAGCACCGTCCCATCATCCGAGGCCGACACGATCGGGCTCCCATCCGGGTGAGCGGCCAGGGCGCCGACCCGGTCGGTGTGGCCTGCGAGCTCGTAGCGAAGATCGAAGTCGGGCAATGCCCAGACCCGGATCTCGGCATTGCTGGCTGCGGTGACGAGCTCCCGCCCCACGGACGTGAACGCAACCGCGTTGGCGGCCGCCTCGTGCGCGCGCTTTTCTCGGACCATGTTTCCCGATCCGACGTCCCACAGCCTCGCAAAGCCGTCCATGCCGGTGGTGGCGATCGACTCCGATGTCGGCGACCAATCCACCGCCGAGGCGAAACCCCGATGCGCTTCAATGATCATCTCTGCTCCCCTCAGGATTCATCCAGAAAGATATCGAGCTGGAGCTGGGCATCCGGCATGAATTGATAGGGAGTGAAATCGACAACGCCCTCTTCGCGTAACACGTCTTCATCGATGAAGAAGTTCCCAGTTGTCTCGGCCGCATCCCTGGTCATGATCGCGTGCGCTGCGTCGGCCACAATCGACGGCTTGCGAGTCATCGCCATGGCAGCATCTCCCCCGAGCAGGTTCTGAATGGCGGCGGTGGCGATCGTCGTCTTCGGCCAGAGGCTGTTGACCCCGATGCCATCGGCCCGGAACTCCTCGGACATGCCGAGCGTGCACATGCTCATTCCGTATTTGGCGATGGTATATCCCACATGGTTGCGGAACCACACGGGGTTCAAGTTGAGAGGCGGTGACATGGTGAGGATGTGTGGATTCGCCGATTTCTGCAGGAATGGCAGGCAGGCACGCGAAACCAGGAATGTGCCGCGGGTATTGATCGACTGCATCAGGTCGTACCGTTTCATCTCGAGGTCGAGCGTTCCCGACAGATCGATGGCCGAGGCGTTGTTGACGAGAATGTCGATCCCACCGAAGCGCTCGACCACATCGGCAACCGCCTGGTTGACCTGATCCTCGTGACGGATGTCACCCACGATCGGCAGCGCCGTCCCCCCGGCTTCCTCGATTTCGGCGGCAGCGGTGAACACCGTCCCCTCCAACCGTGGATGGGGCTCGGCGGTCTTGGCGATGAAGGCCACATTGGCCCCGTCCGCGGCAGCCCGCTTCGCGATGGCGAGACCGATACCCCGACTGGCGCCGGTGATGAACAACGTCGTACCCGCCGACAAACTCCGTTCCATCCTCGAGCCTCCTCATCAATCACGCCGGAACTGAAATGGTGCCTCATGCGCTCTGCCCCGAGCAAAACACCCTTGACCCAGACCTCGAATACCACCAAACTATGGGCTCAGGACGGCGCGGTGGTGTCTTGTCTTCCCCATTTCGGGCGGCGAGTCGAGCCCCTGGTCAACCGACGGGTGGCGAGGTCGCACGTTCCGTGGCGCGGAGACCTGATCGGGTGGAACCTTTTTGGACGATGATTCGTCTAATGAATGCTTCGTCTAGAGGACGTCCGGCAGCGCTCTTGAGTCCTGGGGGCATCCCCGGTACCTCGGGCCGGTACAGCGTCACAGACGAGAGAATTGGCAGAAATCGCCAATAAAACAGCAGAACTTGGAATAGAGGTGACCGAACGTCTGTTCTACTAGTGAATGCCCCTCCCGCCAATTTGGGACCATTCCAGCGGGCCGGACGAGACGGTCATAGCTGGCTTGAAACCGGGGCTTGAAACGGGCCCGAAGACAGAAACGGGCCCGAAGACAACTGAGACAACAGCACAGAGACAAGAACACAGAGACAAGAACACAGAGACAAGAACACAGAGACAAGAACATGAGACGGGCAGAACCAAGCCGCGACAACAAACTTGCCCTAACGAACCTGCGGCACGTCGGGGAGGCGTTTCGAAGAGATTCGTTCCGGGTAAGCCCTCGGCAGAGCCGGACAATCGGCCCTCAGCGAACGTTCAGCCCGCTTTGCGAGACTGATATGAAAAATTCGTTTGACATACGAGACACGACCACACCGATCACCCCAATAGATACCAACAGATCCCAACAAGACACCGATCTCTACCCAATTACGCAGAAAAACCCGCACTAAAGAAAATTCCAGATTTGTCGATCATCGGCGAATCTGGAGAGGAGGCAGAATGGCAGCACCACGAGCGGTGCGTCCAAATCCCGTCATTGACGAACGGGGACGGCTGACCAGCGATTTGGTGAGTCAGTATTTGTCCGCGATTGGCGACTATGACCTGCTCACCGCCGACCAGGAGGTGGAGCTGGCACAGGCGATCGAGGCGGGAGATGCCGCGCAGAACGAACTCGACAACAACAAGGTCTCGCCCAAGCGTCGAGAGCAGCTGAAGCGTCAGATTCGGCTGGGCAACCGGGCCAAGGACACGTTCCTGAATGCCAACCTGCGGCTGGTGGTCTCCAACGCCAGGCGGTATGCCAATGCCAACGGGCTCGACTTTCTGGACCTGGTCCAGGAAGGCAACCTCGGCTTGATCCGGGCCGTGGAGAAGTTCGACTGGCGCAAGGGCTTCAAGTTCTCGACCTACGCGACCTGGTGGATCCGGCAGGCAATCACGCGGGCCATCGCCCAGCAGTCCCGGACGGTCCGGATCCCAGTCCACCTGCATGACACGGTCGGGACCGTGCGGCGGACGCAGGCCACCATGAAGGCCGATCTGGGACGGGAGCCCTCGCCCGAGGAACTGGCGGAGGAAACCGGCCTGGAACTCGAAAAGGTCAAGATGGCTCTCGAGGTCTCTGACACTGTCTCCCTCGACACCCCGGTGGGAGAGGACGGCGATGCCTTCCTGGGTGATTTCATCCAGGATGCCGCGGCCGAGAATCCTCAGCAGGTAGCCGTGGTCTCGGAGGTCACGGATGCGCTGATGGGCTCCATCGGAAAGCTTCCAGAGCGCGAAGCAAAGATCCTGACGCTCCGTTACGGACTGGCGGACGGACGACCGTGGCCCCTCAAAGAGGTGGCAGCCGAAGTCGGGCTGACCCCCGACCGGGTGCGTCAGCTCGAGCGCAGCTCGCTGGCCCGAATCCGGGAGGACACAGACTGGACTGAGGACCCACGCGGCAATTGAGTAATCAGGTCACGAGAAGCTGAAAGAGAAACGGCGGCCTCCCGGGGCCGCCATTTCTCATGGCCTCTTCTCCCTGTTCGCCAATCTCTCGTCCGACATGGCACATCATCGAACGGCTGATCCCGGGCCGGCCCCGCCGACACCGGCGCTGTTTCGAATCGCCCCACTAATGTCGCGCCTCGTGCGCACGATTCTGTTCGTTCACTGGAACGCGGCGGAGGCCGCCGAGCTCATCAAGCCGTTGCAGCGCCGATGGCGGGTCGAGGTGGAAAGCGAGGACGGAGCCGCTGTATGGCGGAAGGTCCGTGAAGGTGACCCGCGCACCGTTGTCATCTCCCTCGATCGACTGCCGTCCCATGGCCGTCAGACCGCCCTCTCCATTCGCACCAGATCGCTCCCGCTGATCTTCGTTGGAGGGGACGCCGACAGGGTCGAAGCGCTCAAGCGCGAGATACCCGAAGCCGTCTTCACGAATCACGAGGAACTGTCGCAGGTGCTGGCCGGGCTCGGTTGATCAGTCGCTGACCGACTCCGACCGGGTGACCGGGTCGGCCGGTCGAGAAGGAGGCGTCGCCCGAACCTGAGATCGGAGGTCCTGGATTCGCTCGTCTTGTTCGAGGATGCGGTTGGCCATGTCCAGCTCCAACTGGCTCTTCTCGCGCAACCGGAGCTCTGCCTCGATCTCCTTCATTCGCAGCTGGTGGCGATGCGTCATGAGCGCCATGCCGACCCCGGCGGCCACGATCGTGATCAACACCAAGCCGACGATCACGATCGCGATGGCGCTGTTGGCGACGGCAATGATGGGAATTGACAGACCCATCGCGGCCGGGAGCACCCAGATGAAATCTCCCGGGCTCGACTCTCTGTCTTTCCCGTCGTCCTTGCGGTCACGCGCCATGCGGTGATGCTACATCAAACCGCTTCGGGCCCCTCAAAGGAATCGTGATCGACGGCCAGGCCACCCTCGAAGGCCACGATGCGGGGGAGAATGGGGCTGGGTTTGCGGCCGCGGGCGTCCCGTATCACAGCCTCGACGCTGGGAAACTGGCCGAGATCGACGAGGTTGCGCCGAGTGGGAAGAATGATCTGTACCTCCCCCTTTTTGGCCGCCGTCAGGGCATGAGAGGGTCGCACCCATCGTGAATCGGTGGCCTCTACATCGTCGTGCAGGGCCACCTGGCCGGATGGCACGTCGGCTACGAAGAACCGGGTATCGAAGCGCTTGGGCAGGCCTTCTGGTGTGATCCACCAAGACCACCAGTGGAGCCGATCGAGCTCGAGCACCAGATCGTGCTCGAGCAACCACGGCCGCCAATCCACAGCCTGGTTGCGGCTGGCCATCCTTGTCCTCATGTCGCGGGTATCGTCGCTCTCGAGGAATTCGGGCTGGATCGGCTGGCCGTCGCGGCTCGCCAGCAGGACTCCGGCTTCCTCGAACGTCTCGCGCACAGCCGCCACATGAAGCGACAGCACGACGTCAGGCGGCGAGCAGAACCGGTCTGCTTCCTCCGTCAGGTCGATTCCCTTCCACGATTCAATCTCGAAATCCGACTCATCGACCTTGCCCCCCGGGAACACGTACGCCCCACCGACGAAGTCGGACTCGATGTGTCGCTCGAGCATGAAGACCTCGAGCGCCGGTCCTTCGTCGCGCACAAGCAAGACTGTGGAGGCGTCGTAGATCACAGCGACCGGCGGCCGGCTGTCATTGGGAGTAGTTGGAGGACAGCCGCACGGATTCTTCGATGTGTACGTCTACCAGCGCCGGCAGGCCGCTGGCCTCGGCTCGTTCGAGCGCCGGCTGAATATCGGCCGCCTTGACCACCAGCTCGCCGTAGCCACCCATGCCCTCGACGATCCGGTGATACGGGCGGCGTCCCAGATCGGTGGCCACGAGCCGGTCGGGGTAGAACGTTCGATGAAACGTCTTGATGTTGTTCCAGACGCCATCGTTACCGAGCACGCCGATGACGGGAAGGCCCAGGCGCACAAATGTGTCGTACTCCATGCCATTGAAGCCGAACCCACCATCTCCGAAAACGATCCCAACCCGCTTTTCGGGGAACACTGTCTTGGCCGCCAGCGCGTAGCCCGGGCCGGTGCCCAGCGACCCGAACGGTCCCGGGTCCAGCACATGGCCTGCCGTCGAGACCTGCAGCCAGCGAGCTGTGGTGGAAACGATGTCGCCTCCGTCGACCGCCACGATGGCATCCCGGCCGAAGAAGGCGGCGACCTCGCGGGCAAAGGCTTGGGCCGGCACCAGATCGGACTCCTCGTCGGCTTCGGCGTGAGCCGCCTCCGTCTGTTGTTTCTCCATCTCCATGAGAGATGCAGTGAACTCCGGCGTCTCTCCCCGTGCACGTACCTCTGCTGCCAGGTCGGTGGCGAACGCCCCCGGGTCGGCCACGACCCCCACCTCGGCCACCCGGTTCCATCCGATCTTGGTCGGGTCGGCATCAACCTGGATCACGGTCGCCCCCTTGGCGATCTTGCTGCCATAGCCGGTTCGAAAATCCCAATCCACGCCAAGGGCGAGCACAACCTCGGCCCCGGCGAACCCAGCCGAGCGGGTGCGATTGCCAAGCAGCGGGTGGCCATGAGGAAGTGCCCCTCGGGCGGCGCCGTTCAGATAGACGGGCGCCTGCAGGAGATCGGCCAGAACGGCCAGATCCTGCGCACGCTCCGGCTTGAGCCCACTGCCCGCGAACACGACAACCTTGTCGGACCGCGCAAGGCGATCGATGACGTCCTTCGCCATCGCCGCTGAGGCGCCGACCGGCTGCGGGCGGTCGAACTGGGGACGGCTGAGGTGGTCTGCGTCGACCATGTCGGCTTGCACGTCCAGCGGCACGTCGAGCACCACCGGTCCCCCCCGGCCGGCAAACGCGTGCCGGGCCGCGGTGGCCACGTAGTCGGCCAGTCGATTGGTTTCCCACGCAGTACCAGCCCAGGCCGTCACAGCCCGGACGACCCGCGGGTGGTCCATCTCCTGCAGACCACCTTTGAGCTCCTGGCGGATGGGGTGCCGCCCGGCCAACACCATCATCGGGGTGCCAGCCTGCTGGGCGGTGGCCAGGGCCGTCACGGTGTCCGTCAGCCCGGGGCCGGCCGTGACGGCGGCGACACCCAGCCGTCCGGTGAGGCGGGTGTATGCCTCGGCGGCGTGGGCTGCCGACTGCTCGTGGCGCACGTCGACGATGCTGATCCCTTCTGTCACGCAACCGTCGAGGATGGGGACGATGTGGCCCCCCGTCAGAGTGAAGAGGGTGTCGGTTCCGAGCCGCTGCAGCGCCCGCGCGATGACCTGCCCACCGTGGATCTTTGCCATCCCGCAACAGTACTCACACCGGCGGCCGGGCAACTGAGATAGACCGTCCTTTGGGAGTCGTGAAGCCGTGGGTGGTGGCCGCCCGCATACCCCAGAAAACGGTCAAGTTCCAGGCTAAATGAGTCGATCGACCTGTCGTGGATGGAGGAGGGGGCAAACGCACGTCAGGAACGCCATGCGAAGGTCCGTCACACACATCCTCCTTCTGCTCGCCCTGGTGGCGTATACGCTCGTTCCGGTGGGTTCCTCGGCTGTTGAGATCCCGACCCCATCCTCGACCGCTTTCCAGCAGACAACAGGCCGCGACGCCGGGATCAACATCGGCGACTGGTACACCAACGCCGCCGGAGGAGACGTCGCACACCACATCGAAGTGGAAGTTGGCTGCAACTGGCCGGCAACCACCGCGATCACCGTCGCCGTGTTCGACCCCGAGCTGAATGTCGGCTACGGCACCGGTGTTCCCTACGCCATCGATGAGGTGCGGGGGACGGCCGATACCTCTCGATTCCGCCTGCTCGATCCCAGCGGCAACGAAATCGCCCCCTGGCGGACGTTCACCCCCACCAACGGCTCGGACGGCCTGTGGGTGGAGATCTCCACATTCCGGCCGGCTGACCTCCCGGCCGGCGACCGGTGCGGGACGTTCATCCTCGAATCCGAGGTGAGCGACGGCGACCCGGCGACGGCAGATCAGAAGGACGACGACAACTCGTGGCGTCTGCGCGCCAACCACGACCCGGACTGTGGCATCACTCCGGGAACCTGTTCGACCGTGGGAGCGGCGACGTCGGCGCTGATGACCGATGGCGACGAGGTCGACAACGCCGACGGCGTGGCCGGCACAGGTGACGAACTGGCCATCGGCTATACCCGCGCCTCCCAACAGCATGGTGGTAGTGGCACCACTTGCCAGGACTACTGGTTCTTCGACGACGGCAGCAGCGGAGCCACGTTCGATGTGCGGAACTTCGACATGGACAACAACGGCTCGGTCACCTATTTCCCGCCGTCGGGAAGCCCGGCCTCAGTCGGAGGCACCCTGTCTCCCAACGCCGGCTGGGCCATCGACACCCTCACTTCCGACCTCGGCTGGTGGCGGACAGACATCTGTATCAACAGCGGCAACCAGTACATCTTCGACGGCATTGCGGGCAAGACGGTGTACTTCGAGACCCCACCGGCTGAACCACGCATGAGCATCTCGAAAGACGATGGGCTCGCAACCGCGCTGGCGGGCGAAACGCTCACCTGGACGCTGACGTTCCAGAACGACTCCGTGCAAGGCGCCGGAGGGGCGCCTGCCTTCAATGTCGCCATCAGTGACACGCTGCCCGCCGGTACCAGCTTCATCGGATGCTCGATCGATGGACCCCTCACCGGCTCGTGTAGCGAGAGCGGAGGCGTCGTCAGCTTCTCGATCGACCAGACCATCAACGCCCAAGGCGGGGCGGCACCAACTGGCGGCTCGGCTCAGGTCTCGGCACGCATCGACGACGCGACGGCGGGCACCTTGACCAACTCTGTTCAACTGACGTACACAGATCCGTTCGAGATTCCGATGATCGTGGCCAACGCCACCGACGACACGACCGTCGATCCGTCGATCGGTGACTTCGTCTGGGACGACCTCGACGGCGACGGTGTCCAGGATGCCGGGGAACCCGGCATCGATGGCGTGACCGTTACCTTGTGGGACGCGGGCCAGACCACTGTGGTCGCAAGCACGACGACAACCGCCGGGGGTCGATACTCGTTCACCGGCGTGGCGCCCGACAGCTACGTGGCGGAGTTCGGCCAGCCGGCCGGCCGCATCGCCACGAGAGCCAACGTCGGGGCAGACAATTCGGACTCCGATGCCGACCGGACCACCCTGACGGCTCCGATCACGCTGGCCGCCGCCTCGAGCGATGCGTCCATCGACGCCGGCTTCACGTCGCCGGGCTCCATCGGTGACCTGGTGTGGGAAGACGCCAATGGCAACGGTTTGCAGGACGGTGGTGAACCCGGTCTGGGCGGGGTATTGGTCCGCCTCTACAGCCCGGGCCCCGACGCAACGCTGGGAACCGCCGACGACGTCCTCGAGACCAGCATGACGACGCCGGCGTCTGGCGCATATACCTTCACCGACCTGCTGGCCGGTGATTACCGGGTCGACATCGACGAGTCGACCCTGCCGGCGGGCGTCGACACGCTCACGACGGCCACCGAACCACTGGACCACACCCTCACCGTCGGCAACGATCATGCGGCTGCCGACTTCGGCTATCGGCGCAGCGCCGATGTCTCGATCCAGACGGTCACCAACGGACAGGACGCCGATGCCCCTCCCGGGCCTCACCTATCGGTGGGGTCAACTGTGACGTGGACATACGAGGTCACCAACCCCGGCATCGTCTCGCTCAGCCCAATCGTCGTATCTGACGACGGGGGCGCCCTGCCCGCCTACCAGTCGGGCGACACCAACGCCAACACCCAGCTGGATCCTGGTGAGACCTGGATTTACCAGGCGACCGGAACCGTCGTGGCCGGCGCCTACGCCAACACGGGATCGGTGGTGGCGTCTCAGGCTGCCGGCCCAGACGTCACAGCCAGCGATCCCACCAATCACTACGGAGCATCCGGGTCGATCGGCGACCGGGTGTGGACCGACACCGATGCCAACGGGATTCAGGCCGGATCGGAGACCGGTATGTCCGGGGTCACGGTCGAGCTGTACCGGGCCTCGGATCTGGTGACGCCAATTGCCAGCGACGTGACCGATGCGGCCGGCCTCTACGGGTTCGGCAACCTCATCCCAGACGACTACGTCGTCAAATTCCTCAACCCGGCGGGCTTTGCATTCTCGCCGAGCGGCCAGGGATCCGCAGACACCGACAGCGATGCCGATCCGTCGAGTGGCGAGGCAACCGTCACAATCGGGGTCGATGCAACAACGGTCGACATCGACGCCGGCATGTATACGACGGCTGCGATCGGCGACTTGGTGTTTGAAGATGTTGATGCCAATGGTGTGTTCGGCGGCACCGACACCGGCCTCTCCGGGGTGACCGTCGAGTTGTTGAACGGGACCGGCACCGTCATCGACACCACCACCACCAACGGATCCGGCAACTACAGCTTCACCACCGACCCCGGCTCCTACACCGTCCGCTTCACCACCCCCGCCGGCATGACACTCAGCACCCCCAACGATGTGGCCGTCACCGTCACCTCCGGCGAAACCAACAACACCATTGACGCCGGCATGTACACCCCCGCCACCATCGGCGACTTGGTGTGGGAAGACACCAACGGCAACGGTATCCAGGATCCCGCTGAGCCCGGTTTGAGCGGAATCACGGTGCAAC
>JBFIPU010000002.1:0-98449 GCA_041609995.1 Acidimicrobiia bacterium
GCCACCAGGCGTTCGGTGCCCGCTATGGCGCGAGCTTGCGTCTCGGCCAGGGTCTCACCGTTCGGGAACCGGACACGGGACGGGGCAGAGTGCAGATGTCGCCACGCCTTCAACCGGTACAGGTCCTTCAGCCGCCGACCCGACCAGTCGCCGTAGTCGACTTCCTCGAAGGCGCGGTCGGTGGAAGGCTTCATGGAGAGCTCGCGGCCGATGTCCCGTGCGGTCTCTCGGCAACGCTGCACGGGGGACGTCACCAGTGTCGCGACCCTGGCGTTCCGAAACTGGGCGGCCGTTTCGCGGGCGATCTCTCGACCGCGGTCATCCAAACCCACTCCCGGCGTTCGTCCGGTCAGGACCGTGCCGGTTTCGGACGTGGGGGCGTGACGGACAAAGAACAGCCGGGGCATCGGCGACAGGATAACCGCCGTCTGGTGAGCACCCACGGGCTCGAAGTAGGCTGCAATGATGTTTCGGGTCCTGACCCAGCCCCGTTGGGCGCTGGGTCTTCTTGTTGCCTTGATCACCATCGTCGGTTTCATCGGCCTCGGATTGTGGCAACTGGATCGGCACGCCGCACAACAGTCCCGGAATGTGGGATTGGCCGCCACCGACGTGCAAGTCGGGCTCGTCGAGGGCGGTTCCCCATACCAGAAAGTGCAGGTGAAGGGCCGGTGGGTGGAAGAGGCGACCTTTGAACTCGTGCCCCGGTATCGAGATGGGGTTCTGGGGGCCGCTGTGGTGTCCGTGCTCGAGGTGGAGAGCGGTGAGCTGCTGGCGGTCGACCGTGGCTGGACCGCCGACATCGGATCGCTGCCGGCGCCGGATTCCTCACAGGTCACGGCGGTCGGCCGCCTGATCGAGGCGTCCGGTGCCGGGTCCGAGCCGCTGGCACCGGGCCGGTATGGGCGTCTCGACCTGGCGGCGCTGTCTGACGCCCTGGGGCGGGAGCTGTATCCGCTGGCGCTGGTGGCCGAGTCGCTGGAACCCGGATCGGCGGAGTTGGCAACCAACTCGGCACCCGTGCCGTCAACCACCCCCCACCTCGGCTATGCCTACCAGTGGTTCGCCTTCGCCGGCATCGTGGCGGTGGGCTTCTTGCTGTTGATCCGTAAGGTGGCCAGATGAGAGCACTGCGGGCCGGGGCCATGGTCGCGACCGTGGCGGGTCTGGTGTTGACGGTACTGGGGTGGTTCCCGGGAGAAGACTGGCGTCTGGACCTGCTTGCGAACTTTCGCCTCCAGTTCTTGTTCGGTTTCATGATCCTCACAGCCACGCTGTTCGCCTCCGCCGGCAGGCGTTGGTGGTGGCTGGGCCTGGCGGGTCTTCTGATCCACGGGATCGCAGTGGCGCCGTGGTTGGGTGGTTGGCGGACAGGCCCCGAGCCGACCGATGGCCTGCGGATTCTGCATCTCAATGTGTTTGCCTTCAACGAGGAGACCGATGCGGTGGTCGAACTCATTCGCAGTAGCGACGCCGACATCGTGTTTCTGGCTGAGGCGACCGCTGACTGGCGTCGGCGACTGCGCACAGTCGAGCTTCCCTATGACCTGGTTGCCACGCCGGGGGAGTTCTCACTCGGCATCCTGGCCTATCTACGCCCGGGGCTGAGTGATCTGGCGGAGACCGAGGTCATTGCCGTGAGTGACTTTCGCCTGCCGACTCCGTCCGTGACGGTCGAGCTACGGGGGGAGCCGGTCACCGTCCTGAGCTTTCACACCACCAGCCCGCTCACGGTCAGGCGGGGCGGTGCGCGCGACGAACAGTTGGAAGCGCTGGGTGAGCTTCTCGCCTCGATCGAGGGCCATGGCGTCCTGGTCGGTGATCTCAACGCCACCCCGTGGACTCCGGGGCTGGCATTCATCGAAGACGCAGGGTATATCAACTCGCTCCGCGCCTCTGGTCTGCAGCCGAGCTGGCCGGCCGGCCTCGGTCCGTTCATGATCCCGATCGATCACGCGTTTCACAGTCCCGGATTGCAGGTTCTCGAACGCCGCACGGTCACCAATGCCGGGTCGGATCATCTGGGCGTGGTGGTCGAGTTCGAGCTGGCGGGCGGTTAGCACCGCGACCCCCTACAAAAGCCTCATGTCGGTAGGGCCCCCACCCGTACCGCGAGGTTGGCGAAGCGGCGGGCTAGAGCTCCTCCATCGCGAGCAGCACCTCGTCGAGGTCGAAGGATCCGAACCATTGGAACCGGCCCTGGCCCTCGGAATCGAAGAGGAGAGCACCCGGCTGGCCCCGGATCCCGAGCTGCTGCCACGAGCTGAAGCCGGTGTCCCACAACATCGGAAACGACTTTGTGCCGAAGGCCTCGACGAAATCGAGTGCCTCCTGGTATGAGTCCTGGGTTCCGAGGCCGACCACCTGGACAATGTCTCCGTGTTCGCGAGCAAACTGCTCGACGGCCGGCGCCTCGCGCCGACAGAATGGTCAATGCGGGGCCCAGAACCAGAGGAGAACCGGCCGATCCAGCGTACCGAGGTATTTCGTGTTGATCTGGCCGCCGGCCAGATCCTCCACCACGGCGTCAGGAAACTGGGAATCCGGAAACGGGCCGTTGAGCCGGTCGACAGAGGCCGCCTCCGGCACCGCAGTCCCATCGCTGCTGTCCGGTGGGGGATCCTCATCAGAGATGGGCGATTCAGGTCCGGCCACCGGCGACTCCGTCGTCGCCACCTCGATGGTGGGCGCCTCCGTGGTCGTGACGGTTGCAGCTTCCGAGGACTCCGTGGCCCCGGTCGCGGAATCCCCGTCCGCTCCTCCGCAAGCCGCCATGACCAGTGCGACAACAATGAGCGCACAAACCCGATAGATCTTCATCGGGTATTCAACGTAGACCGGCGTCCAAATGTTCCTACCGTGGTTGGAGTCGCACTTCCGATGCCTTCACACTCACCCACACCGGGGCCCCCGGCGCCGCACCGACGGCCGAAAGGCCCTGCGGCGTGACCGTGGCGGTGACGTCGACCGGGCCGCCGATGTCGAGGCGTACCAGGTCAAAGCTCCTGTCGACCGACTCGACCCGGCCCAGCCAGCTGTTGCGCGGGCTTCCCTCCGGGCGGGTGCGGTGCAGCGACACGGCTCGGGGATGGATGGTCACGTAGACATCGCCGCTCACGTGGTCAGCAGACACCAGGACCTGGTCGGCGACCTCGACCGAGCCGTCCGACGCCACACCGGTGTACAGGTTGATGCCCACCAGCTCGGCCACGTAGGACGAGCGAGGATGCGAGCGGAGCTCGTCAACAGTGCCTCGCTGGGTCACCTTGCCGCCCTCCATCACGAGCACGCTGTGTCCCATCGTGGCCGCCTCGGTGGGGTCGTGGCTGACGACCACGGCCGGAATATGCGATTCGTCGAGCGCCCGTTTGACGAGCCGGCGGAGGTGTGGCCGTCTCTCGGCGTCGACGGCAGACAGCGGTTCGTCCATCAGCATGAGGCGGGGCAGGCGGGCAAACGCCCGGGCGATGGCGACCCGCTGCCGCTCACCTCCCGATAGATCTCCGGGGTATCGATCCCACAGGTGAGCGACATCCAGCCGTTCGAGCCAAAGACCGGGATCACGGTCGGTACCGAGTTCGACGTTGCCCGCCACGTTCAGGTGAGGGAGGAGCAGGTCCTTTTGGAAGACCATGCCGATGGGCCGCCGATCAGGCGCCAACACCGACCCACGAGCCAGCCACCTCTCGCCTTTCAGCGAGATCGAGCCGACCGTGCCCGGCTCGAGACCGGCGAGACATCGCAACAGCGTCGACTTGCCGGCTCCGTTCGGGCCGACCACCACCAGGGTCTCGTCGGCTATCTCGAATTCCACCTCGAGGGCAAATCCGTCGCCCCGCTCGAGCCGGATGTCGGCACGGAAGGTCATTGCGACATCCAGCCGAGCCTCGTCAATGCGGCAGCCACGGCCGCCAGCGCCACCGCCAGCAAGCTGAGCGCCACGGCCTGATCGATCCCACGCTCGAGCCCCAAGAACACGGCCAGCGGCAGCGTCTGGGTGATCCCGGGGCGGTTGCCGGCAAACGTGATCGTCGCTCCGAACTCGCCGATGGCCCTCGCCCACGTGAGGGCGGCTCCGGCCATGATGGGTACTTTGGCGAGCGGCAGAGCGATGCGCCGAAATCGCTCCCAGGCCGAGAGACCCAACGTGGCGCCGAGGTCGAGAAAGTCGGGGTCGACCTGCCGAAACCCCGCCTCTGCGGCCAGTACGGCGAGTGGCGAGGACACGAACAGGACGGCGATGATGGCTCCGGCCGTGGTGAACGACAGCGTGATCCCGAGAGAATCCAGCCAGGTGCCGAGCAGTCCCCGGCGCCCGAAAGCGGCGGTGAGGGCCACCCCGCTGACAACCGGGGGTAGCACAATCGGTACCAGCAGCAGTCCCCGGACTCCCCGCACCCATCCGCCCTTTGCGCGGGCAAGCATCCAGGCCAACGGCAGGCCGAAGAGGAGTGCGATCAGGGTGGCCGCCGTGCTCACCAGTAGCGAAAGAACAAGCGGCGTCCACCCGGTTTCCAACTGCCCGGTCAACGAGGACCAGGGGGCGCGGGCGATGAGAGCGATGACCGGCAGCGCCAGAAACGCAAGGGTGGTACCCGCCAGCAGCCGGCTGACATGTCTCATCGGACCGGCTGCAATCCGGAGAGGGCGAACGCTCTCTGGCCGTCGGGTCCGTAGAAGTAGTCGACAATGATCTCCCGATCGGGCACCTGAGGGGACAGCCCCAGCCAGTAACTCGTGTCGGCATCGAGCGGAATAGCGGTCACGCCCACCAGCCGGCCGTCCGACTCGTACGCGATCGCAGCGTCCGCCTCGCCGGTGGCGACCTTGGCGACCACCGCCCTTGCCGAAGTCTCCCAACTCAGCGGTTGAAGGCCCACCCCCCGGTCGGCGAGCAGCTCTGCGGTATAACGACCGAGCGGCACCTCTGGTGCCGCCAGCACCAATCGCTCGACCGAGGCGAGGGATGCGAGCGAATCCAAGCCGGCCGGGTTGCCGGCGGGAACGATCATCGCAAGTCGGTTGTAGGCGACAGGCTGCGGTAGCACGGTGAAAGCGCCGGTCAATTCGAGCGGTCGGAGTGTGGCACGATCGGCTGCGATGAGCACGTCGACGGGGGCACCCGCCTCGATGGCGGCCACCAGAGTCTGGGTCCCGGCGATGTTGGTCTCGACCTCGGCGCCCAACCGCAACTCCAGGTCGTGTGCGATCGTCGTGAGAGCGTCGGTCAGCGACGACGCACCGGCGACCACTGTCACGTCCCTGCTCGCGCAACCGGCCAAGAGGAACAGGGCGAGGGCCGTCGCAGCAAGACGGCTCACCCGCTTCCTTCCACGATGACGTTGGTCGCCTTCACGACGGCGGTCGCCCGCATCCCCGGCTCGAGCCCGAGTTCGCGCACCGCCTCCGCAGTATGCAGGCTCACCAGCCGGTGCGGGCCGGCCTGGATCTCGACCGTTGCACACACGTCGTCGATGTTGACGCCCGTCACGATCCCGGAAAACCGGTTGCGGGCCGAGAGGCGAGCCCTCCAGGGATCGTCGCGGCCGCGCAGGGCAACGATGAAAGATGCCAGGTCTGCGCCGTCCACCTCGCGGTGGCCGGCCTTCGTGCGGGTGGCAGGCAGGCGCCCGCTATCGACCCAACGGCGAACGGTGTCGGGGCTGATACCCAGGAATTCGGCTACCTCGCTCATGCGATATTTCATGGTGATTACCTTAGCAAACGCTAAGAAATGGCAGAGAAAACTCTCAGCGGAAAGCGGCGCCGCACCAGCCCTCGACGACGTATACTCCGGCGTTTCGCAGGAGCCGCCTTGACCAACAACCTGTTCCCAATCGACGAATGGCGTCCGAGTCGCGCCGTGATGCTCAAGCTGGTGGCCGACTACGGCCTCCTCACCGTCGGCGCCGTGGCGATGATCTACTCGTATCGAACCTTCATGCTGCCCTTCGGCATCGCCGGCGGGGGAGTGGGAGGTCTGGGCCTGGTAGTCAACGAGTGGACGGGCTTTCCCCCCGGGTTGGCCATGCTGGTGGCGAACCTACCGGTCCTGTTCCTCGGGTATCGCAAGCTCGGGGGACCGCAGTTTCTGGTGCGCACGGCGTACGTGGTGGTCCTGTACAACCTGGGAGTCGATGTCATCGGTGACATCTTTCCTGACCGGATCTCCGATGACCTCTTGCTGATTGCGCTCTTCGGCGGTGTTCTTTCAGGTCTCGGGGGCGGGCTGGTCTACCGGGCGGGTGGAACCGCGGCCGGTACCGGCGTCATCAGCCGGGTGGTGCAGATCAGGACGGGGATCCCGGTGAGCCAGCTCTATCTGGTGATAGACGGTTCGATTCTGACGCTTCAGGGCCTGACGTTCGGGTGGGAGAAAGCGCTCTACGGTGTGATCCTCCTCTTCGTCGCCGGCCTGGCGCTCGATTACGTGCTCGAAGGCCCCAGCGTTGTTCGCACGGTGACGGTCGTCACCGACCAGGCCGAGGAGCTGGCCGACTCCGTGTTCGCCACGATGAACGTCGGGGTGACCGGGTGGCGTGCGACGGGCATGTACACCGACGAGGAACGCGGTGTTCTCTTCTGCACCATCAGCCGCTCCGAGGCCCACCGGCTGGTCGACGCCGTGCGTGCGGTCGACCCCGATGCGTTCACCGTCATTGGCGTCGGCCATCAACGGCGCGGCGGATTGGTGCGCCCGGACGTGCCGGTCGACGTGTAATAGCCTGGCCGGATGGACGAACCATGGTGGAAGACGGGGGTCATCTACCAGATCTACCCGCGCAGCTTTCAGGACACGACCGGCAACGGCATCGGCGATCTCGCCGGCGTCACCCGCCGGCTCGACTACGTCCGCGATCTGGACGTCGACGCCATCTGGCTCTCGCCGTTCTATCCGTCGCCCATGGCCGACTTCGGATACGACGTCGCCGACTACACCGATGTCGACCCTCTGTTCGGGACGCTGGGAGACTTCGAGGAGCTGGTGTCCCAGGCCCACGGACGCGGGCTGAAGGTGATTGTCGACTACGTGGGCAATCACACCTCCGACCAACATCCCTGGTTCCAGGAGTCACGACGCGATCGCTCCAACCCGAAAGCCGACTGGTACGTGTGGGCCGATCCGGGGCCCGGCGGAGCTGTTCCCAACAACTGGCTCTCGATCTTCGGGGGGAGTGCGTGGCAGTGGGATGAGCCTCGGGGCCAGTTCTATCTGCACAGCTTTCTGAAGCAACAGCCGGATCTGAATTGGCGCAACCCCGGCGTCGAGCAGGCCATGATGGATGTGCTGCGGTTCTGGTTTGATCGGGGCGTGGACGGGGTCCGTATGGACGTCATCCACATGATCCTGAAAGACCCAGATCTGCGGGACAATCCGCTCGGGGATCACTTGTCGGTCGAGACCTTCTATCCCGAATATGAAGCCCAGCAGCACATCCATGACAAGCTGCACCCAGACATCTACGACGTCTTTCGACGCATGCATGCATTGGCAGCTTCGTACGATGGCGACCGGGTCCTGATCGGCGAGGTTGAGCCGCTTCCATTCGATCAGTTCGTCAAGTTCTATGGCGGCGGCGCCGGCCTGCACCTGCCGTTCTCGTTTCACATGATCTACTCCGCCCGCGATTGGAAAGCGGTGGACGTCCGATCACTGGTCGACGAGTACGAGCGCTCGGTCGGCCCGTCGGATTGGCCGAACTATGTCCTGGGGAATCACGATGTGGATCGTCTCGCATCCCGGATTGGTCGCGACCAGGCCCGGATCGGGGCGTTGCTGCTGCTGACACTGCGGGGAACTCCCACCCTCTACTACGGGGACGAGCTGGCGATGAGCAACTCCACCATTGCCGATCATCAGGTCCAGGATCCCCGCGCCCACGGGGTTTGGGGGACCGGACGGGACGGTTGCCGCAGTCCTATGCAGTGGGATGCCGGGCCTCACGGGGGGTTCACGCACCACACCGCAGAGCCATGGCTGCCGCTGAACGAGGACAGCGCACTCTACAACGTGGCGGTCGAGTCGGAAGATCCAGGCTCGATGCTGAACTTCTATCGACGGGTCCTCCGGTTTCGCCGCAGCCACCCCGTCATGCAGCTGGGCGCATACGAACCCCTCGACGTAGGCGAAAGTGTGTTCGCCTACACGCGCTCGCTCCCAGACGTCGAAGCCGTGATCGCCCTGAATTTCTCGGATGATCCCATCACGATCCGCCATCGTGCCCTGCTGGGAAAGGCGGCTGTCGTCGGGACGAGCACCCGGCCCAGCCCGGCGGTCGGCGACGCGCTGACGCTCGATGCCAATGAGGGGGTCATCCTCCTGGAGGGCTAGACCTCCTGGAACAGGTATGGACGGAGGACGTCGACGCGTTCTTCGAAGCCGTCCGGGTGCAGATACCACAGCATGGCGGTGACAGACGAGAGCAACGCGTTGCCATCCTGGGGGGTGAAGCAGAATCCGATGAGCTCGTTGCCGTTACGGACGGCCAAGGTTTCGATCGGGATCACCGTCTGGCTGAGGATGCGGCCGTACCATCCATGATCGCGCCCGAAGGAGAAGATCTGGTTGGCCGATTTCTTGTACGTTGTCGCCATGCGGGTGTTGGCGGCGATCCGCTCCATCGCCTCGTCCACACTCGTTTCGTGGTCAAGTTCGAGGCTGAACCAGAGGGAGTGCATGTATTGGGTGGGGACCTTCATGGCCGATGACCACAGGTTCAGATCGTGGCCCAGCGTGGCGAAGAGATCGTGGGCGTCGCGAGCATGGTGAGTGCCGAACCGCTCATCGGCGTGGCCACCCACAGTGGGGGCCGGAATGAAAGAGCCGTCCTGGCTGATGTCGTTGGCGCGCCGCATGCACAAGAATCTTCCGGAAATGAGGCGGCTCGTCCCGTCCCCGTCCAATGCCAGAGTCTTGATGAGCGAAGAGATGTTGTGGGTGTTGCACGAAACGATGTGGATGAACTTGTCCTCACCCTTTACCAGAGCTTGATCGTTGATGCCGCGGGCGTACATCTTGCCGAATCCATACTCAGAGCCCTGGGCCAGGAATCCCAGCGGACCGTCGATCGACTCGTAGAGGGCGTCCTTGTTCTTGTTTCCGACGGGCGTGCAGTCGATGACGACCGAGGAGCGGGCGACGGCGTCGAACGCGCTCCATTTTGGTGTCACTCCAATGGCCTCAAAGCCGCTCCACCGATCCTCGTCCACTGCCAGGCCGGCTCCGCGCCGGATCAGGTCATCGATCTTCGAACGTTCTTCGACGAGCGGGGTGCGTTTGTGAAAGGTGACCTCATCGATGCCAAACGCTTCCCGGTTGTCGACGAGCAGACCGATGAGTGGCTCGCCGATGGTCCCAGTCCCGACCACGTGGACGATGTTCATGTTCTCCCTACTCCTGCGTTGCGGCCGGACGGCCGGCCAAAAGCGCACTGATTTTACGAAGTCGTCCGAGGTCGTGCCGGGCGCTCATCCGGCGAATCGCTCCGGTTTTTGACCGCATGACCATTGACTCCGTCAACACTTGGCTTCCTCGATACTGTACCCCCGACAACCACTCTCCGTCGGTTACGCCCGTGGCGGCGAAGTACACATTATCGGAGTTCACGAGGTCCGAGTGGGACAGAACCGACGAGATGTCGCGACCCGTTTCGCGGGCGTAGGCCTCCTCTTCGGGCGAGCGGGGCCACAGCCGACACTGGATGTCTCCACCGAGACATTTGAGGGCGGCGGCCGACAACACGGCCTCGGGCGATCCGCCGATTCCGAACAGGATGTCGATGCCGGAGTTCTCGATGGACGTGGCGATCGCCCCCGCCACGTCACCGTCTTGGATGAGGCGAATCCGGGCGCCGGCCGCCCGCACATCGGCGATGAACTTCTCGTTACGCGGCCGCTGCAGGATGATGGCTGTCACGTCCTCGATGGACTTCTCGCGCGCTTTGGCCACCCGGGCCAGATTGTGGGCCACCGGCGCGTCCAGGTCGATCATGCCGGCCGCCTCCTGCCCCACAGCGATTTTGTCCATGTAAACGAGACTGCCGGGCGAGTACATGGAACCTGCATCCGACAAGGCAATCACGGAAACGGCGCCTGGCATGCCGTTGGCGGTCAGCGTCGTTCCGTCGAGCGGATCGACCGCCACATCGAGCTTGGGCCCCTTGCCGGTTCCGACCCGCTCGCCGTTGGCCAGCATCGGGGCACCGTCTTTTTCCCCTTCGCCGATGACGACCATTCCGTCGATGTCTACATAGTCGAGAATCAACCGCATGCCATCGACCGCTGCCTGATCCGCCGCTTCTTTGTCACCGCGGCCCTGATATCGGGCGGCGAGGATCGCAGCTGTCTCTGTCACCCGGGCGAGGTCAAGCCCGAGGTTGCGCTCTGGTGCTTCCGCCATCATCCTCCAGAATAGGAAGGGGAGAGGGACGGTGCTGGCCCATCTGGTCCAATTTGTCCTGGTCCCCCCGGTCCCATTGTTGTCCTAGAACTGTTCCTCTTCGGTGGAGCCGACCAGAGCCAGGGTGGAGGCGTTGCTCCCAGAGGCGATCACCTGGGCGACCTGATCGAAATAGCCCGCCCCGACTTCCCGCTGGTGGCGGGTTGCCGTATATCCATCCTCTTCCATGGTGAACTCGTGCTCCTGCAGCTGGACGTAGGCGGGCATGCCTTCGGCCGCATACCCGCGGGCGAGCTCGAACATCCCGGCGTTGAGGGCATGGAAGCCGGCCAGCGTGATGAACTGATACTTGTAGCCCATGGCGCCCAACTCCTTCTGAAACACAGCAATCGTGGCGTCATCGAGATGCCGCTTCCAGTTGAAGGAGGGCGAGCAGTTATAGGCCATCATCTTTCCCGGGTGCTCGGCGCCGAGCCTCTCGGCGAACTCCCGAGCGATGTCGAGGTCGGGTGTGCTGGTCTCGCACCACACGAGGTCGGCGTACGGAGCGTAGGCCACGCCTCGGGCCACCGCCTGATCCATGCTGTTGTCGACCCGATGGAAGCCCTCGGCAGTCCGCTCTCCGGTCAGGAAGGGGCGATCGCGCTCATCGATGTCGGAGGTCAGCATGTCGGCTCCGAGAGAGTCGGTGCGGGCGACGATCACCAGATCGACTCCAAGGACGTCGGCCGCCAGCCGCGCCGCCACCAGGCTCCGGATGTGCTGCTGGGTGGGGATGAGGACTTTCCCACCCATGTGGCCGCATTTCTTCTCGGAGGCCAGCTGGTCCTCGAGGTGGATGCCGGCTGCGCCGGCTTCGACGTAGGCCTTGACCAGCTCGTATACATTGAGCGCGCCCCCGAACCCGGCCTCGGCGTCCGCCATGATCGGCAGCATCCAATCGCGTGAGACCTTGCCCTCCGACCATTCGATCTGATCGGCGCGCATCAAGGCGCTGTTGATGCGCTTGACGAGCTCGGGTCCGCTGTTGACGGGGTAGAGGCTCTGGTCGGGATAGACGTTGCCGCTGAGGTTGGCGTCGCCCGCCACCTGCCAACCGGACAAATAGATCGACTGCAGCCCTGCCTTGGCCATCTGGACGGCCTGGCCGCCTGACATCGCGCCGAGAGATCGGACGAAGTCGCCGGAGGTGATCATCTTCCACAGCTTCTCCGCGCCGGTGCGGCTGATGACATGATCCCGGCGGATGGAACCCCGGAGCCTGACAACGTCCTCGGCGCTGTACGGCCGGGTGATACCGTTCCAACGTGGGTTGGTTTCCCAGTCCAGCTGGAGCGCTTCGATTTCCTGCTGCATGGTTGTCATGTGTCTCCTTCTCGGGATCTAGGTGCTGACGGCCTGGGGGAGCAGCTCTTGGGCAGGGATCGTGAGGAACTCTTCGAAGTTCTCTGATAGGGCCACCTGCAGGAACACCGATGAGGCGCGGGCGACGCCCAGCTGTTCGTAGGCGTCATCACCCATCTCTTCCCGCCATCGGGCGAGCTCCTCCGCTGTCAGCTCATGGACCAGTTCGGTCGTGACGGCCCGGCCGTCGTCGAGGCTGGCCCCGTGGCGGACCCACTGCCAGATCTGGGAGCGGCTGATTTCGGCGGTCGCCGCGTCCTCCATGAGGTTGAAGATGGCGGCGGCTCCGGTCCCGTTTATCCAGGAGGTGATGTAGCGAATACCGACCGAGATGTTCTTGCGAAGGCCCGCCTCGGTGATCGTTCCGGTGGGCACGGCGAGCAAGTCTGCCTGTGTGATCCAGCCGACCGGTCCCGGATTGGCGATCTGGTTCGGTGCGCCGCCGAGGACCCGGGCGAAAGCATCCATGGCGACGTCGATCAGGTCCGGGTGGGCAACCCAGGTGCCATCGTGACCCTTGTGGGCCTCCTTGTCCTTGTCAGCCTTGACCTTGGCCAGCGCCCGATCCGTGATGGTGGGGTTGGACCGATCCGGGATGAATGCCGCCATGCCCCCCATGGCGTGTGCTCCCCGGCGGTGGCAGGTGTGAACGAGGAGATCGGTGTACGCCTCCATGAACGGCACCGACATCGTCACCTGGTCCCGATCCGGCATCACGAACGCCGGATCACTCCGGAGCTTCTTGATGACCGAAAAGATGTAGTCCCAGCGGCCGGCGTTGAGGCCGGCGGAGTGATTCCTCAGCTCGTAGAGGATCTCGTTCATCTCGAAAGCAGCCGGCAGTGTCTCGATGAGGACGGTTGCCTTGATTGTGCCCTGCGCGATGTCGAGGTGATCCTGGCTGAAGACAAACACGTCATTCCAGAGGCGAGCTTCGAGGTGTGACTCGAGCTTGGGAAGGTAGTAATACGGTCCGGTGCCGCGAGAGATCAGTTCTCGCCCATTGTGAAAGAGATACATCCCGAAATCGAACAGCGACGCACTCAGAGGCTCGCCGTCGATCGTGACGCTTCGCTCTTCTAGGTGCCATCCCCGCGGTCGGACCATCAGCACTGCCAGCTGCTCTCCGAGCTGGTAGATCTTGCCGTTCTGCTCGAGCTCGATCGATCGTCGCACGGCGTCCTTCAGGTTGATCTGGCCGCCGATCGTGTTGGCGTAGGTGGGAGAGTTGGAATCCTCGAAATCGGCCATGAACGCCTTGGCCCCACTGTTGAGAGCATTGATGATCATCTTGCGATCGACCGGGCCGGTGATCTCGACCGTGCGGTTCTCGAGGTCCGGCGGAATCGGGGCGATGGTCCAGTCGCTCGTCCGGATCGACTCGGTGGAAGGAAGGAAATCGGGTTTCACGCCCCGATCAAACGCCTCCTGGCGACCGCGGCGGGTATCGAGCAGCGCAAGGCGCCGGTGATCGAACCGTCGGTGGAGCTCCGCCACGAACGCAAGGGCGTCTTCTGTGAGGATTTCGGAGGCTCGTGGGTGGTCCGACGGGGTGTGATGGATGTTCATACGCTCATAATTATTGATAGATTTTCGACCGCCGACAGATTCGCCCGGTAAGAATGAGTGATATTATCAATAGGGCAAGATCTGCACAGTCGCGAGCGGGCGAGCAAACGAGCATCGGGCGCGACTCGCCAATGGCGGGCCCGACCGTGACGAGGCAGGTCAGAAACCACCGGAAGAAGCCGATCGAAAGCAAAAGACGACCGATCCCGGACATGAGATCACGGGGTTCGGGTGGCAGCCACCCGAACCATCGGACCCGGATAGGAGACACAGCACACGTGAACACGGACACATGAACACGGACACATGAACACGGACACATGAACACGGACACATGAACACCGACACATGAACACCGACACATGAACACCGGGACATTTGGCCGAAGAGTTCGCCACTTCCGGAAGGAAGCGGGACTCACCCTCGAGGAATTGGGGGCGCTGGTCGGCAGGCCCGCACCGTACCTGTCCAACATCGAGACCGGCAAGCGGGAGCCGAAGCTGGGCGTAGTTCAGGACCTGGCAAATGCGCTGGGGATCAGCTCACAAGCGCTGCTGGAGGAGACCGCGCCCACCGAACGCGACCGCCTCGAGCTCGAGCTGGAGACGGCCCAACGCCATCCGTTGTATGCCGAGCTCGGCTTGCCACACCTCAAGCCCACGGCCAGGATGCCCGACCTCGCCCTCCACCATCTGGTGGAGCTGTTTCGGGGGATGGTTTCGTCACGCGAGCTCGCCCCGGACGCGATGCGGGTGGCGACGACCCAGCTTCGTTCCGAGATGGCGCGCCGCGACAACTACGTCGGCGAGATCGAGGACGTTGCCAGCGCCACGCTGGCCAAGTCCTCTTACCAGGGAACCGGGCCGGTGGCGCAAGCGCAGCTGTTGGAGATCCTCGATGCGTTCGGCTTCTCGATTGCCCGGGTGTCCGACCTTCCGCGGACGACGCGCTCGGTCGCCGATCTCGCCAACCGAACCATCTACCTTCCCCAACGGGACGCTCTTCGGACCCGTGACGCCCGGTCTGTCCTGCTGCAGACCCTCGCCCATTTCGCGCTGGAGCACGTCGACCCCGAAGACCTCGAAACGTTTCTTCGTCAGCGTATCGAGGCCAACTACTTCGCCGGAGCGGTGCTGGCGCCGGAAGAGGCCGCCGTGGCGTTTCTGCGGGCCGAGCAAGAGGATCGGAACCTGTCGGTGGGCGATCTGAAAGAGGTCTTTTACGTGTCGTATCAGATGGCGGCCCACCGATTCACCAACCTCGCCACCCGCCACCTCGATATCCCGGTTCACCTCGTGCGGAGCGACGAGGCCGGGATCATCTGGCAGGTCTATGAGAACAACGGCGTACCGCTGCCCCGGGCGGCCGATGGCAGCGTCGAGGGCCAGCGGCTGTGCAAGGAGTGGGGAACGCGAGCTGTCTTCAAGTCACCCGACAAATACTCGCTTCACTACCAGTACACCGACACCACCAACGGCACCTACTGGTGCGCGTCGCACATCATCGTCGACAGTGAGCCGTTGCATGCGGTCACGGTCGGCACCGACTTCGAGCATGTTCGGTTCTTCCGCGGAAGGGAAACCGAGCGCCATACGGCCAGCGGGTGCCCGG
This sequence comes from Acidimicrobiia bacterium, assembly GCA_041609995.1. Lineage (GTDB taxonomy): Bacteria > Actinomycetota > Acidimicrobiia > Spongiisociales > SHLN01 > JABDOU01. The sequence continues at coordinate 14,984 of JBFIPU010000002.1, forward strand.
ACGGGCCGTGCTGCCGGACGCCTTCGCCGGGCCTGGCGGAGCGCTGGGCGGGGCACGTGTGGCCGTCCGTGATCGGACGCTCTCATCCTGGAGCACCGGTTCCTGGTGTCTTCGCCGGTGTCGACATGGTCGAGATCTACGAATTCCTTGAAACACATGCACAAGACGAGAATCAGATATCGGATCGGGTAGAGTGATTCCTGCGTGACCACGGCGCGCGCTGCGTGGTGGTCTCGCATAACCCGAATGCCGGCGCCATTCCGATGCCGCGGCAGAAGGCTGATGCAGCGAGGGCAACAGAGCCGGGCAAGAAACGGGAGAAACGGTTACGCGTTGAGAGGCTGCGCAGCCATGCGGGGAAAAACCAGGCGGGTCAAGATTGGGCGGGGCACCCGGGCGCCAGCGAGCGCGCCATCGCCCACCCCCACCCCCACCCATCGTGATGATGCAGGGCTGAATGATGCAGGGCCGAGCGACGTTCCCGCAGGCGCCTTCAGCGGCATCTTCCAGAGCTGGGTGGTGGGTGTTTCCACGATCGCCATGGTCCTGCTGTTCTTCCTGGCTCGCGAGAGCCTCGAATCGTTGGCGATCGAGGACGGTCCCCTGGAGAATCTGACGGCGCTCCTCTATGGAGTGGCGACGGTGGCCTTCCTGGTGGCGGTCCGCCGCCGCAGCGCAGGCGTGGTGTGGCTCTTGATCCTGGCTGCCGCCTCGCTATTCGTGGCAGGCGAGGAGATCAGCTGGGGGCAGCGGATATTCGGCTGGTCGACGCCCGCCGGCATGGCCGAGATCAACGTGCAGGACGAGACGACGATCCACAACATTGAGGGTATCCACGGCAACATCCGGGCACTGGCGGTGCTGTTCGTCGCCGCCTTCTGCGTGTTGTTACCCCTGACGAATCGGTACCTGTCACCGTTGCGAGCCGCATATCGGCGGCTGGCGATCCCGATCTTTCCGGTGTCGGCTCTGCCCTGGGTCGCCATGGCCATCGGTTTCATGCTGGTGCCGCGCTTGGTCGCCGAGCACGTGGGATCCCTCGACGAGATCGGCGAGACCGCCTTGGGTGTGGCATTTGCGATGTTCGGCTGGGTCTACGCTGTCAAACCCAGGATGCGGGAAGCGCCGCCGTCGATCGGATCGGCGGCCGATCCTTCGAGGTTCTCGCAGGCGAGCTAGCCGGCTAGTCGCGGAAATTCGTGTACTGAAGCGGGAGCGGCACGTCCATTTCTTTGACGGCGGCAATGGCGGTCTGGAGGTCATCGCGCTTCTTGCCCGTCACCCGCAGCTGGTCGCCCTGGATCTGTACCTGCACTTTCAGCTTCAGATCACGGACGTGCTTGGAGATCGCCTTGGCGTGTTCTTGCTCGATGCCTGAATTCAATCGAAACACGGCCTGCGACCGGCCCCCGCCGATTTCGGTCGGGTCGCCACCGCTGAGGGCCTTGAGGGACACCCCGCGCTTGATGAGCTTGCTCTGGAGGACGTCGATCGCTGCCCTGACCCGGTCTTCGGTCGAAGACCCCACGGTGATGGTGTCGTCGCCCAGCGAAAGGCTCGTGCCGGTGTTCTTGAAGTCGTAGCGGTTGACGACTTCCCGATTGGCCTGGTCGACGGCGTTGCGGACCTCCTGCAGATCGATCTCACTCACGATGTCGAAGCTGGGCATGCGGGCAGAATAGCCACCGGTCAGGAACAGTTTGTTGCCGGCCGCCGTTAAGAAAGTGCTTGCCACATGAAGGAGACCGTGCGATGGAGAGCTTGACCGAAACCGAATGGCGCGAGCGCCTCACACCCCAGCAGTTCGAGGTACTCCGCAACGCTGCGACCGAACCCCCGTTCACGGGGATCTACTGGGACGAGAAGGCTCCGGGTGTCTACAAGTGCGCTGGGTGCGGGTCGGAGCTCTTCGTCTCGGATACCAAGTTCGAGTCGGGGAGCGGTTGGCCCAGCTTCTGGGAGCCGATCTCCGACGACGCGGTGGCGCTGAAAGAAGACCGGTCCCACTTCATGGTGCGGACCGAGGTCGTCTGCGCCACCTGCGACGGTCACCTCGGACACGTCTTCGAGGACGGCCCGGCTCCGACCGGACTGCGGTACTGCATGAACTCGGTGGCGTTAGAGCTCGAAGCGGCCGAGGATGCCTGAGGGTGATGCATCCCCTCGCTGACGGGACCCCGTGAGCGTGCGGGGTCGACTACGAATCGTCGGACTGATCGACCAGCAGCCCGGCGGTGATCAGCTGAGCGATCAACTCATCGACGTCGGAACCGGCAGTACCGACGTCGATGTTGTAGGAGCTGACGACAGCGGCCACGGTTTCTGACCGCTCCCGCCCGTTCGCCACCTGGTCCCAGATGAAGGCAGAGGTTCCTGTCAGGCGAACAACCTGTCCGCCGGCCGTGTCGGCCACCACGACAGATTCCTCGTCCTGGGCGTACAGCGTGGACGGAGCCAGCCGCATCCAGCCGCTCCATTCGCTGATGGTGCGGATCGGCGTATCGGTCGCCTGGTTCTTGAGACACAGCTCGGGCGGCACCAACCGCCATCCGCTCTCGCTCGTATCGAGAGCTCGATTCCAGAATCGGATATCTGGCTCGTTCCACGGAAACACGACGTGGTCCGGTTGGCCGTCCCAGTAGCGGTCGTCGTGCTCGGTCCACCGCTGCTCCCAATCACCGTGGTCGTCCCCCAGCCGCTCCGGAGCGTGATCCACGAGGTCGACGCCACTCACCACCGAAACCACCCTGGGCTCGGCTGCAGTAATGGCGGACCGCAGCTGCGGGGTCGAGAACAGCGGCGCGAACACGATTTCACTCGCCTCGAGCCTCGCCAGATGACGCCGGAACTGATCTCCCGAGTAGGCGACGTCGTCGAACACGACCAGCGGCCGGGCCTCCGCCTCCGGCTCCGGATCCCCTTGCCCGAGCAGGTACGACATGACCCCGAGCACGAACCAGCCGCCGCGGGGGATGGCACTCAGCGGCCAGTGCGTGATCCCAGCCCCCAACTCCTCACGCAATCGCCCGGCCAGCGAGCGGCAGGCAGCCTCGACGCCCGGATAGTCCACATAGCGGGTATGAGGCGCCACGTGGGCCAGCATCCAGTGCAGGGCTGTCAAGCGTTGGAGATCGGCTTCGTCGAAGCGGCCGGCGATGCCCGCGAGGCCGGTGGCGGGCCTCACCACGAGCTGCGGCTGGTTCATCTGCCGGAGAAGCGGGCTCGACTGGATTCCACGACACGCAGCCACTGTTGGGGGCGCGCCGATCCTCTCGCTCATCGGTGAGAAGAACGCGAGGGCAGGGGAGAGGTCTAGAGGTTCGAGGTGTAGCGTTTGGGCTGAGGCCACCCGGGCAAACTAGTTGCCCATTCCTTGCCCCATACCGCTGCCGAAGTTGGCGTCAAAGCCCGGGTTACTTGGCCCGTTCTGTGTGAGCTCGGCAATCGAGCCCAGCCGCTCCACCTTCGGTTTGGTGTATTCCAGCTTCTTGTCCATGTCTTACCCCTTGAAGAGCACTCTGTGTGTCAGGATCGACACTGTAAGTGTTCAGATTAGCGAGAACTTCGCGACCTGCAACCCCTTGCGCTACCAGTGATTGCGCAACCACAACTCGAGCGTCACCAGGGCCCAGAAATTGCTATCGAGGGGTCGGCCCTGACGGAATGCGGCGACGTGTTCGCGCACGCCTTGCGGTTGCGCGTATCCGGCCCGTACCGAGGACATGTCCGTCGTCAGATCGTCGAGCCTGCGGTTGGGATCGTGGCGAAGATGCTGGTCGAAGAAGGCCACCGGGATCACCTTCGCCAGGGGTTCCACCACCGCCGGAGGGGCCATGGTCTGCAGAGCGAGCCGGGTCAGGCGTTTGGGACAGCTCGGAGTCTGGACCAGGTGCTGGGGGATGCTGACCACGAGACGGGCGATCCGCAGGTCGCTCCACGGGTCGACCATCCGTACGCCCCGGGCCGCATGCATGCGTTGGGACCAGGATGCCACCCGCATCTGAAATGGCGACAGAATCGTCCGCTGCCGTCGACCCGCAGGGCCTCCCAGGTCTGCGGGCGCGGAGAATCTGGTGAGGAACTGGCCCATGTTCGTCGCCTCTGCGAAGTCGGGGTTCACCCATGATTGCCAGGGCCTCTTGCGGTGCTTGGCCAGTTCCAGCCGGACGGGTTGGGGAAGCTTGTCCACGAGGAGGGGCCGTACTGCCTCCTTCCAGGCCGACGCCAAGGCCGAGCGACGACCGAATGAAGCCAGTTCAGACCATGTGCGGCGGATACCCAGATCGGTCAGCATGCCCGACCAGGCGTAGACCTCGGATCCCGTCATCAGATCACCCCGGTTGCCCAACATCATCGCCTCGACGCCTCCATCGGCCGCCCGGCCGACCGTCGCGTGCAGCAGCGGCTCGTAGTGGCCATAGAGCGGATCGTTCAAATCCGGACCCGCTGGGAATTCGGCCAGCGGCGGCGACGAGTCGGCGTCGATCTCGGTGACGGGGATCTCGAGCGCAGCCGCCAGAGGGTCGCTGAGGTGGCGCTCGTCCACCGTGGGAGTGGTCGGGAAGGCGAAACTGAATGCTCGCACCGACGTGTCATTCCGGACCTGGGCGGCGGCTGCTGCCAGCGACCCGCTGTCGAGTCCACCGCTCAGCATGATGCCCGCCGATCGCGGCGGCAGTCGTACTCGCACAGCCTCCTGGAGGAGGTGCGCCAACTCGGCTGTTGCATCGTCGGGGACCGCCCCCGGTTCGAGGTCCCAGAACCCGGCGCTCGCCACCCCCCGGGGCGAGACCGTCACTACGTGGCCGGGGGGGACCTGCTCGATCCCTTCGAAGAACGTCCACGTTGGGTCGAAAACGCCGCCCGCCAGATGTCCGGCCACTGCGCGCTCGTTGATCCTCTTGTCCACCAGCCCCGATGCCAGGAGATGGCTCGGCTCGGACGCAAACGCCACCAGGCCATCCGAGTGCCAGAAGACCAGCGGACGCAGCGACATCGGGTCGCGGCCCAGGAGGATTGCCCTGGCATCGAAGTCGATGACCGCGAAGGCGTAGTCGCCCAGGCAACCAGAAGCAGCAGACGTTCCCAGCTTCTCATAGCCGGACAGAATCATCGCAGCAGGGGGTTCGTCGGCGTGGTCGAAGCGAGCATCCGCCACAACTAGACGCCGCCCGTCTGCCGACCAGCCAAGGCCAGCAGACTCCCACTGGAGTGGCAGCGAATAGACCCGAGCCGATTCGTTGCCATCTGTGACCGGATCGCCATCGCGATCACCGGCCGCCGCCCGAGCCATGGCGGACACGGTTCCCGGATCAACGGGTCGACCGTTCAGGTCCACGATGCCGCCGATTCCGGGCATGGTCTCAGACTAGGTTGCGCTCGGAAACCTGCTGGGCGGGAGCTATGAACGATTATCGGATCTACGGCCGCAATCTCCGGTCTTCATTCCGTTTCGAAAACCGGCTGCTCCCGGCTGCCGGCGAGCCCGAGCTCTATTTTGGGGCGGTGGCAGGACCGGCCTTTGACGCCTCGGTCCACAAACTGGTCTATCAAACCGAACCGCCCATCTACGACGGGAAGGCCGAGTTGTACCTCTTCAAGGGAGACGACGAGTTCGTCTTTGAATTCACGGGCGCCAGCCGCTTCCATGTGAAGAGTCAGGAGATCCTCTTCGAGGTCACCCATCCCGAGTATTCGTTTCTGACCGAGATCTATTTCCTGGGAATCATCATGAGCGCCTGGCTGGAACTCCAGGGTGTCATCGCTCTCCACTCGGCGGCGGTGGCGGTCGGTGACAGGGCGGCGGGGTTCGTCGGGCTCAACCAGGCGGGCAAGAGCACGCTGGCGGCGTCCCTCATGAACAGAGGTCATGGCCTGATGACCGATGACGTGTTGGCCGTCGAGAAAGTCGAAGGCCGGTTCGTGGCCCACCCCGGCTATCCCCAGATGCGCATGTGGCCGGAAATGGCGATGGCATTCGGCCTCGATCCCGGGTCGCTGCCCAGGGTGCATCCAGAATTCGACAAAGTGCGCGTGCCGGTCGGGGAGGGAGGATTCGGGCGCATGCGCCGCGAGGCAGCAGAGCTCTCTCGCATCTATGTCGTGAACCGCGATGACCGTGCAGACGCGCCGGCGGTTCAACCGATGACTTCGTCCGAGGCGATGTCCGAGTTGTTGCGCACCTCCTTCGCCGGTCTCGTGCTGGGGGGGATCGAGGTCAGCCACACGAGGTTGCCGGTCGTAGCACAATTGGTGGGAGAGGTTCCGGTGCGTCGCCTGACGTATCCGGCCAACCGGTTCGAAGCGGCGTTGGAGATGATCGAGGAGGATGTGCGTGGCAGGCTATAGCCTCGTTCAGTACGGCGAGATGTTGGCTGATCGAGTTCGAACCTCTGCCTACGTCCGGGCCATGGAGGAGACCATCAAGGCGGGTGACGTCGTGCTGGATCTGGGGGCCGGCCCCGGCTTCTTTGCGATCAAAGCGGCTTTGATGGACGCCAGGAAGGTCTATGCCATCGAGCCCAATCCCAGCATCGCGCTCGGGCGAGAGCTGGCCCACACAGCCGGGGTCACCGAGCGGGTCGAGTTCATCCACGCGCTCTCGACCGAAGTCGAATTGCCAGAGAAGGCGGATGTGATCGTGGCCGATTTGCGCGGTGCGCTGCCGCTGTACGACGGCTCCATCACGACGATTGCCGACGCCCGCGATCGACTCCTGGCGCCGGGCGGTACATTCATCCCGCTGCGAGATGACCTCTACTGCGCCCCCACCTCCGGGGCCCTGAGCCGGGGCTACTCGATATGGACCTCCGAGGAAACCGGGCTCGATCTCACTCCGGGAGCCAAATACGCCCTGAACACGTGGGATGCGAGACGCGTTGATCCGTCAATGCTCGCCGCCGGCCCGAGGAAATGGGCGAGCATCGATTATCTCTCGGTCGACAGTGCCGGGATCAGCGGTCGCGCCGTTTGGAAAGCCGACCATCCTTTCGAAGCGGATGGTTTGTGCCTCTGGTTCGAAACCGAGCTGATCCCGGGCATCGGATACTCGAGCGGACCGTTGGGGGAGGCCACCACGTATCGCATGGCGTTCTTTCCTCTTAGCGAGACCCTCCGCGTCGATGCCGGTGGACAACTGGAGGTGGAGATCGAATCGAGCCCAATTGGCGACTCCCCAGCCTGGACCTGGCAGGCGCGGACGGTCGACGCTGCTGGAGCAATACACGAGCCGGCCAAGCAGTCGAGCCTGCTGTCCATGCCCATTCCCCGCTGATCAAACGACCCGGATCAGGCCCTTCTGGTGAAGATCCGACAGCAGTTCGTGCAGGTCTTGGCGGAGCGTCTCGTCATCGACGTCGAACTGACCCGCCAGCTGCTCACGCGCTGCCGCAATGGAATCAGCGCCGCCGACCGCCTTCCACATCGCGAGCGCAACCGGGTCGAGCGAGTAATACACCTCGGTTCCGAGATGCAAGATGACAGCCTCGCCATCGGCCAGCTCCTGGACCAGTGCGTCGGGTGCCAGCTCAACCCGTCTCGTCTCATCCATGGCAACCTCTCAGTCGAACCGTTTGCCTTCTACCGGACCGGCAAAGGGAGCGTACAGCGTTGCGACGTCGTCATCGTCATTCACAACGGAGCCGTCGACCTCCACCCAGGCGTGAAAAAGGATCGCACCCTCCTCCTTCTTGACCCCGAAGCGCACGTCGGCGGGAATACCATGTTTTCGCAGGAGCGCCAGTGCCGCTGTCGACCGGGCGAGACAGTTCGGGCGGCCGATCGAGTATTTGGCAGCCAGAGAAACCAGAGATGCGATATGACGAGCTTCCTCGATTGTCGCCGACCTGGGTGCGGGTCGCCGGGCCAGCAAATCGTGCATTCGCTGAAATCCCGCCAGGCGGAAGCCGATACGGGTTATATGGAGCAGCCACCAGGCGCGAAACAACAGACGACGGTCTCTGCCGGTGAGATCTCTGACGAGGATTCGAATCCGATTGGCCCAGACGGAGCGCAGCATGCTCCAAAGCGTATCGGCTATGGCCGGCACGGGTCCGCCGCCATCGCACGGTTTCGGTGGGCGACAATGACATGGTGACCGCAATGCCGCGCCACGTGCCCCCCTTCTGGCCGGACGAGACGGAACTCGGCCTGTTGCGGGCTGCCCTCCTCCCAGATCAGCGGGCGATCCACGCCTGGCGGCAATTGGACCTGAGCTCGGTCGGTGCGCGTCACGAAACCTGGAGCCTGCTTCCCCTGGCGTTTTTCAATCTCAAGGATCTGGGGGTCCCCATCAACGACATGGCCGAGGCGGCCGCCGCCTACAACCGGACACTCGATACCAATCGCGTGCTTGCTCAGGCGGCCTCGGAGACGATGGCGTCTTTTCTTCGCGAGGGCATCGATCACGTCGCCCTCAAGGGCCTGGCGTTGTTGACGACGGTGTATCCGGATCTGGGAACGCGTCCGATGTTCGATGCCGATGTGATGGTGCGAAGTCTCGACGTGAAACGGGCTGCCCGGGTGTTGGGCCGGGCCGGATACCATCCCGCCACCCCACTCGAGGATGCCCTTCTGGCCACCAGAGCGAGTGCTCAGTTCGTTAATGCGGACGGGATCGACATCGACCTCCATTGGCACGCCCTCGGCGGATACGTGGCCGAGCCATTCGACGATGCGCTGTGGCAGGGGCGGGTCACCACCACCTCGCCGCTGGGGATGGAGATGAAGGTGCTGAGCCGGGCCGAGCAGCTCACCCAGGTGATCGGGCATGCACTCCGCGCCGGGTGGCCAGGCACGCGATGGTGGGCCGATATCGCCCTGCTTCTCAGATCGTCCTGGACCGATGACCAGTGGTCACGTCTCGGCGAGTTGGCTTCTCTGTTCCAGATGACGCTTCCCATGTCGGGAATCCTGACGTACCTGCGTGACCATGTCGGCATCGATGTTCAGCGTGAGGCCTTCGAAGTCCTAGAACGCAACCGCCCGTCTCGATCAGAGAGGATTCAACGCCGGGCGCTCAGCAGGCTCGATCCGGGTTCTACGACAGCGGCCTTGCTGCGGTCATGGGCCACGTATGCCGCCGTGCAAGCCGCCGGGGAACGCCGCCGGGGGCCGGTTGGCTTCACGCGCTTCACATGGAGGTACCTCGGATCGGGCTCTGATGCCGGCAATGCACTCGAAGCCATACGTCGCAAACTCAGCTGAGCCCTACGCCAAAGCGGTCGGGGAGCGCGGCTCAGAAGAACGAAGAGTTTTTGTATTCGGTGAGCTGTTCGAGGTTTTCCTGGATGAAGCGGCTCTCGAATTCGGTCCGCACCTCGTCCTGGATCTCCTTGAGCGGCGCCTGGCACTCGTGGTCGGCCACGGCCGTGCGGATCTCTTCTTCGCTCAACGCCCGGATCTCGGCAGTGGTGGCCTCGTCGAACTGGGGGCCCTGATTGAACTGATTGAAGAAGTCCTCCTGCTCCTCAGGGGTGGTGGTTTCGAAGAACTCCTGGATCTCTTCTTCCGACCAGCCCGCAAACGGGTCGACGTAGGCCTCCTCCATCTTCCTCCAGAAGACTTCGGCCGCTTGATAGAAATACTCCGGCGGCTCCCGGGGGCTGTCGTAGGAGAACCCCTTGTCCGCCATGCACGATGACCAGGCGTTCTCGGCCTCGACCATGCGGGGATCGGCGCTGATCTGCTGCTCCAGACGGTCGAAAGCCTCGAAAATCTCCTCGTAGTCGAACTCGTCGTTCTCTTCGAAGTTCCCATAGATCTCGGTGTGAGCTCGGTTGTAACAACCGTTATCGGGATCGAACTCGTTGACCTGTTCGTCCACGTACTCACCCGTCTCCGGGTCGAGCGCCGGCTCCTCCCAGACTCCATAGAGGTCTTCGTAGTACTGCTCACGCTCGATCTCGGTGAGAGAGTCGACGTACTCCTGATTGGGATCCACGAACTCTTGCGCCGGCTGTTCGACGTCAGACCACGGATCATCGAGGATGAATGTGGTGGCCCCGTAGCCGAAACGAGCAGCCCGTTCCTGTTCCGTCAGGTCTCCGAAGGGATCGAAGAACTCGGCCTCGCCGTAGTCGACCGGCCGGTATTCCCAACCGAATTCGGCCATGCAACCCGCAACGACCTCTTCGACCTGGCGCTGCCGGTCCCGCTCGGCTGCGGGATCGTATCCGTCTCCCCACCCGAAGAACTCCTCGAGCGTGGCAGCCGGGCTCCCGGGATCTTCGCCGTTCTCCGGCGCGGTCGAAGCGGCTGTGACGTCCGCCTCCGGCTCTCCGTCGTCCGGCGAGGTCGATCCTCCTCCGCAAGCCGCCATGGCCAGCGCTGCCAGCAGCAGGATTGCCGGCACCAGCCAACGCGTCATGGAATGGAACCGGTCGTCCATCGTCCTCTCCTATGGAAGGTCAGTCAGGATACGCCGGGATACCACCTGGTGCGGGGCTGTGCTCAGGCGTCGTAATCGGTGTCGGAAACCTTCTCGTCGAGCCATTCGGTCGGCCCACCGGTCGTGAGCGACAGGTGCATCATGTGCGTGTGGGCCGTCGAGCCGTGCCAGTGCACTTCACCTGCGGGCGAATACACGACGTCGCCGGCCGACACGCGCACCGTGTGACCGTCTTGGGTCTGGACCTTGCCGGCGCCAGAAGTGATGTAGAGGACCTGTCCATCAGGGTGGGTGTGCCAGTCGGTGCGAGCACCGGGAGCAAAGTGCACTCCGAGCGCATTGAGGCCGGGGTCGGGGACCCGGGAGAGGGCTCCGAACCAGACCTCGCCGGTGAAATGCTCAGCCGGAGCGGGCTCCCACTCGATCTGTCCCGCGGGCTTGTGGTCCATGTTGCTCCTCTCAGTCTCTTGACGTGACGTCATCGGGTCGTATGCCGACACTAGCTCCAGAGCGCGATTTCTTCCCGAGCAACCAAACGCGTTCAGGGGTACCATCCCGCCCGCTGGACGAGGGTCTCGAAAGGGGAAGATCATCGGCAAAAGGAGGCGGGCATTGGTGGCTCGGGATGGTCTACCCGGCTCGGTGGCGGGGACGCTGGTGGCAACGGGGCCGGTGGCGAGGGCGCTGGCAACGGCGGCAGCCCTGGCGTGCGCTGCGTTGATTCTCATGGTTCTGGGGTCCGGCGACGCAGCAGCGTCGGAAGCAACCCCGGTGACCTTCGTCGACCTGCGCACCGGCCAGTGGTTCTTACAGCATTCAGACGGAACCGAGGTCGCTTTGTACTACGGAGCGCCCGGCGATCAGCCCCTGATGGGTGACTGGGATTGCGACGGAACCGCCACGCCCGGGGCCTACCGGGCGAGCGACGGCTTCGTGTACCTGAGAAATACACTCGACACCGGTCCAGGGACGATCCGGTTCTTCCTCGGCATGGCCGGAGACGTCGCTCTGGCAGGGGACTTCAATGGCGATGGCTGCGATAGCGTCTCGATCTATCGACCGTCGGAAGGACGGGTGTACGTCTCCAACTCACTCGGGTCCGAGGAGGGATACTTCACTGCCGAGGCCGACTACTTCTTCGGTGTGCCGGGGGATAGAGCTTTCGTGGGTGATTTCGACGGCGACGGCATCGATACCGTGGGACTGCACCGCGCCTCGACCGGGTTCGTCTATTTCACCGACGAACACGCTCCCGCCGGTTTCGCTGAGACCTCCGATAGCTTTTTCTACGGGGATCCGGGCGACCTCATCACGGCCGGCGATTGGAGCGGCGACGGGACGGACACCGTGGCGATCCTCCGCCGGGGCGACGGGCGTTTCTATGCACGCAACACGAATTCGCAGGGGCCCGCCGACGTGGTCGTGTCGGTCCCGGGGGATGGGTTGTGGGTGGCTCTGTCCGGAGCGGGTGTCGGCGGGTCGATCGGATCCCCGTCCCCATCGCCCCCATCGCCGACTCCGCCGCCGGCCCCGCCGCCTCCGCCCCCACCGATTCCCACCGGCCCGATCGAGATCTTCCCTGGTGACCCCCTGGCGGACCTCGTCGGCGCCAGCCCGCCCGGTACCGAGTTCATCATCAAGGCGGGTGTTCACGTCGGCCATGTGATGTATCCGGCGGCGGACATGAAGTTCCTGGGCGAGCCGGGAGCGGTCCTCGACGGGAATGGCGTGCAGCTGAATGCCTTCGCCGGGGATACCGGGAGGGACCGGGTCGAGATCCGGGGCCTCGAGATCAGAAACTACCGGGTGGGTGTCTTCGACGGCGCCATCAGCGCCCGCCAGATCGGAGATCTGTCAGCCGAGGGAGTCGGCTGGATCGTTGCCGACAACAACATCCATTCCAACGGGGGCGCCGGCATCAACCTCGGCACCGGAATGACGGTCGTCAACAACTCGATTCACGACAACCAGCAGATCGGAATCAGCGGCCTGGGGAGCGAAGAACACCCGATCACGGACGTCACGATCACCGGAAACACCATCTTCCGGAACTCGACGAACCCCGATTTCGTGTTCGAGCACCACGAAGGCGGGATCAAGACCACGTTCACCAGCAGCCTCGTCGTGGAGGACAACGAGATCTACGACAACGGCGGGGTCGCCATGTACTGCGACATCCTCTGTAACTCGGTGGTGGTCACCGGCAACCGGATGTACGACAACTGGGGCCGGGCCAACGGCGGCGGCGTCTTCCTCGAGATCTCGGACGGGCTCGAGGTGACCAACAACTATTTCGGTCCCGGGGGTCACCTCACCTATCCGTACACGATCTACTTCTTCGGCGGGATCACCATCGGCGAATCGCACAACGGGTACATCTCCGGCAACGAGGTGGAAGTCGACACTGCGGCCGGCATCGTGGTGCGCAACTGCTGCTCGCACGAGCGGGAGCCTTCCAGCGGGATCGTGATCGAGAACAACGTCGTGCGGTCGATCAACGGGGGACCCGTCACGGTCGGCTTGACCGACGGGAACTCCAATGTGGGCGACATCTCGTATCGGGGCAACACCTACCAGGGCGATATCCGGTTTTACTGGAATGGTGGGTGGCTCGGTTTCGACCAATGGCAGGGAATGGGCCAGGACACCACTGGTAGTTTTGGCTGACCCGGTTAACGTCTTTCGGGTGATGAGTGGTCGATACGCTTCTGCCTGGTGACGCCATGGAAGGACGAGCGTTCCACCGGGTAGCGATCATCAACCGAGGCGAGGCGGCGATGCGCCTCATCCACGCCGTCGACGAGATATCGCGGCAGGCCTCCAACAATCTGCGATCGATTGCGCTACACACCGACGCCGAACGGCGAGCCATGTTCGTCCGAGAGGCTCACGAGGCGGTGACCATCCGGTCGACCAGGGGAATCAACCCCTATCTCGACTATGACGCACTCGAGCATGGGTTGGCCGAGGCCAGAGCCGATGCCGCCTGGGTTGGCTGGGGCTTTGTCGCCGAACACCCCGAATTCGTGGATCTGTGCGACCGGCTCGGCATCACCTTCATCGGGCCTCCCGGCGATGTCATGCGGCGTCTGGGAGACAAGATCGGTGCCAAATCCCTGGCCGAGAGCGTGGGCGTGCCGGTGTCTCCCTGGAGCGGCGGACCGGTCAAAGACGTCCAGGATGCGCTCGCCCACGCTGAGCAGATTGGCTACCCGCTCATGATCAAGGCGTCGGCCGGAGGTGGTGGGCGCGGGATTCGGCGTGTAGCCGACCAGTCGGCGGTCGCGGCGGCGTTCGAACGGGCCAGCAGCGAGGCGGCTTCCAGCTTCGGCGACCCAACGGTGTTCATGGAACGGGTGGTCACCGACGCCCGCCATGTGGAGGTCCAGATCGCAGCCGATCATCATGGCAATTGCTGGGCGCTCGGGGTACGGGACTGCAGTGCCCAACGGCGCAACCAGAAAATCATCGAGGAGTCGGCCTCGACCGCCTTGACCGGGGAACAATCCCGACAGTTGCGTGAGTCGGCGGTGGCGTTGGCCCAGGCCGCCGGATACCGCAACCTCGGCACGGTGGAGTTTCTCTATCAGCCCCAAACGGAGTCGTTTGCGTTCCTGGAAGTGAACACGCGGCTACAGGTGGAGCACCCGGTGACGGAGCTGACCACCGGCCTGGACCTGGTGAAACTGCAGTTGGAGCTGGCCGCCGGTGCGCGGCTCGAGGGAGCGCCGCCGGCCGAGTTCGGACACGCCATCGAGGCCCGACTCAACGCCGAAGACCCCGAGAACGGGTTTGCCCCGGCCCCCGGCAAGATCAATGTCCTCGAGTTTCCGGCCGGCCCGGGGGTCCGGGTTGATACCGGCGTGGCCGAAGGGGATGAGATCCCATCCCAGTACGACGCAATGATCGCCAAGATCATTGCGTGGGGACGGGACCGGAGCGAGGCCCGGCTGCGGCTGGAACGAGCGCTGTCGCAGACGACGGTGGTGATCGAGGGTGGCACCACGAACAAGCCGTTCCTGCTCGATCTCGTCGCGCGGCCTGAGTTGGTGGCCGGACAACTGGACACCGGGTGGGTGGATCGACTCACCGCCGCAGGGGAACACATCCGACTCGACTACGCCGACGTGGCTCTCATCATCGCCATGATCGACGCCTGGGAGGCCGAGGTCGCCGCCGAGCGAGCGGCCTTCCTCGCCTCGGCCGACCGGGGGAGACCAGCGGCCGACCCATCGGTCGGCAAGTCGATCGAGTGCGACTACCGCGGCGAGGGCTACGAGGTCTCGGTGTTCCGCCTCAGCCCGTCCCGCTTCGAGGTGGCGCTCGACGGACATGCTGTCGAGGTCGAGGTCGAGCGGGTCGGTCGGGTGGAGTCGCGGCTGTCCATCAATGGGCGGATCTTCGCCACGCGGTCGGTGATTCACGGGGTTGATCACCTGGTCGAGGTCGAGGGGGTGGCCCACCGGATATCCCGCGACGAAGGGGGCGTGGTACGGGCCCCGGCTCCCTCCCTGGTGGTGTCGGTGACAGCACGCGAGGGGAGCAAAGTCGGCAAAGGGGACGTCCTGCTCGTGCTCGAATCCATGAAGATGGAAACGACGTTGAATGCCCCGTTCGGCGGCCAGGTGAAGGAGGTGCTGGTCGATCCGAACATGCAGGTGGATGCCGGGGCACCCCTCGTGCGGCTGGAGCAGGTGTCTGAGGCGAGCGCCGACGTTTCGACGATCCCCCGGATCACGTTCGAGGATCTGATCGCCGAACACGCCGTTGCGGCCGCTCCCGTCGATCGAGCGCTGGAGCTGCTCAATCGTCTCCGCTGGGCCGCCCTCGGCTTCGACGTGGCGCCTGAGAGAATCGCCGGATGGACGGATGAATACAAGCGCCTGCGGGATCGTCCCGACATCGACCGCGAACGCCTCCTGTCCGCCGAGTTGGCGGTGCTGCGGGGGTTCACCGATGTGATGGCGCTGGCGCGCAATCGGGCTTCGACCGCCTCCGAGGAAGCCGTAGCCCATTCCGAGCAAGAGTACTTCCATCGCTACCTGCGGTCGCTCGACGTCGACGCAGAAGGGCTGCCCGACTCGTTCCGCACGAAGCTGGGGCGGGCACTGGCACATTTTGGCAAACACGATCTCGAACAAGACGCCAACCTGGAACGATCGGTCTTCGGCATTTTTCGCGCTCAACAGCGGGCATCGGACATCCTCACACTGATCCTGGGCATCCTCGGCCGGGAGTCGGTCGAAGTGGAACGGGTCGACGAGGAGACGCGAGAACGGCTTCGCCAGACGTTGGAGGATCTGGTGGCGGCAACCCAGATTCGCTACCCGATCGTCGGAGATCTGGCTCGCAGTCTTCGGTTTCGGACGTTCGATGAACCGGCCATTCGCCAGGCCTCCGAGCTCGTCATCGAGCGGATGCGGGTCGTGCTGGAGGAAGCCCGGGCCGATCCGGAGGATGACGAGTACGGCTCCCGGATTGCCGAGTTGGTGGCCTGCCCCCGTCCGCTGGCCGAGCTGCTGGCGGACGAGCCGCCCAATGGCCCCGATCCGCTGTTGGAGGTCCTCACCCGCCGTTATTACAAGAATCGGGACCTGAATGACGTTGAGCTGGCCATGGCCGGCGGCTTCCCGATTGCAATCGCAGACTATGTACGGTCCGACCAGCGGCGCCGGGTGCTGGCAATGAGAACCGACAGCGCCGCGGCGGCCACCGCCCTCCAGGTCCTGGCCGAATTGGTGACCAGCCGACAGGATCGGCCGACGCTGTGCGACGTCTACTTGCGCCTTGACGAACGGATCGCAGATCCGGACCAGATGGCCGACGACCTGCTGCGGTTGGTGCTGCATGCCGATTTCCCCGACCACACCCGCCGGGTTGCGGTGACGACCTGCGATCCGGAGGGCACGGTGGACAATTTCACCATTCGCAACGGGCGAGATGGGTTTTTCGAGGAAGAGGTCTTCCGTGGGTTGCAGCCGATGATTGCCCGCCGGCTGCAGCTCCGTCGCCTCGAGAAGTTCGACCTCCAGCGGTTGCCTTCCGCCGACGACACGTATCTCTTCTACTGCGCGGCGCGAGACAACGCCCGGGACGAACGGCTGATTGCCGCGGCCGAGGTGCGCGACATCACGCCGGTCACAGACTCCGATGGTCGGGTAGTGGGTCTCCCTGAACTCGAGCGAGTCCTGGCGGCGTGTCTGGAAGGGATCCGGCGGGCCCAGGCGTTGCGGCCACAAGACCGGCGCCTCGAGCTCAACCGGGTTCTTCTGCATGTCTCGCCGGTGGCCGACATACCGTTCGATGACATGGGAGGCGTGGCCCGGCGGCTGGCCCCCATGACCGACGGCATCGGTCTCGATCAAGTGGTGGTCGATTTCAAGATCGCCGATCCCGACGGCGGCGAGCCGCAGGAACTCGAACTGCGCTTGTCTGTCAAACCGGGCGTGGGATTGACCCTGGATCTCGGGGAGCCCTCTACCGAGCCGATCGAGCCGGTCGACCCCTACACGCAGCGGGTGCTGGCGTCGCGACGGCGGGGTGCGATCTATCCCTACGAGATCATCCCGATGCTCACCGGCGGGCAGGGGACATTCGCCGAATTCGACCTGGACGATGACGGAGCGTTTGTACAGGTCCAACGGGACCGGGGCGGGAACCGGTTTGGCATCGTGGCCGGTCTCATCTCGACCCCGACCCGTCGCTACCCCGAAGGCATGAACCGCGTTGCCATCCTGGGCGATCCCACCCGCTCACTCGGCTCCCTGGCCGAAGGCGAGTGCCGCATGATCATGGGCGCCCTGGACCTCGCCGAGGCCGAGGGGGTGCCGGTGGAGTGGTTCGCGGTTTCTTCCGGGGCCCGGATCTCCATGGACAGCGGCACGGAGAACATGGACTGGATTGCCCGGGTGCTGCGGCGGATCATCGAATTCACCCAATCTGGGGGGGAAATCCACGTTGTCGTGGCCGGGATCAACGTTGGCGCCCAGCCGTACTGGAACGCCGAGGCGACGATGCTCGACCACACCAAAGGCATCCTGATCATGACCCCTGACAGCGCCATGGTCCTGACGGGAAAACAGGCACTCGACGTGTCCGGGGGCGTGTCGGCCGAGGACAATTTCGGCATCGGCGGCTACGACCGCATCATGGGGCCCAACGGCCAGGCTCAGTATTGGGCGTCCGACATCGCCGAGGCCTGCTGGGTGCTGTTCCGCTACTACGAGCACAGCTACACCGCCCCTGGCGAGCGGTTTCCCCGTCTCGCTGAATCCATCGACCCACCGGACCGCGATGTGCGCCTCTCTCCCCACCGGGTCCCCGGTATCGATTTCGAGACGATCGGCGACATCTTCTCAAAACACAAGAACCCGGATCGCAAGAAGCCGTTCGACATCCGCGCCCTCATGCGGGCCGTGGCCGACCAGGACCGGGACCCGATCGAGCGATGGGAGTCGATGCGGGATGCCGAGACCGGGGTCGTGTGGGACGCGTTCCTCGGGGGCCGCCCGGTTTGCATGATCGGAGTCGAGTCGCGTCCGCTTCCCCGGCACGGCATCCTCCCGGCAGACGGGCCCGACCACTGGACCGCCGGGACGCTGTTTCCTCTCTCCTCGAAAAAGGTCGCCCGCGGCATCAACGCCGCCAGCGGCAGCCGCCCGCTGGTGGTGTTGGCCAACCTGTCGGGGTTCGATGGGTCGCCGGAGTCGCTCTACCGGTTGCAGCTCGAATACGGAGCCGAGATCGGACGGGCCGTCGTGAACTTCGACGGCCCGGTGGTGTTCTGTGTTGTGTCCCGCTATCACGGGGGCGCGTTCGTGGTCTTCTCCGGCGCCCTGCACGACAACATGCAGGTGTTGGCAGTGGAGGGTTCGTTCGCCTCGGTACTGGGAGGTGCTCCTGCCGCGGCGGTGGTGTTCGCCCGCGAGGTGGAGACCCGGGTCAACAGCGACCCGCTCGTCCAGCGTCTCGAGTCCCGCATCGCCGAGCTGAGTGGCAATGATGTGACCGCCCTGCGGGCAGAGTTGCGCGATGTGCGCAAAACGGTGCGCTCGGAAAAAATGGGGGAGGTGGCGGCCGAGTTCGACGCAATACACAGCATCGAACGGGCCCAGGAGGTCGGCTCGGTAGATCGAATCGTTCCTGCCGCCGATCTGCGCAAGGAGCTGATCGCCGCCGTCGAACGCGGGATCGCAGCAGACGCATGACCGTCCCGCCCTTGCACCCCGAGCTGACGGACCTCGGGTTCCTCCTCGGGACCTGGGTGGGGTCGGGAGTGGGGGAGTACCCGACGATCGAAGATTTCGCCTATCAGGAGACGGCCGAATTCACCCACGTGGGAAAGCCGTTCATCGCATACCGTCAGAAGACCAAGCGGGCCGGTTCGAATGAACCGCTGCATGCCGAGAGCGGGTATTTTCGACCCACTACCCCCGGGTCGATGGAGCTGGTGATCGTCCAGCCCAGCGGCATTCTCGAGATCCACGAGGGGGCGATCGACCGAGGCGAACTCAGTCTGCGGTCGAGCGTTGTCCTCACCACCCCTACTGCAAAAGAGGTCTCGACGGTCGAGAGGTGGATCAACGTCGAGGGGGACGTGATGACCTACCGGCTGCTCATGGGGGCGGTGGGCCAGCCTCATCAGATCCATCTGCGGGCGCGGTTAAATAGAACCGGCTGATGGCGTTGGGGGCGTACGACCGCAGGGTCTTCATGTAGTTGGCACGCTCGTATCCGGCCGGGTCGGCCACCGCAGCGTGGCTGACGCTTCCGCGGGCCTGGGCGATCGATTCGTAGTCGTGGTCGGTGAACCATTCGGTCAATGTCGCCAGCACCTCGGAGACGTGATACGGCCCGTTCTCCAGCAGCGCCGAGGTCATCATCGCCACGTCGGCGCCGGCCAATATCAGCTTGACAGCGTCCTCTCCGGTGTGGACGCCCGACGTGGCGGCCAGGGAGGCTGTCGTCGTCGGTCGAAGGATGCCAATCCAACGCAGGGGCAGCCGTGACTCGATCGACGTACTCAGTTGCAGGTTGGGGGCCACGCTGAGGTCATCGAGGTCGATATCCGGCTGGTAGAAGCGGTTGAAAAGAACGAGCCCATCGGCCCCCGCCGATATCAGGCGGTGCGCCATGTGCCCGGGGGAGCTGAAGTAGGGACCGATCTTGACCGCCAGCGGAATGGACACCGACGCCTTGACTTCTTCGACGAGCTGCACATACCGGTCTTCGATCTCGGCTCCGGACACCGAGACCTCAGCGGCGACGAGATAGATGTTGAGCTCGAGCGCGGCGGCACCGGCCTCCTCGATCTGGCGGGCATAGGAAGTCCATCCACCGACGCTCACGCCGTTCAAACTGCCGATCACGGGGATCGAGAGCTCCCCGGAGGCCTGGCGGACCAGGTCCAGGTATTGATCCGGGCCTGTGTTGTAGGTGTCGGGCTCGGGGAAGTAGCCGGTGGTGGCTTCGGGGTGGTGCTCGGCACCGTGCTCCATCCCCAGGTGGACCATCATCGACTCGGCTTCGATTTGTTCCTCGAAGAGGGAGGGGAGCACGACTGCCGCCACCCCGGCCGCTTCCAACTCGCGCAAGGAATCGGTCTTTCCGGTGAGCGGTCCGGCGGACGCCACCAGGGGATTGGCCAACTCGAGCCCTAGGTAGGTGGTGGATAGGTCGGTCTTCATTCGTGTTCCTCCAGATCTCCGAACCGGGCGGTTCGCTCGACCTCGACCATCTGTTCGTAGAGGTGCCAGCGGTCGTCGATGTCTCGCTGTGCGGCGTCGAACAGTTTGGCGGCGACGTCGGGCTTCGCTCGGGCCAGCATCGCAAACCGCCCTTCGGTGGCGGCGAAGTCCTTGAACGGTACCTTGGGTTTGCGGCTGTCGAGGTGCAGGGCGTGATCTCCGTGCGCTTCCCGGCCCGGGTCGAACCGATACAGGGGCCAGTATCCACTGTCGGCGGCCATTTTCTGATGGGAGGCCATGTCGGTCAAGTCGTAGCCGTGGGCGATGCAGGGGCTGTAAGCGATGATGAGCGACGGCCCCGGATGGGCTTCGGCCTCGGCGAACGCCTTGACTGTCTGGGTCATGTTGGCGCCCATGGCGATCTGGGCCACGTAGACGTCTCCGTAGGCCATGGCGATCATCCCCAGGTCCTTCTTCGGCGTGGTCTTGCCACCTGAAGAGAACTTGGCGGTAGCGGCCCGAGGGGTGGCCTTGGAGGTTTGTCCGCCCGTATTGGAATAGACCTCGGTGTCGAGCACGAGGATGTTGACATCCCGTCCCGACGCGAGGACGTGATCGAGCCCGCCGAACCCGATGTCGTAGGCCCATCCGTCACCCCCTACGATCCACACATCCATCTTCACGAGGTACTCGGACAGCTCAGACAGCCGGCCGGCCTCAGGGCGGTCCAGCCTCGTCAGGATGGCGTCGAGTTCTTCGACCCTCCGGCGTTGCTGGTCGATGCCGCTCTCGCTGCTCTGGTCGGCATCGAGAATGTCGCGAGCCAATTCGCCGACGTCCGCCGCCAGATGTTCGAGCAGCCGCCGGGCAGCCGCTGCGTGGTGATCCAGTGCCAGGCGCATCCCCAGCCCGAATTCGGCGTTGTCCTCGAACAACGAGTTCGACCACGCCGGTCCGCGACCGTCGCCGTTCTGGGCCCATGGCGTGGTGGGCAGGTTGCCCCCATAGATCGAGGAGCAGCCGGTGGCATTGGCCACGAGGATCCGGTCTCCGAACATCTGGCTCATCAACTTCAGATAGGGGGTCTCACCGCACCCGGCGCAGGCCCCGGAGAACTCGAAGAGGGGTTCTGCCAGCTGCGAGCCCTTCACCGACTCGAGCCGCAGTTCACTGCGGTCATATTCTGGCAACGACAGGAAGAAATCGAAGTTCTCCCGCTCGGTCGCGAGGTGGTCGAGGATTGGTTCCATGTTGATCGCCCGGTGCTTGACCACCTCTTTGCTCTTGGCGGGGCAGATGCTGACGCAGACACCACAGCCGGTGCAATCATCCGGTGCCACCTGAACGATGAGCTGCTCCTCGCTCGTCTTTTCCCAGTCCTTCGTCTTGAAGCCGGCCGGCGCCCCCACCACATCACCGGCATCAACGACCTTCAGCCGTATGGCGGCGTGGGGACAGACCAGGGCGCACCTGGCACAGTCGATACAGATCGCCGGATCCCAGATCGGGATCTCGGTGGCAATGGTGCGTTTCTCCCACTTGGCGGTGCCGGTGGCGAAGGTCCCGTCAACCGGTAGGGCGCTCACCGGTAGCAGGTCACCGTTGCCCGCCAGAATCTGACTCGTTACGCGCGACACGAGGGAATCGGCCGGCACATTCGGCCGCATGGGCGGGCCGGCCGTCGGTTCATCGGGCACCGCCAGTTGCTCGAGTCCGGCCAGCGCGGCATCGACCGCGGCGCTGTTGCGTTCGACCACCGCCGGGCCACGTTTGCCATAGGTCTTGGCGATCGTGTCCTTGATCGCGGCGATCGCCGCATCCCGTTCGATCACGTCGGCCAGACCAAAGAAGCAGGTTTGCAGGACCGTGTTGATGCGTCCGCCCAGCCCGGCCTCGCGTGCGACCCGGTTGGCGTCCACCACCCAGACGTCGAGATGCTTGTCGATGATCTGGCGCTGCACGCCGGTGGGAATGCGGTGCCAGGTCTCGTCGGCCGGGAACGGGCTGTTCAGGAGGAATGTGGCGCCCGGGTTGGCCACGCCCAGCATGTCGAATCGGTCGAGAAACCCGAAATTGTGGCATGCGACGAAGTTGGCCGCTGTGATCAGATATGTGGAGTCGATCGGGTCGGGGCCGAACCGGAGATGGGAAGTGGTGCGCGAGCCCGACTTCTTGGAGTCATACACGAAATACCCCTGGGCATACAGAGGGGTTTGCTCTCCGATGATTTTCACCGAGTTCTTGTTGGCACCCACGGTTCCGTCGGCTCCCAGGCCGTAAAACACGGCACGGGTCACGTGTTCGGGCTCACTCCACGATTCGTCGTCGTACGGCAGGCTGAGATGGGATACGTCGTCGGTGATCCCGACGGTGAAATGGCGGGGAGGCTGGTCGGCTGCCAACGCGTCGAACACTGCGTTGACCATCGGGGGAGTGAACTCCTTCGATGACAGTCCGTACCGGCCCCCAATGACCTCGACCGCGGACCGGCCCGCTTCAGACAAGGCGGTGACGACGTCCTGGTACAGGGGCTCACCGATCGATCCGGGCTCTTTCGTGCGATCCAGAACGGCGATGCGTCGCGTGGAGGCGGGGAGTGCGGCGGTGAAGGCCGCGACGGAGAAGGGACGATAGAGTCGCACGAGCATCGCCCCCATGCGCTCGCCTTCCCCTGCTCGCGCCTCGACCACCTCGCGAACCGGACCGGCTCCGGACCCCATGATCACGAGCACCCGCTCGGCTTCAGGGTGGCCGACGTAATCGAAGAGCCGATAGTGGCGGTCTACCAGGGAGCCCAGCTTGTCCATTTCGGCCTGGACGATCTCGGGGACAGCGGCGTGGAAGGGGTTGGCGGCCTCGCGGGCTTGGAAGAACACGTCCGGGTTCTGGGCGGTGCCGCGCAACACCGGGGCATTGGGATTGAGCGCCCGGTCCCGGTGTTCGGTCACGAGGGCGTCATCGATCATCGAGGCGAGCGTTGCGTGGTCGAGGAGGCTGATCTTCGCAACCTCGTGGCTGGTGCGGAACCCATCGAAGAAATGCACGAATGGGACCCGGGAGCGGAGGGAGGCGGCGTGGGCCACCAACGCCAGGTCGTGCGCCTCCTGGACAGAGCCCGATGCCAGCATGGCCGCGCCCGTCTGGCGGATCGCCATCACATCGCTGTGATCTCCGAAGATGCTCAAGGCGTGGGTGGCCACCGACCTGGCCGCCACATGAATGACCGCCGGAGTCAGCTCTCCTGCGATCTTGTACAGATTGGGGATCATGAGCAGGAGGCCTTGGGAGGCCGTGAAGGTCGTGGTCAGCGCCCCTCCCTGCAGCGACCCGTGGAGGCTCCCGGCGGCCCCGCCCTCGCTCTGGAGCTCGATGACGTGTGGAACGTCGCCCCAGATGTTGGCTTCCCCCGACATCGACCAGGCATCGGCCAGCTCGCCCATGGGCGACGCCGGGGTGATCGGGTAGATGGTGATTACTTCCGAGACGGCGTGCGCCACGCGCGCCGCCGCCTCGTTACCGTCGATGGTGACTTGCATCAGAGCACCCTGCCTGACGCGACCCGGCTCCATGTGGCTGTATTCATAGGCGTGAAGCTATTCGGGGGCCTGTTCACCAAACAGGGTCGATGGTCACCCTGGCTACGGACCAGGCCGGTGGCAGGGCCACAGCGAGCCATTTGGAGGTGCGGATCGGCTGAAACCAGGGGCCCGCTACGTACGATTAGGCCATGACACGACAGCGGAGACTGTTTGCGGGCCTGGGGCTGGTGGCGATGGCCATCGCCGTCGGCACGATCGCCTACATGATCGTCGAGAACCTAGCGTTTCTCGACGCCCTCTATCTGTCCGTGATCACCATCTCGACGGTGGGGTTTGCCGAACCGGCCGGAGGGTTCTCACCCATCGGCCAGATCGCCACCATCGTGCTCGTGATCCTCGGGGTCGGCGCCGGCTTTTATACGGCCACTGTCGGCCTCGAATACCTGCTCGAAGAAGTTGTGGCGGGTAGGGCGCTCTCGCGCTTCCAGGGAAGGAGAATACGCTCGATGCAGAACCACGTCATTGTGTGCGGATACGGACGCGTCGGTCAGGCGGTTGCCCGCCGCCTGGCCGCGAGTGGAAGCGGCGTGGTCGTGATCGAGATCGATCCCCACGTCGCCGAAGCTCCGGTACCGGCGGACTGGGTGGTGCTCGAAGGGGATGCGACCCTGGACGAGGTGCTCGACCGCGCCGGGATCGATCAGGCGGCGGTGCTGATCGCCGCTGTCGAGGACTCGGATAATCTGGCGATCGTGTTGTCGGCTCGGGCGCGACGCCCCGATCTTCGCATCATCGCCCGGGCGGCGGCGCCGCAGTCGGAACGAAAGCTCAAGCTGGCGGGTGCCGACCGGGTCGTCTCGCCGGTGGCGGTGGGGGCGGAACGCTTGGCGGCGATGGCCGTCGACCCCGAGCTGAGCGAGTTCATCGACATCGCCGTGCATGGTGATCTCGTCGATTTCAAGATCGAGGAGATCAACGTGAAGCCGGACTCGGCCATCCGCGGCCGTACGCTGGCCGACTCCACGATTCGCGAGAGCACCGGAGCGCTGATCCTGGCGTTACGTAGACGCGACGGAATGGTTGACGTCAACCCGGACGGGGACGCGGCCCTGTTGGACGGAGATACGTTGGTCGCGATCGGCACCGAGGATCAACTCGAGCGGCTGGAGGCCTTGGCGAACCCGTCGGGGTAGGAGAGCGGCGGTACGAAGCTGCCAGCAAGAGCCGCTAGTCGTCCTCCCGGTCTGCTGCGGCCTGGCGGCGGGCGATCTTGTCGAGCGCCTCGCGAGCATTCCGGAGATGGCCGGAAACCGACATGCCGTGGCTCATGGCTCGGTCCACGTCGGCGTCCCGGATGAGCTTGACGGCCTCACGGGCGGCAGCCGCGCCTCGTTCGAGCTCTTCGGCCAGCTTCTTGAATCCGGCTTCCGTCTTCGCCCGGGATTTGGGCACCCGCGGCGCGATCACGGCCTCGGGGGACTCCATCTCTGCGGGGATCTCTGACAGGACCTTCTTGGCCTCCTCGACCGTGAATCGACCACTCGTGACCTCCCGGCCCACGACGACACCCTCCAGCCGGCGGCCCCGGGCCTGCAGACGAGCCAGGTCGCGCAGGTCGTCGAGATTACGAACTCCACCGCCGGCGATCAATGGCACGTCGACGTCCTCCATCGCCTCGAGATGCATTCGGAGGTCAGGCCCGTCCTCGAGTGCGTCCCGGCCTGCTTCGGCCAAGAGGATGGCGGCCGCCCCGGCTGACGACATCTCGATCAACACCTCTTCCAGGTACCGGCCCGAGTTGATGGTCCAGCCACGCGTGGCGATTTCGCCGTCGGGTCGAACGTCGAGTGACACGACGATCTTGCCCGGGTAATCCCGGCACAGATCCCAGACCATGTTCTGGTCCTCGATGGCGGCCGTCCCCATGACAATCCGCCAGGCACCGGCCTCGATGATCCGCTGGGCCTCCATGGGGGATCGGATGCCGCCGGCCACCTGCACCGGGACGTCGACGGCGGCGATGATCTCGTCGATGAGCGGCCGATTTCCATATTCCCGGAACGCGGCAGCGTCCAGGTCGACGAGGTGGATGCGATCCGCTCCGGCTTCCACCCATGCCAGGGCTCGCGCCTTGGGATCGGCGTCCAGGACGATGGCATCGGCGACGTTACCGTGCGGCAGGCGCACAGACCGTCCGTCCATGATGTTGACTCGCGCATATAGGTCCATGATCCACACACCTTATTGGATCCCTCATCGAATGGCGCACGCCATACCCGGCGACCCCGCGTAGAGTTTGGGCCATGACGGCTTCATCCGAGCACAAACGGGATCAGTCCGATTCAGCTGAGCCCGTCAAAGGAGACGCGGATCCCGACCTGTTGCGGAAGGTGGTGGTAGGGGCCGCCGGCGGCGCATTGACGGCCGCCGGGGTGGTGATGCTCGTGACCCCCGGCCCCGGGGTTCTCGTCACGCTCGGCGGGCTGGGAATTCTCAGCACCGAGTTTCCGATCGCCCAACGCGCCCTTCACGGATTGCGCCGGCGCGTCATCCCGACACGCGACGATGAAAATAGAGGCGACAGGCGATCGAGCAATTTCTAGAGTGAAGAGTGGGAATTCTCTCACTAGTGTCTCCCGCTCAGAACGCACTCGACCTACGGATGGAGGACCGTGGAGTTGGAAAACCGGAACATCTGGGTGGTCGTTTCCTTGGCGATCATCTGGCTCGTTGTCATCGTCACGAGCCTCCAGGCCCCGTCGCTGAGCTTTGGCGATGGGGAACCGGTGGTCATCCGGGTGGCGGCGCTGGCCAACTGGTTCTGGGGCCTGGCCGGCAGCGTCTATGTCCTGCGCGCAACGATCTTCCGCCGACCCACCGAGCCCGGATGGGGAGAAGACACTGCGTGGCCGTGGATCGCCGTCGCGGTTGGTGTGATCTGGGTGGTGGCCTTGATCGTCAGCCTCACATTTCCCGACATCGTCATCGACGGCGGCTTTGCCGTGGTGCCGTTCGGATCGATCGCAGCTCCCGTCATCGCGGTTGCCTTGACCTCCTACGTTGTCGATTTCCTCGTCACGGGGTTCGCCGCCCGCAACGCCGGCCGGATGGTGGCTCCGGCGCCGGTGGTGCCAGCCAGCACCGGCCCGACCGACGTGCCGGAGGCCGCAGAAGAAGTCGCCTATGCCGAGGAGTACTACGAGGAGGGGTACGAGTAGCGCCGAATCGGTTCTGCTCAGTCCCCAAAGGGTCCCGACCGGGACGGGGTCGGATCCACGCCCCGGCTCCACCGGAATGGGCGGCGCGCGAGATCGATCCCGCGCCACGTGTCGGCGTCGGCTTCGGTGAGAATCAGGGCCGGGCCGGATCGGAGGTCCTCCGGGATTCCGGGTTCGAACCGCCACCATGCCTGCGGCATTCCCCACAGGTTCCAACGCTCGAGAAACTCGTCGCGTATTGCCATCCACGCCAGCTCGGCATCTTCCAATGAGCCGTAGCCGGCGATCAGTTCCTCGTCACTTCCGAAGGTGAAGACCTTGAAATCGATGAACGTGATCGAGTCGTGTCGCTTCTTGCCGAACATGTGGTTCCAGTCTGGCCGATCGACGGGTGAGACGCAGCCCGTTTTCCGACATCTCGATCAATCCGCCGTGCATTGCGCCCATAATCACCGTTATGTCAAGTAACTCCATTCTCACTGACTGTGGGGCACGATGACCTGGTCCGCCACTTCCTCGACGTCGGGGAAGAGCCACCGGATGAACCCCACTGCGATCCCGACTCCCACCAGTTCCGCGATCACGAACCCGGGAGCAGAAGACGGAGCAATGCCGGCAAAGGTGTCAGAGAAGGTGCGGGCAATGGTGACGGCAGGATTGGCGAAGCTGGTCGACGAGGTGAAGTAGAAGGCTCCGGCGATATAGGCACCGACGGCGAACGCCGCCGCCGAAGCGCGTCCCGATCGGACGAGCCCGAAGATCACCAGGAGCAGCCCGATGGTTGCCACTACCTCCGCCAGCCACAGATGCGGACCGGATCGCGAAGTGGTCGACCAGGTGACCGCAGAGAGGTCGAACATCAGGTTGGCCACAACCACCCCGGCGATGCCTCCGGTGATCTGGGCGGCGATGTAGCCCACCGTCTCGCGATTGGTGAGGCCCCCGAACACCCGATCGGCGAGCGTGACGGCCGGGTTGATGTGCGCTCCCGAGACCGGTCCCAATGCCAGGATCACCGCTGTGAGGACCCCCGCCGTCGCCAGTGCGTTTTGTAGCAGGCGCAGTCCGGGATCGGTCGACAGGTTCTCTGCCATGATCCCCGACCCGACGATCGCTGCCAGCAAGAAGGCGGTGCCGATGAATTCGGCGGCAACCCGCCTCCCCAGCGATGCCATCACACGAAGCAAACATCGAGGGCCATCAGCGCCCGACCCTGATGGCGGGGGCATCGCGGACCATCTCCCCCGCCGCCGACAAGCTTCGCGATCGCGCCTCAACATCCATCGGCCCGGGAGGCTATCGCTCGAGGACCGTTGAATCAAAACAGGGGACCCGAGTCACCGTGCGCGCGCATTCGATCACCGTCGGATCTCGAGTTGTCGACCGGGTGGACTGTCAGGTGCTCGACCCTCGCCTTCGAGATCCTCACGGGCACCTGGATCGCCGGCCGTCAGGTGGATGCTCGACTCTGTGACCGGGCCAACAAAAAACGAGCAGCAGCGTGAGCACTCCCCGGGCCCAGCGGCGATGGCTGGGCCCGGTCGCCTACCATGGCCTCGTCTCGACTTGGACGAAGATGGACGAAATGCCCGGCCCTGATAGCCCTCACCCCCCGCAGAAGACGATCGCGTCGGAGCTCGCCAAACCGTTTCGGCGTGTGCCCAACGTGACGTACGGGCCGATCTCGCTACGGTTCATGCGGCCGCTGGTCCGACATGCCGCCGGTTTGTTGATCCCCGACGTCGACCTCTCGGGCATTTCGATCGAGACGATTCCGACTCCGGGTACCACGGTGACGATGCGGGTCTACCGCCGCGTCGAGTCGAATGGATCCGTGCCGGTGGTTTTCTGGATTCATGGGGGCGGTTACATCATCGGCGACAACGAGGAAGATCGGTGGGCCAAGTTGTTCTGTGATACCGGGGATGTGGCGGTGATCTCGGCCGGGTACCGGCTGGCGCCGGAGCATCCCTTTCCAGCGGCACTCGATGATCTCGTGGCCGCAGTCGAGTGGCTGCGCGATCACGGGGCCGGTCGCGGGCTCGATTCGGACCGAATCTGTATCGGCGGCGAGAGCGCCGGTGGCGGCCTGGCGGCCGCGCTGGTGCAGCAGCTCCACGACGCCGGCGTCCCCATGAAAGGCCAGTTGCTGGTCTACCCGATGCTCGATGATCGAACCGCGGTCGATGAGGCGATCGACCGCAAAGAACACCTCGCCTGGAACAACGGATCGAACCACTTTGGATGGTCGAGCTACCTCGGGGCAGAGCCCGGCCGTGACACGGTTCCGCAGTATGCGGTACCCGCCCGGCGGGAGGATCTGAGCGGTCTCCCGCCCGCCTGGATCGGTGTGGGCGACCTCGACCTGTTCCTCCGCGAGAACACGGCTTACGCCCGGCGGCTGCTCGAGGCCGACGTGCCGACCTCATTCGAGTTGGTCGAAGGAGCCCCGCACGGCTTCCCGAGCATCGTGCCCGGGGCGCAGCTGTCGCAAGCATTCACAGCCTCCGCCGCTTCGTTCGTGATGGATGTCCTCGACGTGGACGGCAGCAGCGACGATCGTTGAGCCCCGGCAGGGGCTTCCCGAATCCGTTCGAGTCTCAATCCAGATGGTGGCGGAAGCGTGGACCCGGCCTGGTAGGGTCGGTCGGCGTTGCGAGGAGGTGTCCGGTGCCAGGTGGATCCAAATATGAGGGGCCGGCCGAGAAGCTCGAGCAGTATGCCGCCGCAGTCGAGGAGAGCGAGAGCGGGGCGGAGGTGAAGGGCGCCAAGAACCCCTATACGTCGCGCAACGGGCACATGTTCAGCTTCCTGGCCGCCGATGGGACCATGGCGTTGCGACTCCCCGACGATTTGACGGATGAGTTCCGCTCACAGTACGACAGCGGGGACGTGATGCAGTACGGCGCCACCATGCGGGGCTACTCCTCGGTACCGGCCGAACTGCTGGCCGACACCGGCGAGGTGGCCGGCTGGTTCGACAAGTCGTGGAACTGGATCGGCACACTCCCACCCAAGCCGACCAAGAAGTAGGAGTCCATTCGATCGCAGCGGGTAGAACCACGATCTGAGACCACACCCCTCCCCTGGCAACGAGCAGCAGTGATCACGTTGGGCGCTACCGACTCAACCGGCGGTCAGCCAGATCGGATGTTCACGGAGGAAGATCTTGCTCCCGTCGTTCGCCGAGATCTCGAAGACCATCAGCGTGCCGACCTGGTCGAACGACACGTCGTAATCGACGGTGAAGGCGAACCGACCCCAGGCGGGGCCCCCTTCGGTCGTCATCGCAAACCCGGAGGCCAGCAGTGTTCCGTCGTTGTCGTAGAGCTCCCAGTCGAGGGCGGCCTCGAAGACGCGGGCGAGTCCGGTCACCTGCAGCGGTCGCCCGGCTGTGGCGAACCAGGCGGGTGTGTCGGCGAAGACCTCCGGGATGATCCCGGTGTCATTGAAGTAATCGCGGTTGATGGTCTCACCGAGGACGATCCCCTCCCCCGAGAAGACGGTGATGGGGACGCCATCGATCGAATAGGCCACCTCGGTGGTTTGGAGGGTCTGGGTGAGGGTGAAGGTCATCTGCGCCAGACGGGCGAACATCGTCGCAGACCCACCCCCCGACTCGAACTCCCCCGACAGGTCCACCTCGACCACGCCCGGGGCGGTGTGCTCGAGGCCGAGCAGGCGTGTGCCAGTTGGGATCTCGGTCCAAAGTGCCGGCGACCCGTTCATCTCGGCAACGGTGGGCCCCTCCAATAATGCCGTGACGGTCGCTTCCAAGAGGTCGCCGTCTGCCGGCACGGTGCGCGTGACCGGAATGAGGAACGGCCCACCGTCGGGCTGGTCGTTCACGAAGTAGACCGATACGTTGCGCGTGGCGGCTAGGTCGAACGCTCCCGCCACCGGCCGGTGGGCGGCGGTTCCCCACCGGAAGCTGGTGGCTGCCTGAGAAGTCACATTGGCGCCCGACAGGTAGAACTGTGCCTCAGCAGGCCGGAACACGCCCACCGTATCGAGGCCGTCCGCATCCCAGTCCCCGGCCAGCACGACGTCCGAGGGTTCACCAAAGAAGAACTGGTGATCGGCGAATCCCGTGTCGAGGGTGTTGCGGAGATACGCAAACCCGGTCGTGTCGCGATACAGGCCGATGGTGTCAATGCCGTCGCCGTCGAAATCGCCCGCAAACGGTTCGTCGCCCGGCACCCCGAAGTAGAAGTCGAACTCGGCAACGCCGGTGTCCAGCGTGTTGCGGACGAAGACGCGATCGTTGCGGTAGATGGCGAGGGTGTCGCACCCGTCGTTGTCCCAATCCCCGGCGAGGGGAACATCCCCCGCCATCCCGTAGAAGAACTCGATGTCGGCCACGCCGAAGTCATTCGTGTTGCGCAGGTAGGCGAAGCCGTTGGAGGGGCGGAACATCCCAACGGTGTCGACCCCGTCACAGTCCCAGTCTCCCATGAGGGGGATGTCACCGCCGACCCCGTAGAAGAAGCTGGTGACATCTCCCGAAGCGTCGATCAGGCGCCACTCGGCGCTGTTGGGGTTGACGAGCGCCAGCGAGGTGCCTGGCACAGGCTGCCAGTCGGCCTCACTCCCCTCGACCGGGAGCGGGCCGAGGTCGGTGCCATTGGGCCGCACGCGAAACAGTTCGGACGTAGAGCCCGACACGTCGAAAAACGTGATCCACTCCCCGTCCGGTGACCAACGGGGATCGAACTTGCCTCCCCCTGCGGTCGTGACCACGGAGGCGTTGTTGCCGTCGGCGTCGGCGACCCACACCTCATACCCGTCGAGGCCCGGCCCCGGCATCGTGAAAGTGAGCTTGCCTTCGTGGAACTCCGGTCCCAGCGCTGTGCCCGACAAGGGCAGGGCCGTATCGCCGGTCCCGTCGGGTTTGATGGTGTTGATGCCCGAAAACCCATCCGGCGCGAAGTAGTCATAGGCCAGCAGGTCGGCCTGGTGGCTCCATGTGATCCGACCCGGGGCCAGCGTTCCTTCCAGCTGTACGAGCTGTCTTTCTACGCCGCTCCGTAGATCCACGATCCAGTAAGCGGCCCCGTCCTCGGAAATCGAGCCGTAGGCAAGCTGTTGACCGTCGGGAGACCAGGCGGGGGAACCGATCTGGGTGTTGGCATTGAAGTTGACCCGTCGCTGATCGCTGCCGTCGGCATTCATCACGTACAGCTGCCACACGCCCCCATCCCGGTTTGAGACGAATGCAATGCGCTGACCGTCGGGTGAAAACACCGGCGCCCGGTTGGTGCCGGCCGTCAGAGGACCCAGCGGGTAATACGTATGGGTGAGCTGTCTCGCCTCCCCTGTTTCGAGGTCGGTCGTCCAGATCTCGCCGTCGATGACCGACACCACCAACCCGTTCTCCCCCGACGCGGTCGCCGCGAGGGCAGCCGCCGTCCCGATTGCCACCATCAGCGACACGAACAAGCCCACCATGAACAGTCGTTTCCCGATCACGTGCCCCTCTTCTGATCGACCTCATTCGATCCTACCGGTGGTTCCCAGCCACGGCTCTCTGACTCGAAATCGACGTTTTCGGGAGCGGGAGCGCGTTCATCTGTAGACCTGCCCTGCCTCCGCCAGCGTCGCCCGTGGTCCGAGTGGGCGAGAGAGGACGACATGCCGACCAGAGATTCTTACGACCATGGGATCCCATCGTGGGTGGACCTCGGGACCACCGACGTCGATGGGGCCAAGGACTTCTACACGGCTTTGTCCCGTCAGGACCGGGGAGCCCGACAGCACCGGGGAGTAGGAGCCGATCTGGTCAGGCGTTCTCCGACGCGGCCATCAACTCGAGCCGCCGCCGGATGTGCTCGCGCGTCATGTAGGCGCTGACCAGCTCGTCGTGGGCGGCCCGGGTCGCCGGCCGACTGAGCTGAACGGTGTCGAGCACCTCGTTGAGCTGGCGAATTCGTGCTTCCACGTACGCCAGCCGTGCATTGACCCGCTCTTGGGGAATCGAGCTCATGGACTCGATGGTAGACCGGGAGAAGACGACGACAGTGGGGGTCCGCCCTGGCGGACCGTCTACTGTGTGAATTTGCCCTTCCGGATGCGATCCCGGCGCATGTTCCCCAGCTCGACCGCGCCGTCCAAAACGACCTCCGGGTCCGGCATGTAGTCGAGATCCGGGTTGCGGTCTTCATAGGGAACCGAGTTGAGGAGCACCTTGATGGCGTTGAGGCGAGCCCGACGCTTGTCCTCAGACCTGATGATGGTCCAGGGAGCCATCGACGTGTGCGTGCGTTTCAGCATCGCGTATTTCAGCTCGGTGAAATCGTCCCAGTGCTCTTGCGCCTGAACGTCGATTTCGCTCAGCTTCCACTGGCGCAAGGGGTCGTCCCGCCGCCGCTCGAAGCGCCGGGCCTGTTCGTCTTTGGTCACGCTGAAGTAGAGCTTGACGAGCACGGTGCCCTGCCGCACCAGGTCTTTCTCGAATCCCACTACGCCCCGCATGAAGTCCTCGTATTCGGTATCCGTGCAGAAGCCGAACACCTTCTCCACGATCGCCCGGTTGTACCAGCTGCGGTCGAACAAGACCATCTCTCCCCCCCGCGGAAACTCGGTGACATAGCGCTGGAAGTACCACTGGGTGTTTTGCTCCTCTGTCGGCTTGCCGAGCGCGACCACCCGGTAGTGCTTCACATTCATATAGCGCGTCACACGCCGCAGCGTCCCGCCCTTGCCGGCTGCGTCCCGGCCTTCGAACAGAACGATCATGCGGCGCCCGCTCGCCTCCAGGTAGCGCTGCAGCTTCAGCAGCTCGACCTGGAATGGTCGGATGGTCTCTTCGGCGCTGAGCTTCTTCAGGGCGCGCCTGGCGTCGACGCGAAGCGCTCCTACTTCTTCC
The DNA here is from genome assembly GCA_041609995.1 of Acidimicrobiia bacterium. GTDB lineage: Bacteria > Actinomycetota > Acidimicrobiia > Spongiisociales > SHLN01 > JABDOU01. Next base: position 48,679 of record JBFIPU010000002.1, read on the forward strand.
TGCAATTCCAGGTGCTGGGTGATCAGCTTTGACAGAGACATCGTCTCGTCACCAACCACCACCTGGGGATCGTCGTCCGCCATGGACTCCAAGGTACCATCCCGCCGCCGGCAGGGCCATTCGATTCTGCGCCGTGCTGCGCTATCTCCGACGGCCAAACCACCCGATCGCGACGCCTACGAGCACGGCCAGTACCCCTTTGTCCCGAACGGACGCAGCGGGGCGAGAAGGGCGGGCGTCGGGCCGGGCGGCGACCGGCGGCTGGATGTGCCGGTCCTTCACTTCGCGTTCGTCCGGCTGGACGATGTCGCCGTGCTCCAGATAGTCGCTATAAACCTTGGTCACCTCGGCCCCGAACACGAACACGAGCCACATCAGGTTGAAGAAGAAGAGCAAAACCGCCACCCCGCCCAGTGCCCCGAGTGTTCCGGTGGTTCCGGCCTGGCTGAGATAGATGCCGACGCCGAACGCCGCCGCCAGGCCGGCGATGGCTGTGGCGCCGCCGCCTCGAATGGCTGCCTTCCAGGGGATGGTGATCGACGTGAGGCCTTGGAACGTCAAGCCCACGACGACGCTCAGCATCAGCAACGAGACAACGGGCACCCCGAACTGCACGACCGGCCGCAGCCACGACAAAGCGCCGGGCAGTAGCGACGCCAGCCAGCCGATCGCGCCGACCGCCAGCACCGGTACCAGCACCAGCACCGCCAATATCAGGGCGGACACCAGGGCGATCCCCCGTTTGATGAGCCATCCCGTAACGCCCGACGGTCGCTTGTCCTGCGGAACGTGAAACAGGGCGTTCAAGACCCCCTGGACTTGCTGAAAGATGCCCGAGGCCGAGAACGCCGCCAGCACCAGACCGATTCCGAGTGCGCCGCCCCGCTGTTCCCGTACAGTCTCGAGAAGGTCGCCGATTATGGAGCCGATCTCGTCGCCGGCCACGGCCGCCACCTGATCGACCACCTCGTTGACCGCCGAGGGCTCGTCGAACACGAAGCCGGCGATCGCCACCATCAAGAACAGCGCCGGTACCAGGGCGAATACGGAGTAGTAGGTGAGGGCGGCGGCCTGCCGGCCGCCGTTATCGACGCCGAATTCCTTGCCGGCTGCCTTCAGCATCTCGAACACCTGGCGGGGCGTCAGTCGCCGGGTGCGCTGGTCAGCGGCCACGAATCAACACCTCCGGTATCGGTGCGGTACGAGCCCGGAGCCATTCACCCAGGCTCTTTGCCTGGGCATCCTGGCGGGTAGCGGCCGCCACGCCTTCTTGCAGTAGGCCGCGGATGACGAAATTCAGTGCACGTAAGTTGGGTAGACGGTAGCGCTCGATCACCAGGTCCGCTGTCTCCGGTAACAGCTCTCGCAACCGGTAGGTGGTGAGGAAGCCGTCGAGCCAGACGAACGCCGGATCCGAACGGGTGAACACACCGAGGTTGGCGTCTCCCCCCTTGTCGCCCGACCGGGTCCCGATCACGCGTCCGAGGGCCGCTTCCACCGTCGGACCCGTGGGCGCCGCGTCTTGCGGTTCCGGGGGCGCAACGATCACGACACGGCCTGGGGGCGCCTCCGATCCGACTTCGAACGACTGACCGCCAATCGCAACCTGGGCAGGTACGTGCTCAGCCGAAATCAGCGCCGGGCGAAACACCCCGAAGGGCTCGCCGTCACCGGGACGGCCGCTCAGGGCGTACATGCCGGGGATCGAGGCCAGGAACGTCTGGACGACGGCGTCGGAAAAAGCGCGCCCCACCTTGTCGGCGTCGGCGTCTTTGACCGTCAACCTCCAGCTGGCAGTCGCTCGCTCGTTGGTGTCGGGGTCCGGGTGTTCGGTGCGCACGACCTGGCTGGAGACGACGTCGAAGTCCGCCGGGTCGAGTGGACAGCGGTCCCAGAAAGAGGCCTGGACGAACTCCGCTTTTTCGGCGATGTCGAGCCCGGTGAGCGCGATGGAGAACGAGTTGCGGTACCCGCCCAATTCGTTGATCCCGACCTTGAGCGTCGGCGGCGGCGGTTCGCCCTTGACGCCGGAGATCAAGACGCGGTCGTGGTCGATGTGGTCCAGAGAGATGGTGTCGAAACGGGCAGTGACATCAGGACCTGGGTAGGCAGGGGCACCGATCTCGTAGAGCAGCTGAGAGGTGACCGTGCCGATGTTGATCGCTCCCCCGGTTCCGTGGTGTTTGCCGATCACGCTGGTGCCGTCGGCCGCTACGTCCGCCCAGGGAAACCCGAAGCGGGCACGCGCCGGGTCGGCGTATCCTTCGATCTCGGTGAAGAACGAATAGTTCCCACCGGTCGCCTGCGTCGAACACTCGAGGACATGGCCGGCCACCACCCCTCCCGCCAACGCATCCCAATCGTCACGCCGCCACCCATGGTGCCAGGCGGCCGGCCCGCACACCACGGCCGCGTCCGTCACCCGTCCGGAGATCACGATGTCCGCCCCCCGTTCCAGCGCGTCGACGATTCCCCAGCAACCGAGGTAGGCGTTGGCCGTGAGATAGCGATCCGGATCGCCCAGGCCAGAGTCCTCGTCGAACGGTTCGAGAAACGGGGCGAGCTCGGCCAAGCGAGGCATCAGGTCGTCGCCGGAAACAGTGGCGATGGACGGGCTCAAACCGAGCTGATCTGCCACCAATGCCACCGCCTCGGCACACCCGGCCGGGTCGAGGCCGCCCGCATTGGAGACGACCTTGATCCCCCGTTCCAGGCAATCGGCCATGACCTCGCCCATCTGCGCCACGAACGTGCGGGCGTATCCGCCCCCCGGGTGCTTGGCCCGTGTGCGGGACAGGATCAGCATGGTGAGCTCGGCCAGCCAATCCCCGGTGAGAACATCGATCGGGCCGCCGGTCACCATCTCGCGAGCGGCCGACAGCCGGTCGCCGTAATAACCCGAGCAGTTGGCGATCCGAATCGGATCAGCCACGATCCTCGTCCCGGGCGATGGCCTCGAGCCGGACCAGCAGATCACCAGTCTCGACCCGGTCGCCCACTGAGTACCGTACGTCGGCAACCGTGGCGGGTATGGCGGCCGTGATCCGATGTTCCATCTTCATGGCTTCCACCACCATCAGCACCTCCCCGTCCTGAACGACCTGGCCCGCGGTGACGTGGACGGCGATCACCGTCCCCGGCAATGGAGACACCGGGCCCTGGCCGGCTTCCTCGAACTCGGGTGCGACGAACCGGGGCACGCGCGTGAAGGTGACGGCGCCGCTGGGTCCGGTCGTGTGGGCCCGGTTGCCGTCGAGGTCGACGCCAATGAGACGTCGCTCCCCGTCGATTACGACCGCCTGGCCCGTGAGGGAGCGTTGGAACAATCGAACCGAGATTTGGCGGCGCCCATCCGGGGTCAGGCTGCCATCCTCCGTGGCTTGGGGCCATGGCCCATACCAGACGTCGGCAGCTGACGGTCCCTGCATCACGTACTCGACCGCGTGCTCGCCGCGGGCGTCTCGCCACAACTGTCGCTGGCCGGTCGTGAGCAGATTCCGCCAGCCTGAGGGGGCGAAGCCGGTGACATCGTCCGCCAGCCGATCGTTGAGCTCGGTGGCGAACACCGCGCCCAGCAACAACGCCAACCGATCGTCGCCGTCGGGACCGGGCGGATCGAGCACCGCCGGGTGGTCGTCGAGGTAGGTCGTGGGTGTCTCAGCAGCGAGGAATTCATCCTCGGACAAAACCGCGATGAGGGTGTCGATGTTGGTCGTCACCCCGGTGATGCGGGCGGCCCGCAACGTCCGGGCCAGCACCCGCGCAGCAGAAGGGCGATCGGGACCGTGGGCGATCACTTTGGCGAGCAGCGAGTCGTAGTCGCTGGAGATCTGGCTGCCGGCTCTGGTCCCGGTGTCGACCCGCACGTCGCCTTCGATGTCGAAGGAGCGAACGGTGCCCGTCGACGGGAGCCACTCCTGCGATGGATCCTCGGCGACCACCCGCGCCTCGATGGCGTGTCCTTCGAATGTCACGTCGTCCTGGGTGATCGGGAGCGGTTCGCCGTCGGCCACCATCAGCTGGAGCGCCACCAGGTCGAGGCCGGTCACGGCCTCGGTCACCGGATGTTCGACCTGGAGCCGCGTGTTGACCTCGAGGAAGTTGATGGCGCCGTCGGCCCCGACCAGGAACTCGACGGTTCCGGCGCCCACGTATCCGACGTGCCGGCCGAGCGCCACAGCCCCCCGCAGGAGTGTGCCGCGCATCTCGTGGGTGATGCCGGCCGACGGCGCTTCTTCGAGGATCTTCTGGTTGCGGCGCTGGATCGAGCATTCCCTCTCCCCCAAGTGGATCACGTTGCCGTGCCGGTCGCCGATGATCTGCACCTCGACGTGCCTTCCCTTCTCGAGGAAGGGCTCCACGAACACCGAGCCGTCTCCGAAGGCGCTCTCAGCCTCCCGCGAGGCGGCGACGATGGCCTCGGCGAGGTCCGAGCGGTTTCGCACGACCCGCATGCCCCTCCCCCCGCCACCGGCGGCCGCTTTCACGAGGGCCGGCATCGGGACATCATCGGGCGGCTCGGTGCCGGGCGTCACGACGATGGCGGGCGTGGTCTCGACCCCGGCTTCCTCCGCTGCCCGCTTGGCGGCGACTTTGTCGCCCAGCAGGCGAATGTGATCGGGGTCGGGGCCCACCCAGAGCAGGCCGGCATCCATCACTGCCTGTGCGAACTCGGCGTTCTCGGCCAGAAAGCCATATCCGGGGTGTACAGCATCACAGCCGGTTTCGAGCGCGGCCTCAATCAGCAGATCCCCGCGAAGGTAGGTGTCGTTGGGGCTGGATCCGGGGAGCGATACCGCCACGTCGACGACGTCGGTGTGCATTGCCCCGGCGTCGGGATCCGCATACACCCCGACCGTATCGATCCCGAGCCGATGGGCGCCCTCGGCGATGCGGACAGCGATCTCGCCCCGGTTGGCGATCAGCAGACGTCGCATCATCAGTGCCGCCAGACGCCGTATTCGCTGGCGCCCTCGATCACATTGCTGTGAGCAGCCGATAACGCCAGGCCCAGCACCGTGCGCGAATCCGCCGGGTGGATGATGCCATCGTCCCACAGGCGCCCGGTGGAGAACAGGGCAGTCGATTCGTCTTCGATCTGGGCTTCCAGTTCGGCTGTCTTGCGGGCCAGTTCGTCTTCGTCGACCTCGACGCCTTTGCCGGCCGCAGCATTGCGGGCGACGATTTCCATGACGCCGGCCAGCTGCTTGGGTCCCATCACTGCGATCTTGTGGTTTGGCCAGCTGAAGACGAACCGGGGCTCGTAGGCTCGCCCGGCCATCCCGTAGTTGCCGGCGCCGTAGCTGGCCCCGACCATCAGGTTGAAGTGGGGCACCGTGGAGTTGGAGACGGCGTTGATCATCTTCGCGCCGTTGACGATGATCCCGCCCTGCTCGGCTTTCGAGCCGACCATGAAGCCCGTGATGTTGTGGAGGAAGACCAGCGGTGTGTCCGTGCGGTTGCAGAGCTGGATGAACTGGGCCCCTTTGCGGGCTTCCTCCGAGAACAGGATCCCGTTGTTCCCGAGCAGGCCCACCGGAAAGCCGTGAATGGAGCCCCAGCCGCATACGAGCTTGTCACCAAAGAGCGGCTTGAACTCCTCGAAACGGCTGCCGTCCAGGATGCGGGCATAGATCTCACGGATTTCGAACGGGATCCGTACGTCGGCCGAGGCACAGCCGATCAGCTCGGCGGGGTCATACAGTGGGTCGTCGTCGGGCTGAGACGGACCGGGGCCGAGACGGCGCCAGTTGAGGTGGCGGACGATTTGGCGGGCAAGCCGGAGCGCATCCATCTCGTCCACTGCCAGGTAGTCGGAGAGCCCGCTGGTGCGGGAGTGCATCTCGGCTCCGCCCAGTGTCTCCTCATCCACGATCTCGTCGATCGCCATCTTCACGAGCGGGGGGCCGCCCAGGTAGGCGGTACCGCGGCCCTTGACGAACACGGTGTAGTCGCTCATCCCCGGCACGTATGCGCCGCCTGCAGTGTTGGGCCCAAAGGCGACGGTGATGGTGGGAATCCCGGCCCGGGACATGCGGGTGAGCTCCTTGAAGCTCGCTCCCCCACCGATGAAGAGGTCGGCTTGCCGGGGAAGGTCGGCGCCTGCCGATTCGTTCAGCACGATCAACGGCAGGCGGTTGTTGTGCACGATTTCCCACAGGCGCTGTTGTTTCCGCCACGACGTGGGGTTCATGGAGCCGCCACGGTAGGTCATGTCCGAGCCGGTGATGGCACACTGGACCCCCTCCACCACCCCGATGCCGGTGACCAGGCCCACCCCGACCGGGTCCCGGGTGCCCCAGCCGGCCAGCGGGCTCAGCTCGAGAAACGGCGTGTTGGGGTCGACCAGGTGCTCGATGCGGTCCCGCACCAGCATCTTGCCTCGCTTGCGGTGCCGGTTGACGTACCGTTGTCCGCCGATGCCGGGGACGCTCGCGAGCTCGGCCGCCACCTCTGCCCACAGCTCCTCCATCGCCGCCAGGTTGGCGGCGTACTCCTCGGACCGGGTGTCCAGCCGGCTGACGAGTTGCTGTCCGATTCCGCTCATGTCCCCTCCGGGGCGGGTGGTCTTGATCGAGGAACGGTAGCGAATGGCACGGTGCGCTGTCACTTTAAGCTCAGGCCACGGCGAGACCCGGGAGGTTGCGAGGTACCCCATGAAGACAACGGAGATCGCCGGCGATCTGGCGGCCGAACAGCAGGAGCTCGACGTCATCGTCTCCCGGATCCCGGACGCCGACTGGGAGGCTCCGACCCCCAGTCCGCGCTGGGCGGTACGCGACCAGATCGCCCACCTCGCCTATTTCGATGAGACAGCGGTTGTGGCCATCACCGATCCGATACGGTTCGCGGATCACGTGTCCGAACTCGGCGGCATCATGGCTGAGGGGCCCGGAGCAGTCGACGATGCCACCATCGGACCCATGCGCACGCTGCCACCTGCCTCGCTTCTCGACCGCTGGCGGGCGGCCCGGGCCTCGCTCGCCGAGGCCGCCTCCGGCCTGGACGGCGATACCCGCGTGAACTGGTATGGCCCTGCCATGTCGGCCAACTCGTTCTTGACTGCCCGCTTGATGGAAACCTGGGCCCACGGGCAGGACGTTGTCGACGCCCTCGGGGTTCGGCGGCAGCCGACCAACCGTCTGCGGCACATCGCCCGGCTCGGCTATTTGACCCGTTCCTGGTCGTACCTGAATCGGGGACTGATGGTGCCTGAAGGCGACGTATTCGTGCAACTGCAAGGGCCGTATGGGGACCGTTGGGTCTTTGGGCAGGAGGAGGCCGCCGAATCGGTGTCGGGCCCTGCCGAGCACTTCTGCCTCGTGGTCACGCAACGACGCCATCTCGACGACACCGAATTGCACGTCACCCCCGGCGCCCGCGAGTGGCTGCTCATCGCCCAGGCCTTTGCGGGTGGGCCCACCGAGGGGCCCGAACCCGGGAGCCGGCCGTGAAGGTCGAAACCGGGTTCGAGGCCGGCGTCTTCACCATCACCCTGGCGGATCAGGAAAACCGCAATGCTCTGAGTTCGGCAATGGTGGACGAGCTGCACGACGCCCTCGACGAGGTAGATCGACGCCTTGATGTCCGGGTGGTCGTGGTCACCAACCGGGGCCGGGTGTTCTGTGCCGGGCGTGATCTTTCGGAGCAGACCGACGGCACGGTCCCGGCGGACGAAGACGACCCTTCCCGGGTCTTTGCCCGGATCCTCCGCTCCCCCAAGCCGTTCGTCGGCCGCATCGCCGGCCACGCCGTGGCAGGAGGAACCGGGCTGGTCGCCGCCATGGATCTCTCGGTGGCCGTGGATGATGCCAAGTTCGGCTTCACGGAGGTTCGCCTGGGCCTGGCCCCGGCCATCATCTCCACGATCTGTCTGCCAAAGATGCGCCGCTCCGAAGCGCTCGAGGCGATGCTCCGGGGGCGCCGTTTCGACGCCACCGAGGCCGCCCGGCTGGGCATCATCAACCACGCGGTGCCCGCCGAACAACTGGATGCAGCGGTCGAGGAGATCGTGGGCGACCTCTTGTTGGGTGGACCCAACGCGCTGGCCGCAACCAAGGCCTTGTTCGGCTTCGACGACGAGTTCGAGGAACGGATCTCGGAGATGGGCCGGCTGTCGGCCGCCCTGTTCCAGTCGGAAGAGGGGCAGGAGGGGATGCGCGCCTACCTGGAGAAGCGCCCGCCGGATTGGGCCGGCTGAGCCGACCCGAATCTGGTCGTTGATCCCATCTGGCTCGTGGGTGCGTACCGACGCACACCGGTGGAGATAGGTCGATGGTGTGACGGAAGACTCTGGCGTCACCCCTTTCAGGTCCGGCACCGTAACGACGTGGATTGGCAGGGGCGGTGCGTGGGTTGGTATGTCTCCGGTGTGCCCGTGCGTACCGTCACCATGAAAGGAGGCACGATGCGTAGATCGATCACCATGATCGTCGCGACCATGGCGGCTTTGGGCCTGGTGCTGGCGGGCCCGGTGGGGGCGGCTCCCGCCGAAAAGACCACTTACGAGTTCTTTGAGTGCTTCACCGTGTTCGGTGAGCCCGATCGTTCGTGGTTCAGCGGCAAGGACGACAAGAACTGGCACGTGCGCGGAGCAGGGAACCAAGCCGATGAGTACCGGTGGGACGATAACGATGAGGTATGGGCAAACGTCGGCTCCAACGCCACGGTAGTCAACTGGAACGTCCGCTGGATGTTGGTTGGACCCCCGGACGCACCGATGCCGGTGCCCACTGCGGGCACGCTGTGGGGTACGTTCGATTTCGAATCGGACATCGGCGATTTCAGCGGCCACTGGACCTGGGCGGGTTGGCCCGATGCCGAGGGAAAGGGGTCCGGCAAATCGGACTCCGGTCAGATCGCCAAGGTGACACTGCTGAACGAGGATCCCGGATTCGCCGGAGGAGACTTTCTTCCGGAGTGCGGCTTCGATGCCACTTTCGTGGTGCTGGAGGTGATCGACCCCAGGACGTAGGCGCCAGATCTTTCCTGTACCCAGGGTTGTAGGTGGCGAAAATCGCCGCCTACAACCCTGGGTATGAGTCGCGACCGAGCACCTCTTCGGCGATGATCATCTTGCGCACCTCGGTGGTTCCGGCGCCGATCTCACCGAGTTTGGTGGCCCGGAACAGCCGGTTGATCTCGGTCTCCCACAGGTAACCGGAGCCGCCGTGGATCTGCACGGCGTGGTCGAGGATCTGGTTGAGGGTGTTGGCGTTGTACATCACGACTGCGGCGGTGCGGGCGTGCACCTCACCCCGGCCGGCCCGGGTTTCATCGACCCCGGCCAGCTCGGCCAGCACCTCGTAGGTGAATGCGCGCATCGTCTGGATCCCCGTGTACATGTCGGCGATGCGCGACTGGATCATCTGAAAGCTGGCGATCGGCTTGCCGAACTGCTCCCGGCTGTTGGCGTACTCGACCGACAGCTCCAGCGCCCGCTCGGCGATCCCGAGGCTGATGGGGGCCAGGGCGGCTCGTTCGATGTCGAGGCCGCTCATCACGACCTGGTGACCCTCGTGCTCGACGCCGACGATGTTGGCGACGGGCACCACCACGTCCTCGAGTACCAGCTCGGCGGTCGGGCTTCCGCGGAATCCCATCTTGGTGAGTTTCTGGGCAACCGAGAACCCGGGCGTCGCGGTCTCCACCAGAAAGGCGGTCACGCCTTTGCTTCCCCGCTGCGCTTGGGACTTGGCATAGAGGAGCACCACGTCGGCCACCGGACCGTTGGTGATGTACATCTTGGCTCCGTTGAGCACATAGGTGTCGCCGTCGCGGACCGCCCGGGTGCGCATGGAACCGAGGGCGTCGCTGCCGGCGCCCGGCTCGGTGAGGCCGAGGGCACCGATGTACTCCCCCGAACACAGCTTGGGCAGGTACCGGCGCTTGAGCTCCTCGGAGCCGTTGTTGCTGAGATTGTTGGCACACAGGTTGTCGTGGGCGCCCCAACTGAGGGCAAAGGCGTGGTTCCAGCGGGCAAACGCCTGGATCACCAGGCCGGCCTCCAGCAACCCCATCCCGGCGCCGCCATATTCTTCGGGGATCGTGGCACCCAGGTAGCCGTTGGCTCCGAGTTTGGCCATGATGTCGGGCGGCCACCATTCCTCGTTGTCCATCTGCTCGGCGAGGGGGTACAGCTCGTTGCGGGCAAAGCGGTCCGCTTCGTCCAGCAGCGCCCGCTGCTCGTCGGTGAGAGAGAACTGTGACATCAGGCGCACACCGGGTTGTCACGGTTTCGCAGCCAGCGATCCTGCTCATAGAGCGCACCGTCCACGCGTCCGGACAAAACGCGTTCGCGGGCGTCCCACCATCCTTTGCGATAATCGTCAGCGGTCGCCACCGGCCTGTGCGAGCTCCGCAGGACAAACGACGGGAATGCGGGACGCCCGGTTGGCTGGCCGCTCTTCTGATACCGCAGGTCGAAGCTCCACCGGAGCCGATCCGAAGTATTGGGCAGAGCCCCGTGCTCGGTGAACTTGGTGAGGAGCACGAGCGAGCCGCGGCTGACCGGAACCGGCATCGGGTCGACCCCGTGCCGTTCCAGCAGCGCCTGCGGTATGTAGTTCTCGGCGGGGTTCGACCTGCCCGGACAATGCAGTGTGAGCTCGTGGTCTCGGTGAGAACCCGGCAAAACCTGGAGGCAGCCCATCTCCTCGGTGGTGTCCATCATCGCCACCCACACCGTGATCATGTCGGTGTCGGCCGCCTCGTCCATCACCGCACCGAAATCCTGGTGCCAGGTGGTGGCTCCCACGTTGGAGTAGGTCGCCACGGCGCCGGTCAGCAGGTGCTGGGGCGGTTTGAGGCGCGTTTGCTGCACAGGGTTCGTGCTGATTTCGGGGCCGAGCACCGACTCCACCACGTCCAACAGCTTCGGGTTGGCCAGCAGTCCGAAGAACGCCGGACCGGCATGGGCGCGTACCAGATGCGGCGGGAGCCCCTGGTAGTCGAGGGGCAGCGAGATGCCCAAGTAATAGAAGATGTCCGGGTTTTCGCTGAGCAGGGCGATGTACCGATCGGCGAACGGGAGATCGGCATACGTGGACGAGACCTCTCCCCGTCTGAACATCTCGGCACCGGCATCCCCGAGGGCGGCGGCATACTCGTCGACCACCGGGTCCAGGTCATCGTCGTCAAGAACGTCGGGCACCACCAGAAAGCCCTGTTGGTCGAACAACTCCAGCTCGGCGGCCGTCAGCATGACGAAAGCCTATCAAGCGGCCCCCTGGTAGTTTGGCGTCATGAATCACTACCTGGTGCTGGGGGTCGACCGGAACGCCACCCAGGCCGAGATCGAGAACGCCTTTCGGTTGCGCAGCACGATGACGTACGGTCAGTTCGGGGGCGGCGGAGCCGGCGGCGCCCGCACCGCCGAACTCGAGGCTGCCTACGTGGCCCTCTCAGACCCGGCCAAACGGGCCGAGTACGACCGGCAGCTCGACCAGGAACTTTCCCGGCGAGCCAACGACCGCTAGAGCCGTGGAGCGGCGCCACCAGTCGAAGATCGGTGCCCACCAGCGGGTTTCAGACGAGACGCGGGCGGCCGCCCGCCTCAACCTCCACATGCTCGGCCCGGGCGAGCCGGTGCTGACCGAATGGGCTGGAGCCGGCCTCCAACCTCCGGAACTCGATGCGATCCGGGCCTACCGGCTGCGGCGGGTTCGCCAGACGCTGCTGAACCTGGGTTACGCCGGGATCGTCTTGTATGACCCGGTGAACATCCGCTACGCCACCGACAGCACCAACATGCAGCTGTGGGTGGCTCACAACCCCACGCGGTACGCCCTGGTCCTCGCCGAGGGCCCGGTCGTGATCTGGGACTACATGACGTCCGAGCACCTGTCGGCCCACCTGGATTTGGTCGACGAGAGGCGCACTGCAGTCCAATGGATGTACCAGTTCGCCGGCGAGGAAACCGATCGCAACGTCAGGCGCTGGTCGGACGAGATGGCCGACATGGTCGATCGGTATGGAAACGGCAACCGGAGGCTGGCGATCGACCGGGCCAATCCGCTGGCGGTCCTCGCTCTGGACCGGCTCGGGGTCGAGGTCGGCAACGGTGAAGAGGTGATGGAACATGCACGCGCCGTCAAGTCAACGGACGAAATCGTCGCGATGCGCTGTGCCATCCACGCCTGTGAGACCGCCATGGACAAGATGTACGAGGCCCTGGAGCCGGGCATGACGGAGAACCAGGTCTGGGCGGTCTTGCACGCCGAAAACATCATCCGCTTCGGCGAGTGGATCGAGACGCGGCTTCTGTCGTCGGGTCCCCGCACCAACCCCTGGTTCCAGGAGAGCTCCAGCAAGGTCATCGAGGCCGGCGAACTGGTGGCCTTCGACACCGATCTGATCGGCGCGTATGGCTATTGCGTGGACATCTCCCGCACTTGGATCGCCGGGGGCCGGAAACCGCTTCCCCACCAGCGGCACGCGTGGGAAATGGCCGCCGACCAGATCCACCACAACACCGAACTGCTTGGGCCTGGCGTCACCCTCAAGGAGCTCACGTTCAAGGCGATGAGCTTTGATCCCGATGAGTACCGCCGCTACTCGGTCCAGTACCACGGGGTGGGGCTGGCCGACGAGTGGCCATCGGTGTTCTTTCCTGATTCCTGGGACGAAACGGGGTTCGACGGCGTCTTGGTGCCGGGTCAGGTCATCTGTGTCGAGTCATACGTCGGAAGGCGCGACGCCCCCGAAGGGGTCAAGCTGGAGGAGCAGGTCCTGATCACCGACACCGGGTACGAGACTCTGTCGAACTATCCGCTGGAGCTCCGCTGAGCCCTGAAATCGTCAGCGAGCAGCTCCATCAACAACCCGGCATGGAAGGTGCCGTCGGAGCCGCGCTCGTACTGGCGCATGACGCCCACCACCCGGAAGCCGACCTTCGAGTAGCACCCGATGGCGGCGTGGTTGTCGGTAGCCGGGTCCATCGTGAGCCGGTGGTGGCCCACCTCATCGAACAGGTAGGCCGACAGCGTGCGGACCGCGTCGGTGCAATATCCCTGGCCGTGGGCCGATGGGTGGAGGTAGACATCGATCGATGCATGGGCATGATCGGGATCCTCTTCGGCTTCCCACTGGATCCCGCCGATGATCGAGCCGTCCTCGTTTTCGATGGCCAGGTACTGCACGTTGTCCATCTCCACGGCTGCCCACACATCCGCCGCGACGTCATCGCCGGGCCAACGTGACCGGACCTCGGGCGTCGACCGGATCGCCACCTGGGCTGCGACGTCTACTGCGAGTTGGTCCGGACCCTGGGTGCGCTCCAACGGTCGGAGCCGGATGCGATCGCCCTGCAACATCCCACGAATGTAGCCAGGCGATTGGGCCGGACGCTTGCCGCCTGTCCCGGGTATCCTCCCCGCGATGGAATCTCCCATCATGGAACTGGTCGAGCTCGGGTTTCCCTGGGATGGCCTCGATCCGTTCATCTTCACCGTTCATCACCTCGATCACTACCCGGCCGGAGCGGACGATCTCGGCCCGGCCGACTCGCTGATCGGCCGCAACATCGGCTCGGACTTCTCTTACATGGACGGCTGGAGCATGTACCACGGTGATCGCGTTCCCGGGTTTCCGCAGCATCCGCACCGGGGATTCGAGACGGTGACGGTGGTGCGGCGCGGATACGTCGACCACTCCGATTCTCTCGGGGCCACTGCCCGATACGGCGGCGGCGATACGCAGTGGCTGACGACCGGCTCCGGGATCATGCACGCCGAGATGTTCCCGTTGCTCGAAACAGACCGCGACAATCCGCTCGAGCTCTTTCAGATCTGGCTCAATTTGCCACCGGAGTCCAAGATGGTGCCGGCCCACTTCTCGATTCTCTGGAGTGAGGACATCCCCACGGTCGAGCCGGGCGCAGGTATTTCGATCGACGTGATCGCGGGGCGGTTGGAAGGGGATCGGGCACCCGCTCCCCCGCCCGACTCATGGGCTTCGCAGGCTGACTCAGAGATGGCCATCTGGCTGATCCGTATCGAGGAGGGATACCGCTGGGATCTTCCCACCGCTTCGTCCGGCGTCAACCGGATGTTGCACTTCTACCACGGCTCATCGGCCGAGGTGGGCGGCACCACCATCGGCGCCCCCACCGGCGTCCGTCTCCGGCCCGACGCCAAGGCTTTGATCACGAGCCACGACGGAACCTCGGAGTTTTTGCTGCTCCAGGGCCGCCCGATCGGGGCGCCCGTGTATCAGATGGGGCCCTTTGTGATGAACACGCCGGAACAGCTGCAACAGGCCGTGCGGGATTACCGCCTGACCCAGTTCGGGGGCTGGCCCTGGCCATCGCCCAGCCACGTGCACGACAGATCCGAAGGGCGGTTCGCAGTCCACGCCGACGGACGGATCGAACGACGGGACATGCAGCGGGTCCGTTGACTTCGCGCTAGGAAAGCAAAGCCGGTTCGAACGGGAACGTCGACAGGGGTTCAGCCCCGGTATCGGTGACCAGGTACATCTCCTCGAGCTTCACCCCCGGCCCGCCCTTGTCGGAGCCGACGAAGCTCTCGACCGACAGCACCATGCTGGGCTCGATCAGCCCGTCATAGCCGTGGCGGTCCCAGTCCTGCCGATAGTAGATCTTGGGGTACTCATCGGTCATCCCGACGCCGTGTGCCAGGCAGGCGTAGCGGTGGGCGACGAACTCCTCTTCCTGTCGATACGCCTTTTCCGACAGTTCGCGGAACGAGACTCCGGGGCCGAGCAGAGCGGCGTTGTGCATGATCTCGGCATGCGCCCGCTGGTACCGGTCCCGCTGGGCAGCGGAGGGCGCACCGGTCCCGACCAGCCACGTTCGCGAGATGTCGGCGCAGTAACCGAATGGTCCGATCATGTCGGTATCGAGCGCCACCAACTCCCCCTCCTGGAGATGGCGTCCCGAGGCCTCTTGATACCAGGGATTGGTGCGGGGGCCGCTGACGAGCATGCGGCCGTCGATCCAATCCCCGTCGTTGGCGATGTTGGTCTGGTGCAGCATCGACCACAGCTCGTTCTCGCTCATGCCCGGCTGCAGCGAGGAGCGCATCCAGGCGAGGGCCGCCTCTGCCACGCCGATGGAGTGGCGCATACACTCCAATTCCACCTCCGACTTGATCGAGCGTGCACGCTCCATGTGCGGCTCGGCATCGATGACGCGGAGCCCGGCCTGCTGGAGCGCGGCCAGCGCGCTGGGTGCCAACCTGTCGACGGCTACTGTGGCGGCCGGTCCGATTTCGGCCAGGATCGAGTTGGCGAACGCCGCCGCGGTCGGCTCCGGATCGAGTCCGGCATCGAAGCAGCTCAGGTAATCGGCCGGGCGGAATTCGTCGATCGTCGGGTGGGCACCCGTGTAGGCCCCATGCATGATGAGGCGCCCGTCGGGCCGCACGAACAGGTAATACGTCGGAATGCGGGACTGGAACATGGCGTACTCGCGCCAGTCGGCCACGTAGCGCAGGCTGGCCGGGTTGGTGAGCACCAGGAGCGAGATGTCAGCGGACGCCATCTGACCGATGGTCCGGTCGAGCCGGTGTCTCCGGAGAGAACCCGATTCGACTGCCGGAGCCGGCAGTACAGGAGCGTCCATGTGCCGAATCTACCGGTCGCGCAGGTTGCTAGTGTCCACGATGGACGAAGGAGGCAGATGGCGGCTCGTGCTGATGTCGGCACACCCACAGTAGAGGTCCCGCGGCCTGGTGTTCTCAAGAGAGCCTTCAAGGGCAGCTCGGCGTATCTCTATCTGGCGCCGACCTTCATCATCCTGGCCATCTTCGTCTACTTTCCGATCGTGTCTTCCCTCCGACTGTCCCTCAACCGGGTGGCGCCGTTCGGGAGCCAGGAGATCTTCGTCGGAGCGGAGAACTACTCGCGCCTGTTGGGCAGCGATGAGTTCTGGAATACCGTGAAGGTGTCGCTGTGGTTCATGGTCGGGACAGTCCCGGTCGGGATCGTCGTGGCGGTCGCTATCGCCCTGCTGCTGTCGTACCCGGTGCGGCGCATGTCGTGGCTGCACCGCATGCTCATCTTCGTGCCGGTCGTCATCAGCAGCGCCATCGCCGGCGTTCTGTTCAGGCTCCTCTACAACCCGGTCGTCGGTTTCATCAACCATTGGCTCGGTTTCATCGGCATCGACGGGCCTAATTGGTTGACCGACCGCACGTTTGCCCTGGTGGCAGTCATCATCACTGTGACGTGGCGGCAACTCGGTTTCAACGTCATCATCGCATTGGCCGGGCTGCAATCGATCGACGACACGCTCTACGAAGCTGCCAAAGTCGATGGCGCCACGGCATGGCAGCGGATCCGCCACATCACACTGCCCATGCTCTCGCCCACCCTGTTCTTCCTGGCGGTGATCAATGTGATCATCAGCTTGCAGGCCTTTGGCGAGATCAACATCCTCACGGACGGAGGCCCGGGGCAGGCGACCACCAACCTCGTGTATTCGGTGTTCGTCGATGCGTTCGTGGGCACTTCGTTCCGGGGCCTGGCCTCTGCCCAGGCGTTCATGCTGGCGATCATCATCATGATCTTCTCGTTCCTTCAGTTTCGAGGGCTTGGTAAGAAAGTGCACTACCAGTGACCAGCGTCGACGAGGTAGCGACGGGAGCCGATCAGGCGAGTCCACCGTTCGAGCGAGAGGCGGACGAGGTCGCCCGACCCCAGCGCTCGGCCCGATTCAGATGGGGTGAGATACCGGTGCACGTCATCCTGATCGGCATCGGGTTGCTCGTGGCCGCCCCGATATTCATCGCCTTCTTCATGAGTTTCACGCCGCTCAAGGAGATCGTTTCGCGGCCTGACCCCAAGCTGCTGCCCGACACGTGGGTATTCGAGAACTACCGGACGGCGTGGAACGCCACGCCGTTTGGCCGCTACATGCTCAACAGCTTCGTCCAAACCGGTTTGATCACCGCGGGCCAGGTGCTGTTCAGCATCCTCGCCGCGTACGCATTTGCCATGTTCGACTTTCGGTTCAAGAACGCTTTGTTCGCCATCGTCATCGGCAGCCTGTTCGTCCCCTTCGAGCTCATCTTCATCCCCAACTTCATCACGATCAGCGACCTGGGGTGGGCCAATACCTACGCCGGGCTGGCAGTGCCGTTCCTGGCCAGCGCCTTCGGTGTCTTCATGCTCAGACAGTTCTTTCTGACGCTTCCGCGCGACCTCTTCGATGCGGCCAAGGTGGATGGTGCCAGCAACTGGTACTACCTCTGGAAAGTGGTCGTGCCTTTGAGCAAGGGTGGAATTTCCGCTTTCACGATATTTGCATTCCTCGGCGCTTGGAATCAGTACTTGTGGCCGCTCATCATCACCAACGACGAGAGCATGCGGACCGCCCAGATCGGCATCCGCTTCTTCCTCGTCAACCAGGAGCGCGCCACCGACTGGGGTGCGATCATGGCCGGAGCCATGATCGTTATGGTGCCGACCCTCATCGTCTTCCTCGTCGCTCAGAAGCAGTTGGTCAAAGGAATTGCCATGTCGGGCCTGAAGGGCTGACGGCGAATCGGTGAAATGAAAGAGAAAGACCGGGTTCGCCCGGAGGAGGTAGAGAAACAGTGAAAATGCGCAAGATATTGGCGCTGTTGCTGGCGCTGGCCATGGTGGCCACCGCCTGCGGCAGCGACTCGGAAACGGGGGGGACGGAGGCCACCGAGGCCACCACGGCAACCACGGCCGCCCCCTCCGACGACGGAGGAACCGATAGTGGCACCGACGACGGCGAAGCGATGGCCGACGTCATCGAGATCGACTTCTGGCATGCTATGGCAGATGATCTCGGCGCGGTCGTCGACACGCTGGTGGACCGGTACAACTCCAGCCAGGATGCCGTAAAGGTCAACTCGACGTTCCAGGGTTCGTACGACGACACCTACAACGCATTACTGGCGGCGTTCGAAACCGGCACCGAGCCCAACATCGTCCAGAACTTCGATCTGGCTGCCCAGACGATGTTCGACACAGGACGACTGGTTCCGGCGCACACCCTGATGGCGCCTGGTGACGCCGACGCCTATCTGGCGGCGCCGCGGGACTACTACTCGGACGAGACCGGCATGGTGGCGCTGGCCTTCAACTCCAGCACCCCCATCGTGTACTACAACGCCGATATGTTCGAGGCGGCCGGCCTCGACGCCCCTGCGCCGGACTGGACGTTCTCGGACTTCCTGTCCACGTGTGATGCCCTCGAGGCGAACGGCGTGGAGTTCTGTGTGACATTCGGGACCGTCGGGTGGTTCTTCGAGCAGATCCTCGCCAACAGCGGCGGGTTGTATTTCAACAACGACAACGGACGTACGGCGCGCGCAACCGAAGCTGTGTTCAATCAAGGCCAGGGTGTGGAGGTCTTCGAGTTCCTTACGGGCCTCATCGCCGACGGCCATGCGCCAAATCTCGGCAACACCTGGTCGGATACCGACAGCGTGTTCTTTGCCGGACAGGCGGCTATGAACTTCGACTCCACGTCGGGTGCTCGTGGCATGCAGGACGGCGCTGATTTCGAGGTGAAGACTGCCTTCATCCCGCACAGCGACTCCAGCGAACGCAACGGAGTGGTGATCGGCGGCGCGGCCCTATGGTTGATCGACTCCGGTGACGACGCAGAAAACGCGGCGGCGTGGGACTTCATGAAGTTCATGACCGAGGCGGACCAACAGGTGACCTGGCACACGGGCACGGGATATTTCCCGGTCCTGGCCAGCCTGCAGGACTCGCCTCCGGCCGAGCTCAATACGTTCTGGCAGGAGAACCCGAACTTCGTGACGGCGATCGAGCAGTTGGCGACCACAAAAACGGTCAACGACGACCTGACGATCAACTACCCGGTGCTGGGAGGACGTGCCGGACCGTTCCCGGAGATCCGCCGGATCATCGTCGAGGCTTACGACGCAGTCCTGAATGGTGGATTGAGTGCACAAGAGGCGCTCGACGAGGCGGCAGCCAAGGCCAACCAGGCACTCGCCGACTACAACGCCTTCTTCGAGTAGGCCGTACTGCGAGGCAATCGGGCCAAACGGGAGCAACCGGTCGGCGTCCTGGTGACGCCGGCCGGTTCTCTCGTGCGCCCGTTTCTGGTTCTCCTGGTCGCACTGGGTCTGACGGCTGTCGCGTGTGGCAGTGCAGAAACTGCGGTGACGACCGCCGGCACATCGACGGCCACCGACGTTCCCGAAGCCGATGAGGATCCGGGTCGCGAGCTGGACATTCAAGGCCACCGGGGGGCGCGGGGGTTGCAGCCGGAGAACACCCTTCCCGCCTTTGAGACGGCCCTCGATCTGGGGGTATCGACGCTCGAGTTGGATCTGCACTTGACCTCAGACGGTGTGCCGGTCGTGTGGCACGATCCGATGATCGACGCCGGAAAATGCGGTCTGGCGCCCGGCGCGGTCGGCCCCGACCCGGATGACCCGCTCACCCCGGACGAAGAACTGATGATCCGCCGCCTGAGCCGGAACAATCTCGACGCCTACGTTTGCGACCGGAATCCCGATCCGGGCCGGTTTCCCGATCAGTCGGCATCCCCGACGGCGCTGGCCGGTGGGGACTACCGGATACCGTCACTCGCCGAGGTCTTCGATTTTGTTGCTGCATATTCGAACGCCACCGACAAGACGCCCGAGCAGCGTGAGAATGCGGCGGAGGTCGAGTTCAACGTCGAAACGAAGCGGAAGGTGGACGACCCCAGCACGATCGGCGACGGGTTTGACGGGACCAACGCCGGCCCGTTCGAGATTGCGATCCTGGATGCAGTATCAGAACGCAACCTGGGCGGCCGGGTCGTCATCCAGAGTTTCGACCATCGCTCGATCTGGGCGGTGCTCGCCACCGAGCCGGGTATTCGGGTAGCCGCTCTCACCTCGCGCAGGGCCCCCGATCTCGGCGATTACGCGGCACGCGGCGCCTCGATATGGTCACCCAATGAGGCCGATGTGACAGATCAGCGTATCGCCGAGGCGCACGACCTCGGGTTATTGGTCATTCCCTGGACTATCAATGACGCCGACGAAATGCAGGATCTCATACGACGTGGCGTGGACGGTATCATCACCGACCGTCCGGACATCGCCCTCTCGCTATAGATGAGGAGGGCCGTCGCTGTCGTGTGCCTGGGGCTGGTGCTGGCAGCCTGTCGATCGGCGTACTCCGACCCGGCGTCTGAAACGGCGCCGGCATCGGAGCCGGCAGCAGCCGTGGATGCACCACCCGGAGCGATCCGGATCGATGCCCCGGTCACAATCGAGGAGGTCGCCACCGGCCTGGTCAACCCCGTCGGCCTGGCCGCGCTTCCGGACGGGCGGGTGCTCATCGCAGAGGAAGGATCGGGCGAAGACGACGCCAGCGCCGGGGTGAGCCTCCTGTCCGTCGACGGTACGGTGAGGCGGGTCATTTCGGGATTGCCCAGTGGACGCGACTCCGGCGACCTGTCGGGCGTCCCGCTGGTGGGCGTGTCACCCGACGGCAACACGGTCTACACGGCGCATTTCGGGGCGGGGAGTCTGCTGACGGTATCGGCCGACCGGCTACAGGTCGGCGAGCCGCTTGGCCCCGGGGACCTGGGTACCGCCATGCGGCCGCTCAACAACGTCACGCTCACCAACCCGTTCGACATCACCTTTGATGAAGACGGTATTCCAGTCGTCAGCGACGCCAGCCAGAATGGCGTCGCCACCGAAAACCCCGACGGAACCACCCGTTTCATCCACCGATTCGGGGCTCTTGCGGACCCGACCGATCCCCGGCTGAGCATCGACCCGGTGCCGACCGGCATTACCCGATTGGAAAGCGAGTATCTGGTGACCTTGACCGGTGGTTGTCCCTATCCGGCGGGAGCGGGCCGGCTGGTCGCTGTCGACGACGCACGCAACCAGCGAACCGTTGCCGCCGGCCTGAACATGCCGATCGACGTCACGGTCGATGCTCACGGCACCATATGGTTGCTGGAGTTCGCCCAATTCGAGGAGGGAGCCTCCTGCTTCACCGGGACCGGATACATGGAAGGAACCGGACGGTTGAGTCGGCTGGGAGCCGACGGCCGGCAGGAGATCGTTGTCGACCGTGGGCTCAGTTTCCCGGGAGCGGTGCTTGCGACCGGGGACGGCCTGCTCATAACGGAGGTCTTCACTGGCCGGGTGCTGAGGGTTTCGCTCGGGCCCGAGGGGCTGAACGACACGCAAGCGGCCCCTCGATTCGTCGACGCCACGACGGAACTCGGAATCAGTTTTCGGCACGGTGCGTTCCCGGAGGAGATCTCGGCCGATCCGGCGGCCATGATGGGGGCCGGCCTCTGCTGGATCGACTACGACCGGGACGGCTGGCTAGATCTGTACCTGGTCAACAGCCACGCTGCCGCGGACGTCGCCTATTGGGAGGCCAACGGAGGACTCCCGACCAATGCCCTCTACCGCAACGACCGAGGTGCGTTCACCGATGTGAGCGCCGACACCAACACCGGAGTGGCAGTTCGGGGCAACGGCTGTTTGGCGGCTGATTTCGACCTCGACGGGTGGACCGATCTCTATATCACCGCCGACGGTGATGATGTGGTTCTCCGCAATGCCGGCGACGGCACCTTTGTCGACGTGAGCGCTGCGGCGGACGCTCCCGAATGGAATACGGCCGCAGTGGCCGGTGACCTGAACGGGGACGGATACCCGGAAGTGTTCATCGGCAGCTACATCGACCTGGGCCGCAAGATCGCCAAACCGAGCGGGGCTTTTCCCCAGGACTACGTGGGCATACCCGACCGTCTGTTCCTCAACGAGAGCACGCCGGGCCAGATCCGCTTCCGCGACGTCGGCGCCGAGGCGGGCCTGCTACACGACGAACGCGCCCTCGGTGCGCTCTTCACCGACCTCGATCTCGACGGCGATCTCGATCTCTACATCGCCAACGACGGCCAGGCCAACCGTCTGTACGAGAATTCCGATGACCCGGGCCTCGGATTCGTCCTGTCGGATGTCACCGCCTCCTCCGATGTCGGTGACACCGGGTCTGGCATGGGAGTGGCGGGCGGCGACTACGACGGCAACGGCGCCTTTGACCTGTTCGTCACCAACTGGGAGGCCGAGCTCAATGCCCTGTACCGCAACGAACAACCCGGGTCTCTCGACTTCTTGTACGCGACCCACCGGGTCGGCATCGCCGGCCTCGGCAACAACAAGACAGCCTGGGGCGCCAGCTGGGCGGATTTCGACCATGACACCGACCTCGACCTGCTGGTGGCCCACGGGCGGGTCCCGGTGTCGAGTTTCGAGACCGATCCGGAGCTGATGCGGTTCTACGCCAACCTGTCGGCGCAGGGGTCTGCGGGACAGCTCCGGGATCGAACCCCGGTCGTCGGGCTCGACGTCGTCGGTCCGCTCCTCGCCCGCGGGAGCGCAGTGGCCGACTTCGACAACGACGGTGACCTCGATGTCGCCGTCAACACCATCGGGGGGCCCGCTCACCTTCTCCGCAACGATCTCGCCTCCGGTAATTGGCTCCAGCTGGCGGGGCTGCCACCCGGGAGCCGGGTGACCGTCCGGCTGGCGGATGGAGCCGACCTGGTGCGGGAGCGCCACGCGGGCAGCAGCTACCTCGCCACGGAGGATTCGCGGATCCATGTCGGATTGGGACGTGACGAAACGGTGGACGTGACCGTCCGGTTTCCTGACGGATCGACAGCCACGCTGATCGATGTGGCCGTCAATCAGATCGTCCAGCCCCGGCCACCCTGAGCCGCTTCAATCTCCCCGCAACCGGCGTGCCTGCGATTGGTAGCCGACGATGCCGCCCACCACGGCCGCTCCCACCATCAACCAGATGGAACCGAAACTCGTGACCGCACCGACCGCCGCTCCCAGCAGCGCCCCGGCCATGGCGCCCACCTTCAAGCCGCTCAGCACATCATGCGGGGGACGACCGGGTGGAAACCGCTGCTCTCTCATCCCGTCATGATGCAGCGAGGAGGGGCGGGCGGGAAGGGCTGAAGGTCCTTTTGGCTCATGAGGTGGGCCTCGCGAGCAGTGGCGTCCGAGCCCGAAACCCGCCAGTATCGACCTGCCAGTGGTATCAGTAGGAGGTTTCGTGGCCGACCCAAAGGGAATGCTGACGCTCGAGGAGCTCCGCTCCCGGGTTGACGCCGACGAGATCGACACCGTCATCATGGGATTCTCCGACCATTACGGCCGCCTGCATGGCAAGCGTTTCGATGCCGGCTTCTTTCTGGAGCAGGCCCACGACAGCGGGACCCATGGCTGCGACTACCTCTTGACGGTTGACATGGAGATGGAGCCGGTGCCCGGCTACGCGTACGCCAACTGGGAGCGGGGGTACGGGGACTTCCACATGGTCCCTGACCTGGCAACACTGCGGGTGGCGAGCTGGCTCGAGAAGTCGGCTTTGGTGCTCTGTGATCTGCACGGGCCAGAGGACCACGAACTGGTCGAGGTCGCTCCCCGCTCGATTCTTCGAAAACAGGTGGCCCGCGCCTCGGGCCACGGTTTCACGGCCAAAGGGGCGTCCGAGCTCGAGTACTACCTCTTCGAGGACTCGTATCGGGAAGCCGCCGAGGATCGATATCGATCCTTGAATCCGGCGGGCTGGTACATCGAGGATTACCACCTCCTGCAGGGCGCACGCGAGGAGTTCTATACCCAGCCGGCCCGCCGCCATCTGGCCGCTTCTGGCATCCCGGTGGAGAACTCGAAGGGTGAGTGGGGACGAGGCCAGCACGAACTGAACATCCGGTTCGCAGACGTGCTCACGATGGCCGATCGGCACACCGTGATGAAGCTGGCGATGAAGGAGATCGCAGACCGTCTCGGGGTGAGCGTGACGTTCATGGCCAAGCCCGACATGAGCGAGGCGGGGTCGAGCTGCCACATCCATTTCTCGCTGTGGGATGGCGACACACCTGCGTTTCCGGGTGATCAGCGTCTCGGACCGCTGGCCGTCTCCGACGTCTTCCGGTGGTTTCTGGGTGGGTGGATGGCGCACGCCGCCGAGCTGACCGTGTTTCTGGCCCCGACGGTCAATTCCTATAAGCGATTCCAGGACGGGTCGTGGGCGCCGACGCGGGTCGCCTGGAGTCACGACAACCGCACCGCCGGCTTCCGGGTCGTGGGCAGTGGAGCCGGCCTGCGGATCGAGTGCCGTATCCCGGGCGCCGATGTGAACCCCTATTTGGTCTATGCGGGATTGCTGGCGGCCGGAACGGAAGGAATCGAACGACAGCTCGACCCGCCCGAGATCTTCGAGGGTGACGTCTACCAGGCACAACACTTGTCGCGAATCCCGGCCACCCTGCGTGACGCAACCGATCTCTTTGCGGGCAGCAGCTTTGTGGCCCGGGCTTTCGGGTCCGCAGTGCAAGAGCACTACACCCACTTCTTCCGGGTAGAACAGGAAGCCTTCGACAACGCCGTCACCGATTGGGAGAAGTGGCGCTACTTCGAGCGGATCTGAACGCGGCGAGTCACGTGTACGCGGGTCCCTCGACCCTGTTCGATTGCGGGCGCGGCAGCCAGAATGGGGCGTGTGGGCGAGTTCGCCTGCAGCGTCCGGAAGGAGGACACGGTGAACGACCAAGACGTGATAATCCCGGCGGGAAAAACCGAACTACGGGGTGTCCTCTCCGTCCCTGACTCCTCCCTCGGGGTCGTCGTGTTCGTCCACGGCAGTGGCAGCAGCCACAAGAGCCCCCGCAACCGCTACGTGGCCGGGGTGCTCAATGAGGCCGGCGTCGCAACTCTGCTTTTCGACCTGTTGACCGAAGCCGAGTCGATGGATCGGGCCAATGTCTTCGATGTGCCGTTGCTGGCCCGGCGACTGGAACAGGCGCTTGCCTGGTTGTCGACGGTCCCAGAGGTCGGCGGGCTGCCGATCGGGCTGTTCGGAGCCAGCACGGGAGCTGCCGCTGCCCTGTGGGCAGCCGCCGAAGGCACAGACGCCGCGGCCATTGTCTCGCGTGGCGGCCGGCCCGACATGGCGGCCGAACGCCTGGGCATGGTCACAGCCCCGACCAGGCTGATCGTCGGCGGGGACGACGGCATGGTGCTCAGCCTCAACCAGAACGCGCAGGAGCAACTTCGCTGTGAAAACGACCTGGTCATCATCGAAGGGGCCTCGCACCTGTTCCAGGAGCACGGGGCGTTGGAACAGGCGGCGCAATCGGCGTGCTCGTGGTTCACCCGATTCTTGAAAGGGCAAGCCGCCCCGCGTCGGTCGAGACGCCCGGAGGCTCCGACAGCTCACGCACCCGAGGACGCCGAAGGTGTCGAGTTGTTCGGCGCCGGCGGCGATCAGCCCGCCGATGTGCATCTGCGCGAGGAAGCCCAGGGCATCGAGGTATTCGAGAATCCCGACATCGGCATCCCGATTGAGCGGGCCAGGGAAGGACCGCCGGGCGAAGAGGTGCTCACCGCCGATGCCTCCGGGCTTGCCTCGGAGGAGGACGAGGAGCGCCGGGAGTAACCCCTTCGCAGTCGTGTCCGCCCGTCGAGGTCCTCGAAGAAAGGTCCCCGGTCCCTTGTCAGCAAATCGTGGTCGGGGCACACTGATGGTGGCAGACGAAGGTAGTGGACCTCGGAGGAGGTGTACCGTGAAGATGAAGCTGTTGGTGGCGGTTGCTTCAAGACACGGGGCAACCGCCGAGATTGCCGCCCGGATCGCCGAGTGGTTGGAGGGCGAGCACCTCGATGTGACTCTGGCGGCGGCCGGACCCCGGACACGCGTGGCCGGCTTTGATGCGGTCGTCATCGGCAGTGCCGTCTACAACGGCCGCTGGCATGACGACGCCCGTGCCTTCATCGAAGGTCACGCTGAAGCTCTGCGCCAGGTGCCGGTGTGGTTGTTCTCCAGCGGGCCTTTGGGGGATCCGCCGCTCCCGGCCGACGAGTCTCCCGATTCCTTCGACTTCGCCCGTCTGGTCGACGCCCATGGCCAGCGCTGCTTTCCCGGTGCGTTGGACAAGAGCAAACTGAGCCTGGCGGAACGAGCCGTCGTGGTGACGTTGCGGGCTCCCGAGGGCGACTTCCGCGACTGGGATGAGATTCGGGCCTGGGCAGAGGAGATCCAACGGCACATGCTCGTCCACGAACGGGCGCTCGACGCCCGGCTCGACGTCGGTGGTCCCTGACCCAGCCGACCCTGCCAGAACCACCCGGGTGGGCAGTACGATGCATCCATTGCTATACCCCCGACCTCTTTTGCCAGTTTGACTTCGATTTCGGCGTGCTCCGGCGCCGTTGACCGGCCCCCTCCCACTCCATGACGACCGGCGCCACCGGGTTGCCGATCGTCCTTGCCTCGCTATCCCTGGTGGCTCTGTCCATGGCCCTTGCCTGGCGGATCGGGTTGCGAATCTCGCGCGACCTGGTGATCGCCGCTGTGCGCGCCACGGTGCAGCTTCTCGGGGTGGGTCTGCTATTCGCGGCCATTTTCCGGTCCAGCTCTGCCATTTGGTTGGCATGGCTGTGGATCGGGGTCATGGTGGTGGTGGCGACGGGCGTGGTACGGCGGCGGGCCCGATTCACCCTGGAACGGCTGCTGCTGGTGGCGGGCGTGGCGATTGCGGTCACCGCCATGATCAGTGTCGGTGTCACATTCGGGTTCGGTGTGTTCGACTACGGGCCGGTGGCTCTGGTGGTGGTGGCCGGCATCACCATCGGCAATGCGGTGCCTTCGGCGGTGCTGGCAGTGGATCAGTCGATGGCGTTGTGCCGGGACCGCATCGGTGACCTGGAGGCCGCCTTGGCGCTGGGGTTCAGCCGCCAGCAGGTGGTGCGGTTCATGGGGCAGCGGTCGGCCCGATCCGCCCTGATCCCCCAGGTCGAGCGAACCAAGGTGGTCGGACTCATCGCGCTGCCGGGGGCGATGACCGGGCTCCTCCTGGCCGGCATCGAACCGGTCGAGGCCGTCGCCATCCAGCTGCTGGTGATGTTCCTCGTGTTGGGGACGGCGGCGGTGTGCGTCGTGTCCGTGGTGACGGCGGTCACAGCGGCCGCAGTGACCGCCGACCTTCGTGTGGACGACTGGGTGCGGCGGCCGACAGACAGTTGAGAAGCGGGCTACACCAGTTCCGTGGCATATGCGACGCGGAGGCGCATCCACGCCGAGGCCATGAGGATCGCACTGATCCCGGCAAAACCGATGAACAACGGCTCCGAGCCCCCAATGCCGTAGATGAACGGCCCGACAGCCGCCGTGACCGTTGCGCTCACCAGTCCGGCCGCCTCCAGCAAGGCTTGACCGACCGCCGCCCGCGCTGCGCCGGTCACCTCGAGCAGGATGACCTGGATAGCCAGGAAGGCGAACGACTCCCCCGCTGTCTCGAGGACCCCGGCAGCCGACACGAGGACAATCGAGTCAAGGGTTCCGAAGAGGATGATGGCGGGAACGATGGCCAAAAACGACGGGAGCAGGACCCGGCTGCCCCCGATGCGCTCAGCGAGGGCCCCTGCTCGGTTCGGCAGAAGCAACAAAGGCAAACCGATCACCAGGAGGGCGACAGCGGTGGCGTCATTGGAGGCGCCCAGGTCGGTGAAGTAGCGGTCTACCGTGGCGTCGAACACGCCGATGAAGCCGAACAGCGAGACCTGGGACAACACGGCCGCCTGCACCCGCGGGCGCCGCAGGAGATCTCCCAGATCGCTGTAGTCCACCGGGGCCGTGGCGATCTCAGTGCGGGCGATTGCAATCACGGCAGGTACGCCGAGGAGACCGATGGCTACTCCGATCACCCAGAAAGGGGTCTCGAACGAGATGCGGCTGAGGGCCGCACCGAGGGGTGGGCCGGCCAGAAAGCCGGCCACACCGGTCGACAGGAGGGTGCCGAGTTTGGGCCCGGCGCCGGCGGTGTGCAGTCCGATGATGGCTTTGCGACTGGCCACCCCGTACAACCCGAGCGCTATCCCCACCACCCCTCTGCTGAGTGCCAGGGTCACCGTGCCCCCGGCAAACACGAACCCGAGCGTTCCCAGCGCGCCGGCGGCCACCGCCACCGACGCCAACAGACCGGTATGGCCCCGGTCGGCCCACGGGGCCAGGATCAGCTGGGCCACCAGCGCCGCCAGGAATCCCATCGAGGCCACGACGCCCAACTCCCAGGTTTCGAGACCGTAGCGATCCTGCAGATCGGCGAGAAACACGAACACCAGACCGATGGACGCGGCCATCAGGAACGTGACGGCGTAGATGATTCGGGTCGACATTGCGCGAGGCTACTTGGACGCGTTCGACTCAGTGACGGGCGGCACCGCCCGATACACGCGGCCTTCCCCCGGGCGCAGGTTCTCGATCCGGTGGAAGTAGCCGTTGTGCTCCAGCCGATGATCGACCGCCGGCGTCCCTTCGTGAGTGGAGAATGCGAGCTCGAGAGCAAGCTTGCGATGCAAAGCGGGAATCCCAAAGAACCCGGAGTCGCGATCGAGGTCGGCGTTGGTCGCGATGACGAACTTCGGCTCGCCTTGCTGGGTCCAGACCGCTGTGCCGCGAAGGGTCGTGGCGTCGGGTGGAATCAACCAGCGAGTGTCGGCCTCGGCGATTACATCCCAAATCGATTCAACGAAGAGGCGGATGCGGGTCAGCCGCCCGAATAGCGCATCGTTGGTACCCCATGAAAACTCATCCGAGTGTCGGGCCTTCGATGGGTACCGGTTGGTGTCGCCCCGCTCTCGAAAGACAAACAACTTGGTGTAGTACTCGTTGTCGGCCGGCTCCTCCCGGTGGTCGCGGACCTCGAAGCCGAGAGCGGTGTAGCTGGGCATGTCCGTCAGCAGGAGGGCGGTGAGGCACCGCAGCTCGTTGCCTGCGCGGTAGAACTCGTCGAAACGTGGGTCGTCCTTGTCGGCGGTCATCACGCCATACGCCGGGGCACACGATCGGGTCGCGAGGTCGTCGAGATAGCGTCGGAAACGTCGCAGGTACTCCTGATCCCCGACCACGGTTGCCTGCAGGTCTCCCAGGGCGGCGTCCGCCTCGGACGCATCCAGGTGGTCGAGTTCCTCACCGTATTGGAACACGTCGCGTGCCGGCAGAAAACTCTCGGCCAAATAGGCGAAATGCGGTACCTCGCGCCGAATCTCGGCTTTGACCGCCGCCAGGACGTCGTAGTGCTCGTCGACGCGATCGGGCACGCCGTCGGGCCGCATCTGCACATGTGACATGTCGCCTCGCATGAAGTCGAAGTTCCCCTGCTGGGCTGCTCGCCGATAGTGGTTCACGACGTAAGCCCAGGTGGTGGTCCGGGGCCGGGAGAAATCGATTTCCCAGTCGCGATTCTCGTTGACCCGATCGAACAACTGGTAGCGGGCCAGCGGTGTGAAGACGCGGCTCATGTATTGGGGCTGGAGCATCTCGTAATCGTGCCAGACCATGCCGTGTTCGTCCTCCCGCGGCGCCGTGGGCGCCACCGTGATCCCCCGGAAGGGGACGCCCATGGTGGCGGGAACCGGCTCGAATCCGAACCACTTGAGACGCATCAGCAGCTCGAGCCGCCGGGCGTCGCGGCCGGCACGGTCGGCGGGCACCCCGAACAACAACTCGAGGCGAGCCGGCTCATCCAGTGCGAACAGCTCCTCTTTGGTCTGGGGCATCAACCCATCAGGTGGGCCCACAGCCGGACCCGATTCCTGGAGCCAGCCGAAGATGGTGGCGGCCACCTCCGCTCCCACGCCTGTCGAGTGATCCCGGATCGCTCCCCCCTCGACTCGCATCCATTCGAAATGGCCGGGGTTGGCGAGAGACATCTCAGAGAAGCGGTCGGCGTGTGGGATCACGTCCATGCCGACGGAGCGTCCCATCACGTGGAGCAGATTGGTGGTTGCCCGCAGCTGGCGCTCTGAAGTGTCGAGATACGGTGCCCACGCGGCCATCTCTTCGGAGGTGAACTCAGGGTTGAGGTTCCAGCTCGCCGGGCCGTACAGGCTCCCGGCCACGCCCGGTTCCCACAGGGGCAGCAGGTGGATCGAATCGAAGACGGCGGGCAGCGTGAGCACATACTTGATGACACCGGCATACGTGCCCACCGTGCGCACGTTGAGGCCAACGATGTTGGTTCGGCGCATCCACCGCCCGTCTCCCTCACTCGACCGGGGTGACCGGATCGATCGGGACAACTCTGATCCGGGGACACGGGCGTCGGTGGCCTCTTGCGACAGCGCAATGTCGACGGCGGCGCCGAAGTGGCTTCTGAGCAACTCGATGGCGGTCGCGAACGACAGCGACAGCGCGTCCTGGGGCCGAAGCCCGGCCACGAAAGACGTCTGGCGTTCCGTAAAGGCGATGAAGTCGGCTTCTTCCACATCGGAAATCTATTCCCGGCGGCCGGTATCCCCCGGTCGCGCGGACGCCCGCCCTCGCTAGCCTCGACCGCGTGAGTGAGCGACGACTCCCAACCTCCCGGGGTGCGCTCGAGCCCCCGGCGCGGGTTCTGGTTGTGGCCGCCCACCCGGACGATATCGACTTCGGCTCAGCGGGAACGGTCGCCCACCTCACCCATCTGGGGAGCGAGGTCGCCTATTGCCTGGTCACCTCCGGTGATGCCGGCGACGACGACATGACAGTTCCTCAGAGCGAGCTGGCTGCCCTCCGGGAGCAAGAGCAGACGGCGGCGGCGGCCGAGGTGGGGGTAGACACGATTCACTGGCTGCGGCGTCCGGACGGCACCGTGACGGCCGATTTGGAGTTGCGTCGCGACATCGCACGGGTCATTCGGATCGAACGTCCGGACCTGGTGATCACCCAATCCCCGGAGCGGGTGTGGGAAAGCATTTACGCCAGCCACCCCGACCACCTGGCGACCGGCGAGGCGACCATGTCAGCGGTGTATCCCGACTCGCGGAATCCGAGGGCGTTCCCCGAGCTCCTTGCCACCGGCCATCAGCCCCACACCGTCCCGGAGGTGTGGGTCACCACCCGCTCCCCCGATCTGGCGGTCGACATCAGCGAAATGTTCGACCGGAAGCTGGCGGCGCTCCGTGCCCACCGCAGCCAGACGGCCAAGATGGAGAACCTCGAAGAGCTGTTACGCGACTGGGGCGTACGGGTGGCGGAGGCGGCGGGCCTGGCGTCAGGCCGGATGGCCGAGGGCTACCGGCGGGTGGTCACGACCTAGCCGGCGCTATTGGCCGCAATGGCCTCCGACAGGTATTCCGCCAGGCCCTCTCCCGCCTGGTCGATCTGCTCTTTGAATCGCATGTCGGAGACGTACATCTGGCCCAGGCCGGCGTGGATCTCAGGGCTGCAGGGATAGAACCACTTCGAGATGTGCTCCCGGTGTCTCGTGGCCAGTAGACGAGCGGGCTCGCTGGAGGCGGCCACCCCCTCTCGCATCAGCTGGAGCAGGCCCTGATAGATCGCGTCGTTGTCCGCATCGATTCTCTCCCAGTCGGCCTCCGTGTAGGAGGAGGTCCGGCGGACCGACTCGGCGTATTCCGGGCTTCCCCCCCAGCGCTCTTCCGCTTCTCGTCGATGGTCGGAGTTGTGGCGCATGATCCTCGGGTCAGCGGCTACTTCTTGGCCTGCTCGTAGTACGGATTTTCGCCACTTGCGTGATCGGTCACGTCTACGACCTTGTGGATCGAAGGAACGTGGTGGCGAATCGTGGCCTCGATGCCCGACGACAAGGTCACCGACGCCATCCCGCATCCCTGACAGCCGCCCCCCAGCCGTACGTAGACCGTCCCTTCCTCGACCGCCACCACCTCTGCTTGCCCTCCGTGGGCCGCGATGGCGGGGTTGATCATCGTGCGGACCACTTCGCTCACCTGGTCTGCCACGTCGCCCGACAACTGCAGCTGCTGTCCCGATCCCAGGATCGGGGGGCTGGGCTGGTTCGGGTTCTGCAGCTCGAGGCCAGGCCGCAGCAGGTCGCGTGACATGGTCATCACGGAGCCGCGAAGGTGCTCGATGTCCTGCTTGGGGATGATCACCGGCAGCTCGCCGTGCATCTCGACGTAATCGTCGGGGGCAGCATCCTCGACCAGCATCAATGCCATCTCGTAGGCGAACGCGTCTCCCCGCACACCGGTGACGGCGAGCACGATGCCCAGATCGGACGCGTCCGGTTGGGCAGCCCGTATGTCGAGGAGCTTGCGCATCGCTTTCTGGTCAACAGTGATGACGGGGGTTTCCATCCCACCATGGTAGGCCGTCGTGATGATCACCCCCGGAGGGTTTTCTCACCAGTATGTGTCTGTGAAACGCGTCGTGATCCTCGCTTCGCAGAACAGCTACCGGAGCCGCGACTTCGTCCAGGCCGCCGAGCTGTTGCGCCTCGACTGGATTCTGGCCTCGGATGCGGATATTCCGGTATCCGGCCAGCGGCAGATCCACGTGAACCTCGACGATCCGGCATCGGCGGATCGGCTGGCAGCGCTGGACCCGGACGCGGTGATCGCGGTAGACGATGCCGCGGTGATCCTGGCGGCGGCGGCCGCGGAATTGGCCGGCATTGCCCACAATCCTCGCCAGGCTGCCCGGGCCACCCGCGACAAGGCGCTGATGCGCCGGCTGGTGGAAGCCGCCGGGCTGGCGCAGCCCGCATTTCGCGAGGTAAGCCCGGGGAACGCCGGAGCGGCGGCGGCCGAAATCGGATTCCCGGTCGTGCTCAAACCACTGAATCTGTCGGCCGGTCAGGGGGTGATCAGGGCCGATGACCCGATCGCCGCCAGCCGCGCCGAATCCCGGGTGCGAGCGATCCTCGCTGACGCCGGTCAGGATCCGGCCGGCGCCATCCTGGTCGAGTCGTACGTCGACGGAGACGAGCTGGCGGTGGAGGGGATCCTGGTCGAGGGCACCCTGCAGGTCTTGGCTGTGATCGACAAGCCGGAGCCGCTCACCGGTCCCTTTTTCGAGGAGACGCTGTTCGTGACCCCAAGCCGCCATTCGCAAGAGCAGCTCGACACCTCCATGGGACTGGTGCAAGAGGCGGCCTCGGCGCTCGGCCTCGTGACCGGACCGGTACACGCCGAGATCCGGCTGTCCCCCGACGGTCCGCAGCTCATCGAGGTGGCCGCCCGCACCATCGGCGGCCTATGTGGGCGAGCCCTGACCTTCGGACTCTTGGGCGAGACGCTCGAAACCCTCGTCCTCAAGTCGGCGTTGGGGATGGATGTCGGCGAACTGTCCGCCGCCCGGCCGGCAAGTGGCGTGCTGATGCTGCCCATCCCGGCCTCGGGCGTGTATTCGGGTGTGGCAGGCATCGAGGAAGCCACCGCCATCGAACAGATCGACGGGGTCGAGATGACCGTCCCCCTGGGCCGGCGGGTCGCGTCGCTGCCGGATGGTGATCGGTACCTCGGATTCGTGTTTGCTTCCGGCTCGACCGCCGGGGAAGTAGAGGAGGCATTACGGTCCGCCTCGCAGCTGATCGAAGTCACCATCGACGGCGAAGCGATGCGCCCGTCGCTCGAGTCGCGACAGACGTGATTGGTTAACCTGATCGTCGGGAGGCACATGTCAATCGACGCCGCATTGCCGGGCAGCCGGTCGGTAGAGCGGGCCGATCTCATCGAGTTGGTCCGGTCGTCGGTCATCGGCGAAAACGAGGCGGTCGCCGGGCCGTACGGGATTCGCCGCGTCACGTACGCGGACTACACCGCCTCGGGCCGCTCCCTCTCGTTCATCGAGGACTTCGTTCGTGACGCCGTCCTCCCGCTGTATGCCAACACCCATACCGAATCCTCCGGTACCGGCCGGCAGACGACGAGGTTCCGGGAGGACGCCCGGGAGATCATCCGCCGCTGCGTCGGTGCCGGTGAAGAACACGCTGTCGTTTTCTGTGGTTCGGGCGCCACGGCGGCCATCGACCGCCTGGTGGGGGTACTCAATCTCCGGCTTCCCGCCGACCTCGACGACCGGTATCAACTCCAGGGCCACATCCCGCCCTCTGATCGTCCGGTCGTGTTCATCGGGCCCTTTGAGCACCACAGCAACGAGCTGCCCTGGCGAGAATCGATCGCCGATGTCGTCCGCATCAGGGAAGACGCCGACGGACACATCGACCTCGTACACCTCGAGCAAGAGTTGGCCGCGCACGCCGAACGGCCGTTGAAGATCGGCAGCTTTTCGGCCGCCTCCAACGTCACCGGCATCATCTCCGATACCCATGCCATCGCCCGGCTGCTCCACCGTCATGGTGCCTTCTCCTTCTGGGATTTTGCCGCCTCTGCGCCCTATGTGGCGATCGCCATGGACGGGGAGAGCGACGGCCTCTCCTACAAGGACGCCATCTTCTTTTCTCCCCACAAGCTCATCGGAGGGCCAGGAACACCCGGCGTGCTGGTGGGCCGCCGCGAGCTCTTCACCAACCGGGTCCCGGCGGTGGTGGGAGGTGGCACCGTCGCCTACGTCAACCCCGAGGACCACCATTACCTGGAGGACATCGAGCACCGGGAAGAAGGGGGCACCCCCGCCATCGTCGAATCGATCCGGGCCGGCCTGGTGTTCCAGTTGAAAGAACGGGTGGGGGCCGACACCATCCGGGCCCTCGAGCACGACTTCATCCGGCGGGCCATCGAACGCTGGATGCAACATCCAAACATCGAGATACTCGGCAACCCCGACGCCGACCGGCTCTCGATCGTTTCGTTCGTGGTCAGGTTCCGCGACCGCTCACTCCACCACAACTACGTCGTGGCAGTCCTCAATGATGTGTTCGGAATACAGGCCCGCGGTGGCTGTTCCTGTGCCGGTCCGTATGGCCACACCTTGCTCGGGATCGACCTCGAGACCTCGCATCAGTTCGAGGCAGAGGTCATGCACGGCTGCGAGGGCATCAAACCGGGCTGGGTTCGCGTCAACTTCAACTACTTCATCTCGGAGGAGGTTTTCGACTTCATCGTGCGCGCCGTGGAGATGGTCGCCGATCGCGGCTGGTCCCTGCTGCCCTTCTACACCTTCGATCCACACACCGGGTTGTGGCGGCATCGTGATGGGCCCGCCGAGGCCCCCTTGTCGCTGCACGACATCAGTTACGACGGCGGAGTGATGTCCTACCCGCGGCACCGGCACACGGCGGGTGAGGAACGCCTGGCCGGCTACCTGGTGGAGGCTGGACAAATCTTCGAAAACGCCGAGGCGGATCACCCGGTCGGTGAGCATGTCGAGCTCGGCCCGGGCTTTGAGGAATTGCGTTGGTTTCCGATTCCCGAGGAGCTGTGAGGAGGCGTTACGGGCGGACCACGAAGTCGACTGAGGTGTATCCGGACAGTAGCAGCAGGTTTTCGATGACATCCCGGGCGTTGGCATCCGCCCGGGAAAGGATGTCCTGGGCCAGGGCTTGATCGACGAGGACCTGTTCAGCCACCTGGCGGGCGTCCGATTCCAGTTGCGGGTCGCCCTTGGTGAACAGGCCGGTGTCACGGTCGAATACTTGGGTGGCCTCGTTGTCAGTCGCCACGTAGAGCACTTCGGCCGCCGGCAGGCGCACCGTGACCCGCCCGGTCTCGGGGTCGACCGTGAAATCGGACGATGACAGTCTGTCCAGGTCCACTCCGGCCCCGATCTCGGCCACGACCATCATCACGATCTTGTCGCCCGTTGCCCAATTGAGCCAGCCGGCGTCGTTGCCTTTTTCGATGAGCGTGGACTCGGTCACCTCAACCGTCGTGAGCTCGGCGACGTCGCGCACCGACTCGATGACGATCGGGCCCACATCGGTGTATGGCTCAGGCCCGGAGAAGGGGTTCCAGTCCGAGAGGGTGAGGCCGATCAGGAAGGCGGCGATGGCGGCCAGAACGACGGCGATGGTGCCGGGACCCTGCTTCATGGGTCAGAACATACTCCACACGGAACCGTAACAACCGGCGACCCGAGGCATGGATTCACGCGTAGATTCGGAGTCGCCTTGACAGAAAGGAGGGCCACATGCCTGTTGTCGAGGAATCCATCGTGATCAACCGGCCTCGGGAAGAGGTGTTCGAGTTCGCCACCGACCCGGCCAACGTGCACCTCTACAACTCCAATCTCGTGAGTTTCGAGAAGACGTCCGACGGCCCCGTTGGAAAGGGAACGACCTTCCGGGGGGAAACCAAAGTAGTCGGCAAGTCGATCCGCTGGACATCGGAAGTCGCCGAGTTCGACGCCGGCCGTCACACCGTCCAGCGCAGTGTCGAGTCGCCCATCGGCTGGGAATTCGAGATCACCTACGAGGACACCAACGGTGGGACGCTCTTGCGGTGGCGGCAGGAGACAGACGCATTTGGTGGCTTCTTCGGAAAGCTGGCAGATCCGCTGGTGATCAGGATGTACAGCAAAGACGTTCGCTCCAACCTCGAAAAATTGAAGGAGCTGCTCGAGGCCTAGTTTCCGCGCTCCATTCGCCATAAACTTGCTGTATGACCGAATGGAGCCCTATGAGCTGGCGCGCCCACGACGCGAGGCAGCAGCCCGCCTGGCCCGATCTGGGCGAGATGGATCGCGTCCTCAAAGAGCTCGGCGAGCGGCCGCCGCTGATCTTCGCCGGCGAGGCCCGACACCTGCAGCAACACCTGGCAGATGTGAGCCGGGGGGAGGCGTTCGTGCTCCAGGCCGGTGATTGTGCCGAGTCATTCGAGGCGTCGGCCGATTCGATCAGGGATCGGCTAAAGGTCATCCTGCAGATGGCGGTCATCATGACTTACTCGACCGGTGTGCCGGTGATCAAGGTGGGGCGGATCGCGGGGCAGTTCGCCAAGCCGCGTTCGTCCGACACCGAGACGATCGATGACGTGGAGTTACCGGCGTTTCGGGGGCCGATGGTCAACGACGCCGACTTCACCCACGACGGCCGCCAGGCCAATCCAGCGAGGCTGTTGACGGCATACGACCGGGCCGCCGCCACCCTCAACCTCCTGCGGGCGTTCACCCAGGGTGGGTACGCCGGCCTGTCGCAGGTCCATGCCTGGAACCAGGAGTTCGTGGCCACCTCGCCGGCCGGACAGCGGTACGAGGCGTTGGCGACCGAAATCGACCGCGCCTTGCAGTTCATGGCCGCCTGCGGCGTCACGCCGGGATCCCATCCCGATCTGGAGACAGTGGAGTTCTACACGAGCCACGAGGCGCTGATCCTCGGGTACGAAGAAGCTCTCACCCGCCAGGACTCACTCTCCGGAGATTGGTTCGACTGCTCTGCTCACATGCTGTGGATCGGCGAACGCACCCGCCAGCTCGACGGAGCCCATGTCGAGTTCATGCGCGGCATCGGCAACCCGATCGGCTGCAAAGTCGGTCCGACGGCCAGTCCGGAAGAGGTGCTGTCATTGTGCGAAGCGCTCAACCCCGACCGCATCCCCGGTCGCCTCACCCTCATCACCCGTATGGGTGCGGATCGGATCGGCGACCGCCTGCCCCCGATTCTGGAGGCGGTGCGGAACTCTGATCACCCGGTGGTTTGGGTCAGCGACCCCATGCACGGCAACACCTTTACCGCCCCCGACGGGCGCAAGACCCGCCATTTCGAGGATGTTCTCACGGAGATCAAGGGGTTCTTCGCCGCCCATGATTCGGCCGGAACCTACCCCGGCGGCATCCACATCGAGCTCACCGGCGATGACGTCACCGAGTGTCTGGGCGGAGCCCAGGAGCTGCTCGACACCGATCTCCAGCACCGGTACGAGACCACCTGCGATCCCCGGCTGAACGGTACCCAATCCATCGATCTCGCGTTCCGGGTGGCCGAGCTCATCCGCCACTGAACGCGCTTCGCCTCTGACCTGCGTGGCAGGCCGGCGATGCTCGCCGTCCTCGCCTTCAGGTGCGTTCCTCGTCATCTATTGTCTACGCGAGGGAGGCCAGGATGAGTGCGCCAGCACCCCCGAAGCCCATCGTCACACGAGAGGTACCTCAACCAACGCAGGTGCAGACACTGGCGGATGAGTTCGCACCCAGCCAGTTGCTTTCGACCTTGACCGTCGGCCTCATCCTGGGCGTGGTCAATTCTCTCCTCGTCGTGGCCCTGATGTCGCTGATCTTTTCGGGCGATCTGAGCGCACATCTCGCCGCCGGGATCGGTGTTGGGCTCGTCGGCTCGGCTGCTATGGCAGTGATCATTGCTCTAAAGAGCGGGTTCGCCGGGACCTACGCCGGGGTGCAAGACAACAGCAGTGCCATCGTTGCGTTGTCCGCCGCCGCGATCGCCGCCAGTGTGGTGGGCCCACAGGTGCTCGACACCGTCATTGCCATGATGATGGCCGTCTCGTTGGCCACCGGGGCGGTGTTCTTGCTCATGGCTCGATTCCATCTGGGTCAGATGGCGAGCTTCGTCCCCTTCCCCGTGGTAGGAGGCTTGCTGGCCGGTACCGGCTATCTGATCCTGGTCGGTTCCCTCGACATCCTCGGAGGGTTGTCCTTACCCGACACGTGGGCTGATACCCGCGCCATCGGCGTGCTGCTTCCAGGACTGCTGCTGGCCGGTGTCCTCGTCGCCGCCTCGGTCCGAGGTTGGTCGAGTGCGGCGTATCCGGGCGTGCTGGCTCTCGGTATCGTGTTGTTTCAAATCGCCACCCGGTTGTTCGGCATCAGCAAGCAAGAATCGATGAGCCGCGGGTGGCTCATCGGGCCGTTCCCCGAGGACGGCCAATTGCCGGGCCTTGTGTTCGGATCACTGGCGGACGCCGATTGGGCGGCCATCGGTGGCGAGGCTGCCAGTTTGGCAACCATACTGATTCTCGTTCCGCTGACGCTGCTGATCTACGTCAGCGCCCTGGAGATCGGCGCCAACACGGACCTCGATGTGAACGCAGAGATCCGTTCGTCCGGGTGGGCCAACATCGTGGGGGGCATGCTGGGAGCGCCTCCCGGGTACGTGTACCTGTCTGACACGCTCGTCGCCACCCGCATCGTCGGTCAACGCAGAGGCCCGCCGGTCCTTGCCGGGCTGGTGCTGGCTTTGGTGGCGTTCATCGGAACCCCGGTATTGGAACTGATACCCCAGTTCGTTGTTGGCGGGTTACTCCTGTTCTACGGGGTCGACTTCTTGATCGAATGGTTGTGGCGGGCGCGCCGCCGCATGTCCCTGCTCGACTACGCGATCACCGTGGGCATCGTGCTGACCATTGCGACGGTCGGGTTTCTGCCCGGAGTGGCGGTGGGGCTGGCGGGAGCGATCATCTTGTTCGTGTACCGCTACAGCCGTGTACAGGTCGTGAAGCATCTGCTGACGGCGCGTGAGTGCCAGAGCAACATCGAGCGTCCCATTGAAGAAGCCGAATACCTGCGCTCGGTGGGCGACAGCGTCGTCATCCTGGAGTTGCAGGGTTTCATATTCTTCGGCACGGCCAGCCAGATCTTCGAAAGGGTGAAGCAACTGCACGGGGAGAACCCGCACGTGCGGTTCATCGTATTCGGCTTTCGATTGGTTACCGGCGTCGACTCCTCGGCCGTGGCATTGTTCGAACGGATCGCCCTGTTCGCCCAGGAGCATGAGCTGGTCTTGCTGTTTGCCGCAATGCACCGGGCAACGCGCGAACAGTTCGGCGCTGTCTTCGCCAAATATCCGGAGTTGTTGATCGAAGAGCCCGACGTGGACCATGCCGTGGCCCGGTCTGAAGAATGGCTGCTCGAAGAGTGGGAGATGACCGAGGCCGAATCCCGAGGCCTGCCGGACACGCTCGCCGCTGCGCTGTCGCCGTATCTGCAACCCCAGCTCATCCCGGCGGGTGAACGACTGATGACGCAGGGGGATCCCACACCGGGCATCTTCCTGATCACCTCGGGTCGTGCCACGGTGTTGCTCGAGCGACCCGAGGCAGAAGATCTTCGTCTGCGCACCCTGCGAGAAGGGACGGTGCTGGGCGAGATCGGTCTTTACCGCAACGAGCCCTGCACGGCGACCGTGATGGCCGAGAACGATTGCGAGGTCATGCAGATCACACCGGCTGCCTTCAACGAGATGTGCAAGAACGATCCCGGGGCTGCGGCCGAGTTTCATCGGTTCGTCGTCACCATCCTCGCCAGTCGCGTGAGCCACGCCAATACGACGATCAGAGCCCTGCGGAGCTGAGTCGTCGGAGGTCCCTTACCGTTGTTGGTGGCTTCCCGGCCGTCGGCCGTGGGGGAAGGATCGTCCCGATCGGTGGATTCCGGCGTAGGTGAACGTTGTGCCCGACCGGAGGCCCTTCACAGAGGGCTGCGAATGGTTCCTCCGAATCTCTCTCCCTGATCACCCGGCTTGCGATGGATACCCGCCGGTGGGCACGGCGATGCGCTTGCCGTTGTACGGCCGCTCGGTAGTCTGGCCTTCGATTTCGAGGCCGGAGGATGTCCATGCGGGAGACCGCGCAGTGCGTGATCGTTGGTGGGGGCGCCATGGGCGTGGGCTTGCTCTATCACCTCGCTCACGAAGGCTGGACGGACACGGTTCTGGTCGAGAAGGGAGAGCTGTCCAGCGGTTCCACCTGGCACGCCGCTGGGCTGGTTCCCAACTTCATCGGCAGCCTCAACATGGCGAAAGTGCATGACTATGCCACCAAGCTGTACGACGAGCTGGAGGACGAAACGGGCCTCAACACCGGGTGGCACGGCTGTGGGGCGATTCGTCTCGCACGAACCGACAACGAGGTCGACTGGTTTCGGTACGTCCACGGCATGCTCGAGCAAATCGGGGTCGAGAGCCACCTGATCAGCCCCGCCGAGATCAAAGAGCTGCATCCACTGCTCGAGCTCGAGGACATCCAGATCGGGTTCCACACGCCCAACGACGGCTGGTCCGATCCCTCTGCCTCCACCAACGCCATGGCGGCCGGTGCGCGTCAACTGGGCGCCGAGATCAGCCGCCACAACCGGGTCACCGACATGAACCGTCTGGCCGATGGAAAGTGGGAGGTGATCACCGAGAAAGGCCGGATCGTGGCCGAACACGTCGTCAACGCCGCCGGTCACTACGGGCCCCAGCTGGGTGCCATGGTCGGCCTGGACGTGCCGATCGTGTCGATGATCCACCAGTATCTCGTCACCGAGGCCGTCCCCGAGGTGGGCGGGCTCGAGGACGAGCTCCCGGTCGTTCGTGACCCGCGAGCCTCGTGCTACTACCGCCAGGAACACGACGGCCTCATCATCGGACCGTATGAACGGGCAGACTCTCAGCCATATGGGCTGGACGGGATCGACTGGGATCTCAGCTTCCATCTCACTCCCCCGGAGTTGGACCGTCTGATGCCGTGGCTGGAACTGGCCGGGCAGCGAATCCCGGCCTTCGAACGGGTAGGCATCAAAAAAGTCGTCAGCGGGCCCATCACCCACACCCCCGACGCCGGTTATCTGATGGGCCCGGCGCCCGGCCTCCCCAATTACTGGATGTGCGTGGGCGCCTCGATCGGCATCACCCAGGGCCCCGGCGCCGGCAAGTATCTGGCCCAATGGATGGTGCACGGCCAGACAGAGATCAACGTACGGGAGATGGACCCCCGCCGGTTCGGACCCTACGCGCCGGGCGAGTACACGCTGGCCCGCTCGATCGACGAGTACCACGAGATGTACCAGGTGCGCATGCCGGGCGAGTACCGGGAGGCGGGAAGACCCATGCTCCGGACGCCCATTCACGACAAGCTCGAGGCCAAGGCAGCCCAGTGGCAGGAGACCTACGGCTGGGAACGAGTCCGTTACTTCGGAGAGCCGGAGGACTATTCCTTCCGCCGATCGTCGGCGTTCGCGACCGTCGGCGAAGAGGTACGCGGTATTCGGGAACGTGTTGGCATCGCCGACCTCACCGCCTTCAGTAAATACCGGGTCACCGGCGCCGACGCCGCCGCCCTGCTCGACCGCTTGTCTGCCAATCGGCTGCCCGCCCGCGACGGCGGAATCCGCCTCGTACACATGCTGACCGACCTGGGCGGAATCGAATGCGAGATGACCATCACCCGGCTCGGCCCCGACGCTTTCTATCTCAACTCGGCGATCTCAGCCCAACAGCACGATCTCGACTGGCTCAACTTCCACGTCGAGGACGGTGAGGACGTGACGGTCACCGACGTCACCGATGAGCTGGGCCTCCTGGCCGTCACCGGACCCCGGGCCCGCGACCTCCTTTCGAGCGTGACTGACGCCGACCTCAGCAACGACGCCTTTCGCTGGCTCACCGCCCAGGAGATCGAGGTGGCCGGAGTTCCGTGCACCGCCTTGCGGGTGTCCTATGTGGGTGAGCTGGGATGGGAGCTGCACCACCCCATCGAGCAAATGGAGATTCTCTACGACGCCCTGGTGGAAGCCGGCGCCCAGTTCGATGCTGTGGAGTTCGGGACCTACGCCATGGGCGTCATGCGCCTGGAAAAGGGATACAAGGCGTGGGGCTCGGAGCTGACCACCGAGATCACGCCGGTCGAGGCCGACATCATGCGCTTCGTCGACCTCTCCAAGGAGTTCAAGGGTAAGGCCCCCACGGTCGCCCGCCAGGGTGAGGAACTGTCCATGGTCTGCGTCTATGCCGAGCTCGACGCAGATGACGCCGACTGCCGGGGCAACGAGCCCACCCTCGACAACGGACGGGTGATGGGGATCACCACCGCCGGCACCTGGGCCCATTCGGTCGAGAAAAGCATCCTGTTCGCCTACGTGGAGCCGGCGTTCTCCGCTCCCGGCTCGAAGTTCGGCGTTCGGGTGATGGACCAGATCCGCACAGCAACCGTGCTCGACGCGCCGGTGTGGGACCCCAACAGCGAGCGATTGCGGGCCTGATGGGGCGCCGGTCGGGAGGACGGGACGCCCGGCTGGCCGCTCGAGCGGCCAAGCCACCCGTCAAACCGGTGCGGCCGGGCCTGCCCGGTGGCCACTACCGGCCTCTGTCAGAGGGCCAAATGCAGGACATCTTCGACAATGCTCTCGATATTCTCGAGAACCTGGGGATGGGGTCTCCGATTCCTACCTTCATCGAGTCGATGGTTGACGCCGGGGGCTGGCTCGACGATGACGGGCGGCTTCATTACCCGAAGGACGTCGTCAACCGCGCTCTGGAAACCGCCACCAAGGAGTTCGTTTGGCACGGCTTCGATGAGGCGAACAGCCTCGAGCTGGGAGGCAACCGCGTTCATTTCGCGACCGCCGGCGCCGCCGTCACGATGCTCGACCATGCGACCAAGACCTTCCGCGAGAGCACTTCAGCAGATCTGTTCGACTCAGCCCGTCTGGCCGACACCCTCGAGCACATCCACGGCTACGTCCGGACCGTGGTCGCCCGCGACGCCGCGGATGCCCGGGACCTCGATGTGGTGACCGCCTACGCCGCCATGATGGGTACCACCAAGCCCAACGGCACCTCGTTTTTCCAGCCGGAGCACGTCTACGAGGTCGTGAACATGTACGACATGGTGTTGGGAGGCGACGGCGAGTTTGCCAAGCGACCGTTCGTGATCGCCAACGCCACGTTTGTGGTGCCTCCTCTGCGCTACGCCGAAGACACCGCCGAGTGCATGGTGGCCCAGGTGAGAACGGGGATGCCGATCAACCTTCTCTCGGCGGGTCAGGCAGGCGCCACCTCCCCGGCCTCGCTGTCCGGTTCGTTGGTCCAGGCCATGGCCGAATGCCTGGCTGCGCTGACCAGCGTGAATCTGCTCAAACCGGGCCACCCGTGCATATTCAGCATGTGGCCGTTCGTCTCGGACCTTCGCACCGGGGCGATGAGCGGCGGAAGCGGCGAGGAGGCACTGCTCAACGCCGGCTCGGGGCAGCTGGCCAACTGGCTG
The DNA here is from genome assembly GCA_041609995.1 of Acidimicrobiia bacterium. Lineage (GTDB taxonomy): Bacteria > Actinomycetota > Acidimicrobiia > Spongiisociales > SHLN01 > JABDOU01. The sequence continues at coordinate 92,313 of JBFIPU010000002.1, forward strand.
GGCCTTCCGTCGGGCTCGGCGGCCGGTATGGCCGACTCCAAGCTGCCAGACGGCCAGGCCGGTCACGAAAAGGGTCTCACGGTGACGCTGGCGGCCCAGGCCGGGACCAACGTCATCTATGAGTCGGCCGGGATGCTGGCGGCCCTCTTGGCCCATTCGCTGGAGACCATGGTCATCGACAACGACCTGCTCGGTGCCGTGAATCGGACGGTTCGTGGTATCGAGGTAGACGACTACACGCTCGCCCGGGACGTGTTCGACGAGGTGGTGAAGGGTGAGGGCCATTTCCTCGGTCACTCACAAACGCTCGACCTCATGGAGAAGCACTATGTGTATCCGATGGTGGGCGACCGCCTCAGCCCCGACGACTGGACCGACGAGGGTGCTACAGACGCGGCCGATCGGGCCCACGAGTATGTGAAAGCGACCCTCGCCTCCCACTACCCCGGCCACATCTCGCCTGAGCTGGACAGCCAGATCCGGGAGCGATTCAACATCATCATGCCGCCCGATGTGGTGACGGGCGCCGATGGGAGGTGGCGACATTGAGCGACTTTCCCAGCCGGGCACAAGTTGTCGTCGTGGGTGGTGGGATTGTCGGATGCAGCGTTGCGTACCACCTCGCCAAACGGGGTGTCAGCGACGTGTTGTTGCTGGAACAGGGCCAGCTCACCGGAGGCACCACGTGGCATGCCGCCGGTCTGGTCAGCCAGCTCAAGTCGTCTCACAGCCTCACCAAACTCGCCACCTACTCGGCTCGGTTGTTCGAAGAACTCGAGGAAGAGACCGGCCACGCCACCGGCTATCGGACACCGGGCTCGATCTCGGTGGCCGACAATCCGGAACGGTGGGAGGAGATCATGCGGGGCGCCTCGATGGCCAAGACCGTTGGGGTCGAGGTGCGGGAGATCGACCTCGACGAGGCCTCCGAGCGGTGGCCCTTGATGCGAACGGATGATCTGGTGGGGGCGGTCTTCATCCCCCGGGACGGTCAAACCAGCCCCGTGGACACCACCATGGCTCTCGCCAAAGGGGCCCGCGTCAACGGCGTCAGGATCATTGAGGGCGTGGCGGTCGAGAAGCTGAGGGCGGAGAACGACCGCATCGTGGGTGTTGAGACCGAACGGGGATACGTCGAGGCCGAGACCGTCGTGCTGACCGGTGGCATGTGGACCCGCCAGATCGCTGCCACGGTGGGGGTGAACGTGCCCCTGCAGGCGTGCGAGCACTTTTACATCGTCACGGAGGCCATCGACGGCGTCGAGGTGGGGCTCCCCACGCTCCGGGATCCAGGCAACTACACGTACTTCAAGGAGGAGACCGGCAAGATCATGGCGGGCTTCTTCGAGCCCCGGGGCAAGATCTGGAAGCTGGACGGCATCCCCCGTGATTTCACGTTCGGTACCTTGGCCGAGGACTGGGACCACATCGGGCCCATTTTCGAGCGCTCGATCCACCGGGTTCCGGCGCTTGCCGACGCCGGGGTCCAGCTCTTCTTCAATGGGCCCGAGTCCTTCACTCCCGACGGCGTGTATTACCTGGGCGAAGCGCCGGAGGTCGACCGCTTATTCGTTGCTGCCGGGTTCAACTCGGTCGGCATCCAGTCGGCCGGTGGAGCCGGGTGGGTCCTGGCCGATTGGATCATCGACGGCTGCCCGCCCATGGACCTCTGGCCGGTCGACATTCGCCGCACGTTTCCTTTCCAGGCCAATCCCGAGTTTCTGCAGGACCGGATCTCAGAGAGCCTGGGCCTGCTGTATGCCATGCACTGGCCCTTCCGCCAGTACGAGAGCGCCCGGAACATCATCCACTCCCCCATCCACGACCAGCTTGACGCCGCCGGTGCTGTCTGGGGCGAAACCGCCGGCTGGGAACGACCCAATTGGTACGCGCCGGACGGCGTGGATCGGGCCTACCACTACTCATATGGGATGCAGAACTGGGTTGAACACTCCATGGCCGAGTGCGCAGCCGTGCGCGAGCGGGTGGGAACCTTCGACCAGACCTCTTTCGCCAAATACCGGGTGCAGGGCCCTGACGCAGCATCAGTCCTCAATCAGCTGAGCGGCAACAACGTGGACGCCGAGTTGGGCGATGTCGTCTACACACAGTGGCTCAACGAGCGCGGCGGCATAGAAGCCGACGTCACCGTAACCCGGCTCACCGAAGACGAGTTTCTGGTGGTTTCACCCGCCGCCAGCCGTACCCGTGACTTTGCCCGTCTTCGCCGACAAGCTCGTGATCGGAAGGTGGACTTCGCCGACATCACCGAGGAGCTGGCCGTCATCAGCCTGATGGGGCCCAACTCCCGAGCCCTGCTGGCGGAGCTGACCGACGCCTCCCTCGACAACGACTCGTTCCCGTACACCACTTCCCAGGACATCGAGGTGGTCGGGACCACGGCCCGCGCTCTCCGGGTGTCCTACGTCGGCGAAATGGGGTGGGAGTTGTATGTGTCGTATTCGGCAGCCCCTGCACTGTACTCAGCGGTAGTGGAAGCGGGTGCAAACCACGAACTCGGTCACGCCGGCTACCACGCCATGAACACTCTGCGCCTCGAAGCCGGGTACCGCCATTGGGGCCACGACATCACCGACGAGGACACGCCCATTGAGGCCGGTTTGTCCTTTGCGGTGGACTTCGACAAGCCGGGCGGCTTCATAGGACGCGATGCGCTGCTTGCCCAGAAAGAGCAACCTCGTACCAAACGCCTGGTCCAATTCCGCCTGCATGACCCTGATCTGCTCCTCTATCACGATGAGCCGATATGGCGCGACGACGAGATCGTCGGCCGAACCAGCTCCGGGATGTTCAGCTACATGATGAACTCGTGCCTGGCAATGGGCTATCTGACCCACCCCGAGGGCGTGACGAACGAGTATTTGGAATCGGGCGAATTCGCTATCGAGGTTGCCGGCCAACGTATCCCGGCGGCCGCTCAGTTGCGGCCCTTCTATGACGCCGGTTCCCGCGTCAGGATGTAGCCAGCCGCACGACTTCGGCGGCGCAACCCCAGCTCAAGCCGTATCCGTTGCCGTCGTGGCCGTAGTTGTGGATCACGATGCCCGCATCGATGTCCTGCCGCTCGAGGCGCAGGCGGGGGCGGCCCGGTCGCAGGCCCACGTGAACATCTACGACATCGGCGTCCGCCAAGCGGGGGTCGAGGCGGCGGGCATCGTCCAGGATCCGCTGGGTGGTGACGTCGTCCGGTTCGAGGCTCCACTCTCCCACGAGCCGGGTACCGCCCAGCACCACCACCTCGTTGCGCGGGAGAATGTAGGTGAAAGGCTGTCCTTCGGTCTCGACCAGCAGCCCGTCGTCGAACCCGGGGTTGGTGACGTGGACGACCTGGCCCCGGACCGGGTACATGGACGAGTCCCCGACCAGCTCCCGCGCCCCCAGCCCGGTGCAGTTGACAGTGATGCGACCGGGGCCGGCGACCGCTTCGAGCCGGTCGATGTGCTGCAGCCGGATGTCCCCGCCCAGCTCGGCGAAGCGCCGTTCGAGGTAGGCCAGGTAGAGGGGCGGCTCCATCCGGATACTCCCGAGGAGCTGACCGCCGGCAAAAGAGGGCGGTACCTCGTCTGACGCCAGCGTCCGGAAATGGCGGAGGACCGAGGCCCAGGACGGCGACGGATCAGGAGCCTGAGAGGTGTATTCAGTGATGTCGATCTCATAAACCCCGGCTCGCTCGGTGGTCAGAAGCGACTCGAAGACCGAGAAAGAGGCCGCCATGAGCTGCGGCTGGGCGGGCTCCGGGAACCAGACGGCCGCCGCCACCACCGACGTGGCCTGCTGGGCGCGCTCGGCGGTCACGATCGTTGTTTCAAAGCCGGCCTCGGCCAGTCGGATGGCGGTGGTGAGGCCGGACACGCCGCCACCCACTACTACCGCTTCGCGCTGCTGAACCATGGCCGGCACATTAGAGCTTGGTTCTGGTTGGCGAGTAGGGCGGTCCACTCTTACCGCGGAGTATCGAGAAGTTGTTCGGGCGGCGGCGTGTCGCCGTCGTGGGCCACCAACCGCACGGTGATGGGACCCAGTACGGCCAGGATCGCCACGTACAGCCCCGCCGCCGCGGCCAGCTGCGGATCCTGGCCGGCCCGGCGGGCCAGTTCTGCGATGACAATCGAAAACTCACCGCGGGCCATGAGGGTCGCCCCGGCCCGCAACCCGGCCCGCCGGTCGGCTCCGCTGCGCCTGGCCACCACGGCGCCGGTCCCGAGCTTCGTGAGCGATGTGATGACGACCAGCGCGAGCACCGGCCAAATCACATCGTCCAGGCCCGAGGAGTCGAGCTGCAAGCCGAACAGCACGAAGAAGGCGGCCGCGAAGAGGTCCCTGAGCGGCTCCAGCAGGGCGGTGGCCGTCCGTCCATGGGAGGCCTCCCCCGACAACAGCATGCCTGCCAGAAACGCTCCGACCGCCGCGCTCACCTCCAGTTGCTCACCGACGCCGGCGAACAGCAGTGCGAGTCCCACCAACCCCAGCAGCAGCACCTCACCGCGCAAACGAAACATCCGTGCGCTGATCTGCTCGGAATAGTGGTAGCCGATCCAGATCGTTCCGATCACGAGACTGACTGCCACGGTCGCTGCCAAGGTGGCTTCCCACGGCATGGCGCCGAACAGCAGCACCCCGGCGATCGCCAGGTAGACGGTCATCACGAGGTCTTCGAACACGAGGACGCCGATGACCTTGCCGGTCTCTGGGCGGTCGAACCAGTGGAAGTCCCTGATCATTTCGGCCGCGATGCCCGACGACGAGATGTACGTGACTCCCCCGAGGATGTAGGAGGCGAGCAGCCCCCAGCCGAGCATGAGCCCTATGACGAAACCAGGTGAGAAGTTCAACAGGAAGTCGGCGAGCCCTGACACCGCTGTTTCGCGGAACTCACGCACCAGTCTCCTCGAAGAGAACTCGAGGCCGAGGGTGAACAGCAGCAGCACCACGCCGATCTCGGCGGCGATCTCGATGAAATCCAGGCTTTCGAGCAAGGGAAACGGGCCGTCCGCGCCGAACAAGATCCCTGCGAACAAGTACATCGGGACCGGAGACAAGGCCAGCCGGTTGGCCAGGCGGGCGAGGAGAGCCAGGACGATGAGCATTGCTCCCAGCTCGATGAGAACTATCCCGGATGGCATGGCTGCATTCTTCCAGGCCGGGCCGGGTTAGCCTGCGCCGCGTGGACTGGCCGGTCACGTACTCGCGCAAAGTGCGCTATTCGGACACGGATGCACAAGGCATCGTGTTCAACGGCAACTACCTTCGGTATTACGACGATGCGATCACCGACCTCTTCGACGCGGCCGGGCTGGACGAGCCGACGCTCCACGACATGGGTTGTGATGTTCTCACCGTCCATGCCGAAGTCGACTTCAAGGCCACTGCCGGGCTCGGTGAGATGCTCGTCACCGGCGTGCGGGTCCAACGATTGGGTACCTCTTCGATCACGTTCGCATTGGAGTCCCGCGTCGGCGACCGGGTCACGAGCACCGGCAAGGTCGTCTTCGTCTGCGTCGACCCGGCGACCCACACGCCGATGCCGCTGCCCGACCCACTCATGGCGGCGTTCGAGAGCATTCACGAGGAGGCCTTACGATGACGATCGAGCCGTTCGTCGACCGTGACTGGCTGGTGGCCCAACGAGACGAGGTCGTGGTAGCCGATGTGCGTTGGTATCTCGACGGGCGCAGCGGCCGCCACGCCTACCTACAGTCCCATCTTCCCGGCGCCCGTTTCCTCGACCTCGACTCGGTCCTGGCCGGACCAGCGGCCCCGATGGCCGGGCGGCACCCACTGCCCGATCCGGACGTCTTCGCGGCAGGTCTGGGGGCGGCGGGCATTCGGCCCGGGGATACGGTGGTGGCCTACGACGACCAGGGAGGGATGGTGGCCGGCCGGTTGGTCTGGATGCTCCGGGTCCTCGGCCGTCCGGCGGCACTGCTCGAAGGCGGGTTGCAGGCCTGGGAGGGACCGATGGAAACCGGGCCGGTCACAGTCGAGCCTGTCGTCCATCCGTCGCAACCATGGCCGTCCGAGGCGATCGCCACTGCCGAGGAGGTGGCTGAGCATCTTGGATCGGGAGGCGTTGTCGTCGACGCCCGCGCATCCGAGCGATACACCGGCGACGTGGA
>JBFIPU010000003.1:0-93060 GCA_041609995.1 Acidimicrobiia bacterium
CCGTCGCCCGCTATATCAACGAAGGCGACGTCGGCGCCGAGCCAGGCCTGTGGCTGCCCTGGCAGATCACCCGGTATCCCGTGTAGCCGGGACGGCGTTCAGCCCCGGCTGGTGCGATCCCGCATGATCCGATACATGGTGGTGACGTCGTTCATGTATTGGTCCATGAGCTCGCCGAACGCATCGGCTTCTTCGCCGTTGTCGGTCCGGAGACCGATCGCTTTGGCTCCAAACTTCGCCCCCCGAAAGTACGATCGAAGATCGGCAAAGGGCATCGCCTTTTCACCTGGTTCAGCGGCTCCCGGCCTGGGGGGAGCTTGTTCGACAGGCTCGAGCGCCAGGCTCCGAACGATCTCGAGCACGGCGTCCTCATGCGGCCGGTCGGCGTAATCGCGGCTGACGAGGCGTGCCACCTCTTCGCCGGCCGAATCGATGATCACCGTGGCCGGGACCGCCAGATCCCGGGGATCTTTCATGTTCATGAGGTCGTATGGCTCGATCGCGCCTGTGCGGTCCGGGTCTGACAGCATGGGAAACGGGAGGTTGAGCTTCTCGATCATCGCCGCGTGCTGGGCGGGTGAGTCCACGTCGATGGCCGCCACCAGCGCTCCCGCCTCGGTGAAGTCTCCGTGTCGTAGCGCCATGCTGACCAGCTGGCCGTTGCAGTACGGTCACCAATCCCCCCGCAGGAAAAGGAGCACGACGCCAGATCCCCGATGATCCGAAAGCGTCCACGGATCTCCGGCCTGATCGAGCAATGTGAAATCGTGTGCGGCCATACCCGCAGGATAAGCAAAGCCCACCCCACAAATTCGATCAATCGCTCAAGTCATACCGACGAGCGAAGAGCTACAGAGGAGGTCGGCAACCGTCGGACTGGTATGGCGCATTGCGAAACGACCATCGTTCCGCCACCAAGAGATCCGCCGCCATCAGGTCCCCATAGCGTCAGGAGCTGAGCAATCCGGGCACCATCTCCAGCCACGACGTCTCCACCCGCAACGGCGTCACAAGGCTGGCGGGTGCCCTCCCGAAGAAGATGACCCGAATCGAGGTTTCCCTGGTCGTCACAATCGACACGTCGAGCCATGACCGGCTGATCACCGACGGAGCCTAGGACGGCGACGCGTTGAAGTTTGTGACGTGAAACTGATCGGGAATGTAGCCGTCGATGTCTTTGAAGTAGCAGTGCGCCTTGTCTGGCTGCCCGTTGACGTTGAAGGAACAAAAAAGCGCGCCGTAGTTCGCCCCCTGATTCGACGTGTAAATGCTCGCCCATTCCCCATTGCAGCCGTAGGGCGGTGCCGTGGGAAGGCAACGCTCCTGGTCCCGGATGCTTTTCCCGCCCAGGCCGGAAACGAATACGAACGACGAGCCGGCTCCGATTCGAACCTCGTCGGGCTGAGGCCAGGCGGGATCAATGGTCTGGTTCTGCATGCTGACGAGCGTTTTGGTGCGGTGGTAACTGTGCTCATGCGCGGTGGCGATCATGGCTCCGCCCCTACGACATTCTTCGTAGACCGCCCAGCCCGTCGAATCGCCTTTTCCTCCTACCTGCATGGCCTGCATGGTCTTGTGGAAGGAGCAGATTCGCCAGAGGAATTCCGTAGTAGCCAGCTCGTCACTGATGAAGGTGTCGTGATTTGTGCCCAGAACGTCGACGCCAGAAAGGATGAAGAGCAGACCGTTGAAGGTGCAGGCAGAGTTCACTCCGTACTCGCCGGTGCATGTAGCCCCGGGCACCCGGCTCAGCCGTGCAAGGAGCTTCGATTGATAACCGTCGGGCCCATACCATCGGGATTCGTCGTGGTTACCGACTGAGGCGAAATACGGGAAGTCAGCACCGAGCACATCCGTGATCATCTGATCCCATCTATCCGGATTATTGACGTAGTCGAAGTCGCCCTGGTGCAAGACCATATGAGCGCCCTCGTTCTGGATGAGCTGGAGGACCGCCTCGGCATCTGGGCCCCTGCCCTGGTCCCCGATGAAAGCAACCGTGAAGTTCGTCGGGGGCACACTCCCTCTGATTATCGCCACAATGATCGAAGCCGTCGCCTGATTCAGATTGACGTCGGTGACGAAAATCGTTACCGGATACCTTCCCTCGGGGAGTGCGTGGGTGCTCTCCAAAAGACCGGTCACCGGGTCGATGCTGAAGTTCACGGTGTCGTCGACGGAGTAGGAATCGATGGCGACGTTGTCGATCGCACCCAGCGGGTAGCTCAAGATCGCCCCCTCGATGAGGCTTTGGTTCTCGGGAACGGGATCCCATTGAGGCGGGGAGACATCCTCGGTGACGGAGAAGGATATGAGCGAGGAAGAACCGGTGTTCCCGGACTGGTCGGTGGCGAAGACCTGGAGCTGGTGGTCTCCGAGAGGTACCGAACTCAACACCGTGCCCGCACAACCGGGAAGACCGGAGCCGATCCCATCGAGCTCGTAGGAACAGGAGCTCACCCCGACGTCGTCGGTGGCAGTGAAGTCAAGGTTGAAATCCGAAGTGTCCGTGGCAGGGGTTGGGCTCGTCACGTCGACCGTGGGCGGGGTGTTGTCGGGCGGTCCGAGCGGGCTCACCTGAAGAAGATCGCCCTTGAAGTTGTCTTCGGAAGAAAGCCACAAGCCCACCGAGCCCGAATCTTCCCGGTCGGGATCCACTGCGACGACGTCGAGCTCCACCCCCGCCTGGGTGCTCTCCCACTGACAGCGAAGAGTCCCTGCCAATGCGTCCACCGTGATCGTTACCGTATACCAGCGGCTCCTCACATAGTTCCACGAGCTCCCCGCCAGCAACGTAGTTGGCACTCCATTCATGTCATTGATGTGCCGCCAGAGTCCTGCCTGAAAGCCGTCGTCCGATGTCGCCGAGCAACTGTAAAAGTTGTCCGCATCGGCGGGGTTCAACCGGAAGACCACACCCGTCGCGTCGTTGTCCTCGTTCCAGATCTCCGCTCGGACCTCATACCTCCCCGCAAAACTCTCCGAATGGGGGTACAGAACAGTGTTCGCGTTGAGGGTCTGACGAACCACCAATCCCCGGCCCGGCTCCGCAGCCGTCGACCAGTTGCCCCCAATGGTCCCGTACTCACTCAAGTCCCCGTCGTCGAAGTCGTCCAGGAACGATGGTGAGGGAGGAAGAGACTGCACGTCGAGGGTGATGAGGGCAGGTGGTGAGGTAGCCCAGGCGTCACTGACCGTAAAACCGAACACATCCGATCCGATGTAACCGGAATGCGGGGTATACACCACGGCAGCCGAACCAACCCCACCGGTGCACTCCTGATTGGTCATCGGATCCAGGGTGCCATTGGCCGGCGCCGGATCGACGAGCGCGAACCCCAACGGGCAATCCCCATCAACATCAGACCCGGTGAGGGTGACCGTTGTGGCCTCCCCTTCCGACACCACCACCGCTTGTGCTGCAGCGACCGGAATGTCATTGACGGCCGTGACCGTCACCGATACAACTCCCCGATCGGTCAACACCCCATCAGAGACTTCGTACTCGAACTCATCGGAACCGTGGAAATTGTCATCCGGCGTATAGGTGCCGGCTGAGCAATCAGGATCCACGATGGCCACCCCATTGGCCGGAGTGACCGCAACCGAACAAATCAACACGTCAGCCGGATCCGGATCACTCACCACCGGCAACCACCCAACCGACGAATCCTCATCCGTCTCAACCCCCACATCCCCCGCAACCGGCGGATCATTAACCGCCTGTATATCGATGGTGATGAGGGCAGCCGGTGAGGTTGTTGTTGAAGGGTCGCTGACCGTAAAACCGAAGGCATCAGATCCGGTGTAACCGGAATTCGGGGTGTATATCACCTCAGCCGAACCGACCCCACCCGTGCACTGCTGATTGGTAATCGGACCCAGCGTGCCCTGAGCCGGGCCAGCATCCACCGCAAACCCCAACGGGCAGTCCCCATCAACATCAGACCCGGTGAGGGTGACCGTGGTGGCCACCTCTTCCGACACCACCACCGCTTGTGTTTCAGCGACCGGAGTGTCATTGACGGCCGTGACCGTCACCGACACCTCTCCCCGATCGGTCAATACCCCATCAGAGACTTCGTACTCGAACAAATCGGTACCGTGGAAATCCTCATCCGGTGTATAGGTGCTGGTTGAGCAACCAGGATCCACTGCGACCACCCCATTGGCGGGAATGACCGCGATAGAACACGTCAATTCGTCAGCCTGATTCGGATCACTCACATCCGGCAACCACCCGACCGGCAAATCCTCACCCGTCCCAACCACCACATCCCCAGCAACCGGCGGATCTCCCACCACCTGGGGTCGGATTGGTACGGCTCCCATTGCCCAATGACTACCTCTCTCCAAAGAGAGATCCAGGCTCACCGCCGGACCGACGCCGTCGAGGACTGCCCCCGCACCAATCGTGTTACCACGACCCACCGATCGGTTCCACCGTTCCAGAGCCGGAGCCACAACACCAACCGACCAGCACCTCTCGCACGCAAAGACTCCAAGAACCAGCTCACCCTCAGTGGACGGCACACTCAACGACGGAGACGCGCTATCCCCGAAGGTGGCAACAATCTCGCCCAATGGATCATCTTGGTCGACCCCGGTTAACGTCACCACCCCCACCACCGCATGCCGCTTCAGAACCGCGCTCAACTCAACCACGACATCGTGAGTACCAACCGCAGGAGCGACCAGGCTCCAGATCTCGACACGCGAATCGTCGCCGCCCGAGCCCTGATGATCGACCCATCCGACCCGCTCGGCGACCAACCCGTCATAGGTGACCGAAGACACTGTTTCCATGTTGTCGTTGTTGATCGACACACCAACCAGCATCAGACGGCCCGACCCTGCGGTCGTATGCGAAATCGTCACACCAGAATCAGCAGTAGACCCCACTGACACCGCATCCACCGTTGGGGTCGCCGGTGGCACTGCAGCCCCGATATCGCCGGCGAACATGAAAGCGACCGTCATGACCAAGCCCAGGACGGCAATTCTTGCTAGAAACCCTCGCCGACCCCTCACCATCATCATTGCACCTGCTTTCACAATGGTCCCGTCGGTGCCGATGGATGAAGACATGCAGATTGGCTGCTTCACCCACCATACAGATGATGGGTTCCGTTCGGAGGGCCCGGGGTCACCAATCGCCAAAATAAAGACAGGAGCCGTTCACGCTGAGCGGTTGGCGCTCACGGTTATCCAGCTTTTCTGACCTTTTCGAGAGGATTGCGATGCACATGAACGTGATCAACAGGGGTCGGTGCGGGTGGAGGGACTCGAACCCCCAATGGGTTTCCCCACCAGATCCTAAGTCTGGCGCCTATACCAGTTCGGCTACACCCGCCGGTTGCATCTACCGATGAATCGTAACTCGGGCTGAACCCGAAAGATTCCACCATGGAGCGGGGGCCCGGACACCTGCTCCGAAGAACCGAACCTGCGCGACGTCGAACACTCGAGAATTCGACCGGTACGAGGTCGCGACGAACTGCAGTGGGTCGCCGGGGACTCGAACCCCGAACCTACCGGTTAAGAGCCGGTTGCTCTAGCCAGTTGAGCTAGCGACCCGCCGGGGAGGTTAGCGCGGTGGCCTCGCCGGTTGAAGGGCGCTATTCCCCCAGCGTGGCCGCCAGCGCACGGAGCGCCCGAGCGCGGTGGCTGATGGCGTTCTTCTCACTATCGCTCATCTCGGCCAGGGTCTGCCCGGTTTCGAGATCCTCGAAAATCGGGTCGTAACCGAACCCGCCGCCCCCTCGGCGCCCCGTGGTGATCCGCCCCTCGAGCACGCCCACGGCGACCACCTCCTCTCCGGCCGGAGTGACGAGGGCCACCGCCGTGCGGAAGCGAGCCTTCCGGTCCGAGACCCCGGAGAGCAGCGCGAGCATCTTGTCGACATTGTCCTCGTAGGTGGCGTCAGGACCGGCGAAGCGGGCCGTGTAGATGCCGGGCGCCCCGCCGAGATGGTCGACCTCCAATCCGGTGTCGTCGGCAATCGCCGCCACCCCGGTGGCCGCCACGACCGATCTCGCCTTGAGCAGCGCGTTCGCCTCGAGCGTGTCGCCCGTTTCTTCGATATCGTCCCAGTCGAGACCGTTGACCACCTCGATCCCCAGTTCATCGAGCACGACCGCCACCTCGTTGATCTTGTCAGGGTTCTTCGATGCGACGACGACCTGCATCAGAGGCCGAGCGCCGCTTTCTGGTGAACGAGCAGTTCGTTGATGCCCTTGTGGGCCACATCGAGCAGGTCATCGAGCTGCCGGCGGGTGAAGGGGTCGCCTTCGGCGGTCCCTTGCACCTCGATCAGGTCTCCGCTTCCGGTCATCACGACATTGAAGTCCACGTCGACCGAGATGTCTTCCACATAGTCGAGATCGAGGAGCACTCCATCGCCGAAGACACCGACGCTCACAGCTGCGCACTGGTCTTTGATCGGGTGGTCCGGGATGGCCTCTCGTGCGACCGCGTCGGTCAGCGCGTCGTGCAGCGCAATCCAGGCGCCTGTGATGGACGCGGTTCGGGTCCCTCCATCAGCCTGCAGCACATCGCAATCGACCCTCACTGCCACTTCCCCCATGGCCTCCAGATCCACCACTGCCCGCAGGGCGCGACCGATCAGACGTTGGATCTCCTTCACACGGCCAGATGATGTCGAGCGGGGGATGCGTTGGGTCGACGATCCGGGCAGCATGGCATATTCGGCCGTCACCCAGCCCTTGCCGGAGTCTTTGAGCCAGCGGGGCACGACCTCGTCGATCGAAGCAGTGCACAACACACGAGTACGTCCCATTTCGATCAGGACCGATCCCGGGGTCATGTCGGTATAACCGCGAGTGATGGTCACGGGCCGCAGCTGGTCGGTTGCTCGGTCTTCTCGCATGGGTCTCCTGCCTCGAATGGCGGCGAGAGTAGTGCCGGCCTGCGACGCGAGCGCCAGGTCAGAAGTCGATCGTCATTCCGGGGGTTGCGATCCCGATGGGTCCTCCGAACGTCTCACCCGCCTCCACCGCCGATACTGCCGGATCGAGGTCGGGCCGGATGTGGGTCAGGATCAGCCGAGCGGCTTGCGAAGCCGTGGCCAACCGGCCGGCGTCACGTGCGGTGAGATGCTGGGTGCCCAGCTTGTCGTCGCCCTGAAAGGTGGCTTCGGCGACGAGCACATCGGCATGACCGGTGACCGAGCGGAGATCGACCCCGGTCCCCGTGTCCGACGTGTAGGCCAGGACGGAGGGCCCTTCGATCCTGGTGGCCACGCACGGTACCGGGTGATCCGTTCGACCGAAAGACCACATCGCATCCAGTAGTGACACCTCATCGGCGTCATCGACGGTGTGGTCGGCAAACGTCTGTCGAAAGCCGTCCCCGCCTTCGGTGTAGGTCAAGAAGTCCTCCAGGTGTTCGTAAACACCGGGAGGTGCGATCAGGGGAATCCTCCTCTCGCCCTCCGGGCCGTATCGAAGGCGGAAATACATTGCTGCGACGTCAGAGCAATGGTCGGCGTGGACATGGCTGATCACGATGGCTTGTAGCTGCTCGATGCCGATCCGGGCAAGCGCGGCAGAGGCGGTACCCGGACCGGCATCGAGCACCACTGCCCCGAGTGGGCTCTCGATCAGATAGCCGGAAGCCGGCCGGCCCCCGGTCGGATACGTCGCGTTGCTGCCCAGGACTGTGAAGCGCATCAAGAAGGAGGATACGTGCGGCGGATCTGCCCGTTCTCGATCGTAAAAACCCCGATGTCCGGGGCAAGCGGGTCGCTCAATCCCACCACACACCAGGCCCAGCCGGGTTCGGTCGCTCGGGTGACGTCGAGGTGGGACGGATAGCCGGCACCGGAGGGATGGCTGTGGAAGGCACCGATCAACTCCCAGCCGTTGCGCTCGGCGTGCTGCAACGCGCGAAAGTGCTCCGTCGGCTCAATCGTGTATGCAACCGAAGAATCATCGGCATTGGTGAGCGCATACACCATACGCAAGGAGAGACCGCTGTCGTCCTGGACGCCTGCCAGCAATCCGCAGGCCTCCTTGGGGTAGCAAAACCGGGCGTGGGCGACCATGGCCTCGATGGCCTGGTCAGGCAGCTCAGTCAGCGAGGGTCGCTCCACTCGATTCCAGCGCTTGGGCCAGCAGGCTCTTCTTCACCAGCCCCATTGCGCGCCAGCGTTCGGCCGGTTTGCCCGCCTGTTTCTGCTTCTTGGTCACAGGTGGAGCAATCAATACGAAGGTAGGGGTTGATCGAACATTGAACATCTGCGCTGCGCCAGAGACGGCCTGCACATCTACCTTGGCCACGTTGGCCGTGTCCCGGTACTCATGCGCCAACTCGTTCACAATGCCGTCCATCGTCCGGCAGGGTCCACAGGACTTCTGCATGAAATCGATGAACAGCGGCTTGCCCTCTTCCGCCAGGGCCGAAAGCTCTTCAAGACTCGTGATCTTGTGCGGTTTGATGCGTCGCTTGAACATTCCAGCTACCTCGCAGGATGATGTCTTGTCGGGCTCCGGTTCCCGGGCAGTCGAGAGCCAAGCAAGCGCCAGGTTAGGCCAGATTGGTGGAAATCCACCTTTCCATGGCGTGATTCACGGGGTTGCCCTGGTACATGCGGTAGCCGGGCCGGTACTGCAGAAGGGATCGATTCCGGGGACTGAGCAGACGGTTGAGGCTGCTCGAGACATGTACGCTCGAGCCGCTGGAGAAACCATCACCCCGCCCGTCGATGTCAGCGAGGCGCCTCGCTTCTTCGACCATTGGTCCCGCAAATGTGACTTCATCGGTACCAACTGCGACCCGTACTCCCCCGCCATAGGCCAGGCCGATCGACGCATCGGCCGGTGGGTATCCACGGCGTTCCAGGGTTCTTCCGAGAATCCGGATCAGTGAATGCACCCGGGCAGCCACGTGGAATGGCGCGTCGTAGTCACGGTCCGTGAGGTTGAACACTGCCCACACCCGGTCACTTCCCAACTCCACGTGATCAGGCCGGTCAATGCGGATCTCGGCCGCGATCTCCTGCAATACCGAGTCGCCGACGGCGCCTTCCGGCAGACGGCGGATCGATACACACATGACGGTGCAACGAACCGGGATGCGCCGGGCGCGCCCTCGCGTGGGCCGATTGGGATCCGAAATGGGGGAAACCACGCCATCGATGGCCTGATGTAGTCGCTCTGAGGCGGTTTGCCACTCGCGAATCGGCACCGAGTCGGCGGGTGCTGCACACATGATCCCTCAATTCGCGGGAGCGCGGGGCTCCCATGTCCCTCCGAATTGAGGCCATTTAATCGCGAGTTCGGTATCGGATCAAGCGGATTGGTCGAGCGAGACGAATGTGAAACCCATGCGGCGAATCGCAGCAACAACGCCGGGCACCGCCTCGACGGTCGCGGTCCGATCCCCTCTTCCGTCGTGCAACAACACCACCGAGCCATCCTTGACGGAGTGGTGGATTCGCCGCACGATCTCGTCGGAACCTGGTTGTTCCCAGTCCTCGGCGTCGACGGTCCACAACCAGAGGGTCTGGCCGAGGCGGTCAGCAGCATCGACCACCCGTTGATCGTGATCGCCATAGGGGGGCCGAAAGAGGTCGATCGGAGCGTCGAAGCGGCGGAGCACCTCGGTTGTCCGCTCCAGGCTCTGGTCGATCTCTCGCCGAGAGAGCCCGCTGTGGCGAACGTGCTGCCAACCGTGTGAACCGATCTGATGACCGCCGCCGACGATTCGTCTCACCACGTCGGGGTGGCGCTCCGCCATCTCGCCGACCAGGAAGAACGTCGCGGTGACGTCCGCCTCCGCCAGCCGCTCCAGGATGCCTGGCGTATGCACCGGGTCGGGTCCGTCGTCGAAAGTCAGCGCCACTCCCGTTTCGACCACGGTGCGAACTGCTCCGGAGATCGGGGGCGGGCTGGTCGATGCCTGCATCGCACGAGAATACGGTCTCGTCCTCGACGAACGACAAAGTACCATGGTCGCGAAACCCCTTGGGGGTGAACTGGTTTCGACTTCGAAGGACCGTAGTTCCGGAAGCGAGCCGAGGTTCCGGAGACCTCGTAAAAAACGCCGGAAACAAACCAAGTGACGAAGACACCTTCGCACTAGCTGCCTAAAACCGCAGCTCGTCCACCTGTAGGGCTCCTGCCCCGACAGCAATGGGCGTCGTAAACGCAGGACGCTCCGTCAGATCGCCGGGATCTGACGGCTAAGACTCACCGGATACGGCCGAGGGAACCTAGCCGACAGAGTCCCGAGGCCCGACAAGCTTGCTGTTGGCTGCGCTCGGAGATGCCGTAACAGCGGCTTCGAAGGACCGGGGTTCGACTCCCCGCACCTCCACCGATGAGGAAAGGCCCCGCTCAGGGGCTTTTTCTCATTGGCCCTCTGTGCGGGGAGACGAGGAGTCGCACCGCGACTCCCAAGCAACGCCGCAGGCGTTGCCATCGACCTCCCCGCACCGGGGCGATCACCCAAGGGCGGGCCCGCGCCAGGCGGAACCACGGTGTCACAAACCGACTACCAAGCAACGCCGCATGCGTTGTCGTCAACCTTGCTAGGGAACGGCCCTAGCGGTTGACGAGCGGCCTCAGCGGTGTCGCAACGCCTTGTCGATTTCGCGTTTCTGATCCCGCTTCTTGATCGTTTCGCGCTTGTCGTATTTGGTTTTTCCTTTGCCGATGCCGAGCTCGACTTTGACCTTGCCGTTCTTGAAGTAGAGCGACAACGGAACCATCGTGAGGCGTTCCCGCCCCAGCCGGTCTCCGATACGGTCTATCTCCCGCCGGTGCAGCAGCAGACGCCGGGTGCGATCCGGGTCGTGGCCTCCTCCGCGCGCGAATGCATACGGCGCGATGTGCATACCCACGAGGAACGCTTCCCCGTCCTTGACGATCGCGTAGGCATCGGTTAGTTGGACGTTGCCGGCCCGCAGGCTCTTGACCTCTGAGCCGGTCAACGAGATGCCGGCTTCATAGGTGTCGAGGATCTCGTAGTTGAATCGAGCTTGCCGATTCTTGATGATGCTCGACATCGGGCCGGCCCTAGGGCCCCGGCGGAATGTATTTGAGTGGGTCGACCGGGGTCGCGTTCTCGCGGGTCTCGAAGTGAAGGTGGGGCCCGGTGGACAAACCCGTGCTGCCGACGTAGCCGATCAGATCGCCGGCGATCACGGTGTCGCCCACCGACACCACCATCCGCGATTGGTGAGCGTACAGCGTCGCCAGGCCTCCCCCGTGGTCGATGACGACCCGGTTTCCGTATCCGCCCGCTACACCGGCGCCGATGACTTCGCCACTGCCCGCTGCGAAGATCTCTGTACCCGATGGCGCCGAGATGTCGACCCCTGCGTGGAGTTTCGAGTAGCCGAGTATGGGATGTACCCGCATCCCAAATGGGGACGTGATACGACCCTGGGTGGGAAAGAGCAGGATAGAGGGAGCGTCGCCGCCTACCTGCTGGGCTTCGAGGAGCAGCTGTTGCAGCCGGTCTTCCTCGGCGGCGAAGGCATCGAGTTCTTCGGCGAAATGTACGATGTCGTGTTCGATGCCCTCCAGCACCGCACGCTGGTTTGCGAGCTCTGCCTCCAGACGAGTCTTCTGGTCGATCACCAGGAGACGAGCTGCCTCGGCCTCGACTTGATCCAACTCCAGTTGCTTCTTCTCGGCTTCGAGCTCGCCCCGGCGTTCCTCCAGCGAGGCCAGCAGCTCGCGCTCGGCTTCCTCCAGGTCCGTCAAGCCGGACAGCAGCTCCTCCAGGCTGACCAATACGCCCCTGGCGTATTCCTCGCCAACTGCACGTGATTGGAGGTCGTCGAAGTTGAGGACAAAGCCAATCTGGGGACCACCGAGCATGTACAGCTCAACCGCCTGGTCGTCGATGGTGATCCGGGTTTCGGCCATCTCGACCCTCGTCTGATCGAGCGTCACCTCTTGTTGGAACACGTCGGCGGTGGCCGCCTCGATACTGACCTTGGCGGTTTCGATGTCGAATTGCAGCGCGGCCAGCTTGGCTTCCGATGCGGCCAGGGACTCCTGAATCCCGCCGATGCGGGCCTGAGTGGCAGCGATTTGTTCGCCGGCGGCAGAAGCCTGGGCATTGGCTTCAGCGATGGCCTGGTTGATGGCATCGATCTTGCGCTGGTTTTCCTCGATCTGTTCCTCGAGGATGTTCGTGGTCTGGGCCCCCACGGCCGGCATCAAGCTGGCACCCACGAGCAGCGACACCGCCACCACGACAACACGGGCCCACCGCCGGTGCACGATTAACTCTCCTTGAGCCAGCGGCGTAGACCGACGGCGCTTCCCAACACCCCGACTACTCCGCCAAACAAGAGGACCAGCATCCCGCGTGATAGCAAAAACGATGTCGGCAGCGAGGTCTCGATCACCCCGATGTCGAAGGAACCAAGCAGCCATTCATACCCGAGCCAGCCGACCGCCACTGCCAGGCCCGCTCCCAGCAACCCTTCAAACAGGCCTTCGAGGAGGAACGGCGTACGCACGAACCAGTTGCTGGCCCCGACCAGCTTCATGATCCCGATCTCTTCCCGCCGGGCATAGATCGCCATTCGCACGGTGTTGGCGATCAGCACGAGAGCCGAGACGCCCAGCGTGGCGCCGAGGAGAATCGCGCCAAAATTGAGGAATCGCGACACGGTCAGTACATCGTTGAGGTTGTCTTCGGGTGACACGACCTTCCTGACCGTGGGTTCTCTGGCCAGCTGGTCCACAACCTCCCGGTGGGCCTCGGTGTCGGCCAGCACGATGCGGACGGAGGCCGGGATCTTGGCGGGCTCGACCAACTCGATCCAACGGTCCCGGTTGGCGAACAACTCCTTGAACTCTTCATAGGCCTGTGCCTTGGAGAAATATGTCGCCGATTCGACCTCCGGCCAGCTCTCGGCCTCCTGCACAACGGCACTGTGGTCGGCGAGGTCGGCTTCGTGCAGGTAGCCGATGATGGTGACGCCCTCCTGCCACTGCAGAGTGGTCGTCCGGGTGATCTCCCCGACGATGATGGCGGCGTAGGTCATGAGCAAGGAGATGAAGACCGCCAGTATTGCGCCGATCGCCAGCAGGAGATTCCGGCGGAGGTTGGCCGCTGCTTCGCCGATCAGATACTCGGTGCGCATCGCTAGGGATTGCCCATATCGATGTCGCTCTCGACCCGGATGCTCGCAGAGCCGGCGTCCTGGACCGGCGGTTGGGTGATCTGTTGCTCGCCGGAGTCCTTCTGGCCGTTGGAGGGCACGGCGGGCGTCTCCAGCGTCCGCAGCCCTTCGTAGACGCCGCGGTTGTCGTCGCGCACGATACGGCCCCGTTCGAGCTCCACCACCCGGCGACGCATGGCGTCCACGATTGCGTGATCGTGAGTCGCCATGACGACGGTGGTCCCGGTCCGGTTGATCCTGTCGAGCAGCCGCATGATGCCAACCGAGGTTGCCGGATCGAGGTTTCCGGTCGGCTCGTCCGCAAGGAGGATCAGCGGCCGGTTGACGAACGCTCGCGCCACCGAAACCCGCTGCTGCTCACCACCCGAAAGCTGGCGGGGGTATCGATCCCCTTTCGAGGCCAGGCCGACGAGTTTGAGGACTTTTGGTACCTGGGATTCGACGATGTGCCGGGGATGACCGATGACTTCGAGTGCGAAGGCGATGTTCTCGAATACGGTCTTGTTGGGGAGCAGCTTGAAGTCCTGGAAGACGGTGCCGACCACTCGACGGTGATACGGCACCTTCGAATCAGGCATGCTCCCGATCTCTTTGCCGGCCACGTAGATCTCGCCGTCGGTGGGCCGCTCCTCGCGCATCAACAACCGGATCAGCGTCGACTTGCCCGACCCGGACGGGCCGACGAGAAAGACGAAATCGCCCTTGTTGATCTTCAGGTTGATCTGACGCACCGCCACCGTGGTCTTGTCGTAGACCTTGGTTGCGTCTTTGATTTCGATCATATGGTGGATGCCTTTGCCGGGGCGAACAGGGTCCAAGGTTGGTCTGCATGGTTGACGCGCGCGATTGGCGGGTGTGCGCACATCGGGGTGCCCAACTCAGGCACGGATTTCTCCCAACTGCTCCCAACGCTGCGGTTTGTGCCAGAAAGATTACTCCCGATCGCGCGAAACCCAATGCTCTCCTGGGTTTCGCGGTCTATCCGGTGGTACTTCGCCATCTTCTCAATCGTGTTCTTGTCGTCGGCGCCAGCCCAGGTAGGCATCGCCAAACGCCGCGAGCTCTCCATCCAGGACGGCCTGAATGTTCGAGGTCTCGTAGCCGGTCCGCAGATCCTTGACCATTTGATACGGCTGGAGAACATACGACCGAATTTGATTGCCCCAGGCGGCTTCACCCTGCTCTCCCCGGATCTCGTCGATCCGATCAGCGTGCTGTTGGCGCGCCAGCTCGGCGAGCCGCGTTTGGAGGAGCATCATGGCCCGATTGCGATTCTGCAGCTGAGACCGCTCGGCCTGGCAGGCAACGACCGTGTTGGTCGGAATGTGGGTGATCCGGACAGCGGAGTCCGTGGTATTCACATGCTGGCCCCCTGCTCCCTGAGCCCGGAACGTCTCGATGCGGAGGTCGTCGGGGCTTATCTCGAACACCTCTTCTTCCACCTCGGGAACGACGTCCACGCCGGCAAAGGAGGTGTGCCGGCGGGCGTTACTGTCGAAAGGACTGATGCGGACCAGCCGGTGAACACCCTTTTCCCCGACCAGGGTGCCGTAGGCGTGGTCACCCTCGACCGTCAGACTGGCCGACTTGATCCCCGCTTCCTCACCCGGTTGGAGCTCTTCGATGGTGTACGTGAAGCCGGCGTCCTCCAAATAGCGGGTGTACATACGCAAGAGCATCTCGGCCCAATCCTGGGCATCGACGCCGCCGGCGCCGGCGTGGATGCTCATGAGGGCAGGGCTGTCATCGTATTCGTCGAAAAACAGGGACTCGCGCTCGAGCGTGTCCAGCGATTGCTGGGTCGAGGTGAGCATCTGCGCAGCCTCTGCCACCAGCTCGTCGGCAGCTTCTTCCTTGGCGAGCTCGAGCAACGCCTCGGCGTCATCGAGATCCGTGGCGATTCCGTCCACGAGGTCGATGGTCGACTCGTACCGCGCCATCAGGCGGGTCACACGTTTTGCCTCGTCGGGGTCAGACCACAGCTCCGGGTCGGAGGCGCGACCGCGGAGTTCTTCGAGATCTATGCGTTTGCGGTCGACGTCAAAGGAACCTCCGGGCGTCGTCCAACCGTTCGCGCAACGCTTTCAGCAGGGGCCGGGGGTCATCCATGGGAGCCAGAGGCTACGCAGCTCCGTGGCAGCGCTTGTATTTCTTACCGCTTCCGCACGGGCACGCCTCGTTGCGGCCGATCTTCTCGGCGGCCTTGGCCGGCGTCTTGGTGGCCGGTCCCTGCCCACTTCTGTTGGTAGTGAACGTGCCCTGAGGCCGCACGACCGGTTTGGGCGGCTCCTGCACCACCTCGACATGAAACAGATACCTCACGGCGTCTTGCTTCACCGCATCGACGAGACCGGCGAACATGTCATAGCCTTCCCGCTGATACTCGACGAGCGGGTCTTTCTGCCCCATGGCCCGGAGACCGATTCCGGACCGGAGATAATCCATCTCGGCGAGATGCTCCCGCCACTTGTTGTCGATGACGGTGAGTACTACGCGCTGTTCGAGGCTTCTGAGCCGCTCGGCGCCGATCTCATCTTCCCGGGCGTCGTAGCTGGCCTGGGCGTCTTCGACGGCTGCCTCGGTGATGGCGTCGACGTCACCGCCGGCGCCTATCAAATCGAAGCTCTCCTTCGTCAGTTCATGGGGATAGAGCACTTTGAGCTGGGCGACCAGATCGTCCCACTCCCACTCGGCGGGCGGTATGTCAGGCAAGAGCACACTGCGCACCGCCGCATCCACCGACTCGTCGATCCATTCGCGAACGAGCTCCCCGGCCTTTCCTTCTTCGAGGATCCCCGACCGCCAGGTGTAGATCACCTCCCGCTGACGATTCATCACTTCGTCGTATTTCAAGACGTTCTTGCGAATCTCGAAGTTCTGCTGTTCGACCTGGCCCTGGGCTCGCTCAATCGCCTTGCTGACGATCTTGGCCTCGATGGGGACGTCTTCGGGCATGTTGAGGCGATCGATGATGGCCGCGACACGGTCGCGGGCGAAACGGCGCATCAGGTCATCTTCGAGCGAAAGATAGAAGCGCGACTCGCCGGGATCGCCCTGGCGCCCCGAGCGGCCCCGGAGCTGATTGTCGATGCGGCGGGACTCATGCCGTCCGGTGCCCAACACGTAAAGCCCGCCCGCTGCCACCACCTGTTCTGCCTCGGCGTCGGTTTCGAGCTTGAACGTCTCGAGCTGATCGGCGTACTTGACCTCGTACTCCTCGGAGTCGGGATCGAGCTCGTACCGAACCATCGCATTCGCCGCCATCGACTCCGGGTCCCCGCCCAGTCGGATATCCACCCCGCGACCGGCCATATTGGTGGCGACCGTGACGGCACCGAGGCGCCCGGCCTGAGCCACGATCTGCGCTTCCCGAGCATGGTGCTTGGCGTTCAGGACCTCGTGCTTGACACCTCGCCTGGTGAGCAACGCCGAGAGCCTCTCCGATTTCTCGATCGATACGGTTCCCACCAGGATCGGTTGACCTCGTTGGTGGCGCTCGGCGATGTCTTCCACCACGGCGTTGAACTTGGCCGGTTCGGATCGGTACACGAGATCGGCCTGGTCGATGCGGGCAATGGGACGATTGGTCGGGATCACCACCACCTCGAGACCGTAGATCTGGTGGAACTCCGCCTCCTCCGTCTCGGCGGTGCCCGTCATGCCGGCCAGCTTGTCGTACATACGGAAGTAGTTCTGGAGGGTGATGGTCGCCAGCGTCTGGTTCTCCTCTTTGATCGCCACCCCCTCCTTGGCCTCGATCGCCTGGTGGAGGCCTTCGGAGTAGCGACGGCCGTCGAGGACCCGGCCGGTGAACTCGTCGACGATTTTGACCTCGCCATTGTCCAGGATGTAGTCGACGTCCTTTTCGAACAACGCTTTTGATCGCAGAGCCGCATCGAGGTGGTGCACGAAGTCGACCGCGGCGTGGTCGTACATGTTGTCGACCCCGAGCAGCTCCTCGACGCGATGGACGCCTTCTTCGGTGGTCATCACCTGCCGCCGCCGTTCGTCCACCTCGTAATGCTGATCAGCCCGCAAACGCTCTACCAGCCTTGCAAACTCCCGATACCATTTCGCCGTGTCGGCCACCCGGCCACTGATGATGAGCGGGGTCCTCGCCTCGTCCACCAGAATCGAATCGACCTCGTCGACGATTGCATAGTTGTGCCCGCGTTGCACCATCGCCGAGGGCTCCAGCGCCATGTTGTCGCGCAGGTAGTCGAACCCGAACTCGTTGTTCGTGCCATAGGTGATGTCGGCCTGGTAGGCGGGGCGCCGCTGTTCGGGGGTCATGTCATTTTGGATGAGCCCGACCTCGAGGCGGAGGAACCGGTGTATGCGACCCATCCACTCGGCATCTCGCTTGGCGAGGTAATCGTTGACCGTGACCACATGGATGCCATCCCCGGTCAACGCATTGAGATAGGCGGGCATGGTCGAGACCAGCGTCTTGCCCTCGCCGGTCTTCATCTCGGCGATCATGCCTCGTGACAGGGCCGCCGCCCCTACCACCTGAACATCGTAGGGCCGCTGTCCGAGCGCCCTCCATGCGGCCTCACGCACGACGGCGAACGCTTCCGTCTCGATGTCATCGAGGCCGGCGCCGTTGGCCAATCGGTCGCGAAACTCGGTCGTCTTGGCGACGAGCTGGTCGTCGGAGAGCGCCTTGACCTCGGGTTCGAGGGCGTTCACCCGGGCGGCGACACTTTCGAGCTCTTTGAGGTTCTTTCCAGAACCGGCACGGAGGATCTTGTCAAGCACAGACATGGGCCACGAGGTTACCTGCGGACCCCGGCAAGCAGGGCAAGGCGGCTGCTAGCTCGCGAGTTTTTCCGGTAGGTGGATGTCTTCGAGCAGGGCTGCCGGGTTGATCCCGACGATCTCGGGGAGCACCTGGTCTGCAACCAGGTACGGATCGAGCTCGAATGGCTCATACTCGTCCAGGAGCATGTTGCGACTGTCCCGCACAACGGCCGCAATGGGTGTTCGGCTGTCCTCGCCGCTGTCGAGAACGATGACGATCTGGCCGGTCTTCAACTGCAGCAACGAGCCGGTGGGGTAGATGCCCATCATGTGGATGAAGGCGTATACGACGTTGGGATCGAACTGCGTGCCGGCACCGTTGAGTAGCAGCTGCAATGCCCGGGTCGGCGGTTCTGCCCGTTTGTATGAGCGCCGGGTCGTCATGGCGTCGTAGACATCACACACCGACACGATTCTGCTGAACAGGTGCAGGTCGTTGCGGCCCCGAACCTGGGGATATCCCGAGAGGTCGAACCGGGCGTGGTGTTCGAATGCCACGCGAGCTGCGATTTCGCGTCCGGTGCCCGAGGCGGCGAGAATCGCCTGCGCCCCCTCCTGCGGGTGGAGTTTGATCTCGTTCCAGTGGGATTCGGTGAGCCGCCCCGGATACTGGATGACGGAAGGCGAGACCCGCACTTTGCCGATGTCGTGGAGCAATGCGCCGAGACCGAGCATGGTGAGGCGCTCTTGGTCGAGCTCGATCGTTCGACCCACGGCGAGCGCCAGAATCGCGGTATTGACGCTGTGGAAGAAGGTGTATTCGTCGTGCCCTTTCAGCGTCGCCAGCAACAAGCTTGCTCCCGGCTCTTTGAGCACGGCTTCCAGCAGCTCTTCCACCGCCCACACGGCCGGATTCAGATCAAACGACTTCTCTCCGGCAGCCGACGCAACACCCCGCAGGATGTCAATCGATGAGGCGTAGCTCCGCTTGAGCTTGCTGAGGTTGGCGGCCTGGCGTAGGTCGGCCTCGGTGAACGGGCGGTCGTTCAGAGATATCGAGTTGTCGGCCGGCACATCACCGGTAGTGCCGTTCATGAATTCACCGAGATCGACGACGTCGGCCTCGGTCACCGGATGCTTCAGCGTCAGCGACTCGATCCCCCGTTCCTGAAACTGGACCATGAGAGCACGGTGCTCGAGCGAAGCCTGCGGTTGGAGCCTCTTGTTCAGGTAGAACGCGTCATTGACGACCGACAGGACCACCTCGCCCTCATCCTCGGTGAGAGACACAGCGGCCTCGACGGCCCCCGCCGCCGCTTCCCGCACGAGCGGATGCTCGTGGGGATACAGCTGCACGGCGCTCGAGGAGCGCCGGATGCTCGACAGGAACTGTGCAACCTCGTTATCCAGCAAGACGGCTCCTCCGTTTCAGGGCTTTGCGAGCTGCGTCCCTCACGATGCGAGCAGCGCCCCGAAAGGCCACCTTTCGCTGGGCCAACTCGGTGAGGGCATCTGTAGCTGCGTTCGAAGAGTCTCTGGCCAGCACCTCCACCAGACGTGCCTTTTCTTCGGGCAGGCCCGGCCCTTCGTTGATGGCCCGGAGGATCGCCTGGGGCGTTCCGCTCCTGCGTACCGCCATCAACAAGGTGGCGGCGGCTTCCCGGACCCGATCACTCTGGTCCATCAAAGCTTGCTCGAGATACGGAGCTGCAGCGTCGTGTCCCAGCAGCGGGACACAGCCCCGGACGGCTTCGACCCGCACCCGATCGTCTTGGTGCTGCAGCAGGGAGATCATTGCCGGTGCGGCCTCGCGGTTGCCCGACCGGGCGAGAATGGTCGCCAGGTTGCGGACCACGAACCAACGCGGGTCGTCGAGGTTGTCCGTCACCGCCCGATGGTTCTTGCGGGTCAGTTCGGTGAGGGTGTCGATCAGCGCCCGCCGCCGGTTCTTGTCCTGCTCGACCGCCAATTCCTCAACCAACGATTCCCCCGCCCCGGTGCCGAACAGATCGAGCAGCCTGACCTGGGCCTCCGGGCGGTGGGTGCCGAAGATCTGCCCCTTCAGGGTCTCGATGAGATCGGGCGTGGCGATGTTGCGTATTGCCTCCTCGACGATCGGTGCGTTCGCTCCCATCGCGTCGAGATCCTGGGCCGCCTGTTCCACCCACCTCACCGCCGTCAAGTAGTCGCGATCCTCGACCGCCTGGGCGACGCGGCCCGACCAGATCCGGACCAGACGCCGGGTGCGAAACTCCCGCTCTTCGACTTGAAATAACCCGCGCACCACGGTCACGCCGTCCTCGGCCCCATCTCCCAGTCGGGCCGCCTCTGATTTGAGTGCCTGCAGCGGGGGGATGCCGTCCTGGCCGCTCTGCACCTCTCGCAGCCGCTGGCTGACGCGGATACCGATGGCACCCCGGGCCCCTTCCAGGTCGGGGTCGCTTCTCATCAAATCCAACAACTCGGTGGTGCGGTTTTCTTCTTCGGCCACCACCCGCGCATAATCGAGAAGCAACGTGAGCGACGAGTCCTTGAGGTGGTGGGCGAGACCCGCCAGTTCGTACGAGGCGAACTGATCGAGGAACATGGCGAACGGCAGCTGCTCCTTCTGTTCGAGCATGATCTCGATGACCGCCACCTGATATTCCTCGGGCAGAAAGAAGAAGGCTTCCACGTAGGTCTGCACGATCCGATCACGGGCTACCCAGTCGTCATCGGCGACCTTCTGAAACACCCGCTCGTAGCGATCGCAGAATTCGACAGCCGCCTGGGCTTTGTCGGTGAACGCCATGAGCTCCTGGGCCAGCAACCGGGGCCGATCTCCCAGCTCCAGCAAGGCCTTGATCTCCGGTGCGCGCTCGACCTGCTCGTCGTCCTCCTTGTTCCACTTTCGCCCCCGGTCGACGAGCCGCGAGCGGGGTTTGACGCGGAAGGCGGAAACGTCGGCCGACTCGAGCCGAGTCTTGAAGTCGATCGACGCATCCTCGTCGTCGCGCCCCACCTCGTCGAGAAACCGCAGCAACTCCTGGGCATCGGGGGGACGCACGAGGGCGAAGCTCCCCACGTTGAAAATGAAGAGCCGCGCCGCCAGTCGCTGGGCCGCCGCGTGACCCACGGCGATTCCGGTTTCGTCGACCCGAAACCCATCCAGGCCCACCGAGATCGCGATGGCATGCGTGGCCTGCTCCTGAAGCCGGGAAAGGCTCTTCTTGAAGGCCGGCTGGTCCTCGGGTTTGTGGTCATAGAGGTTGACCGTGTTCCAGGCCATGCTCAGGGCCATGAGGATTTCGGAAGCAATCGCCTGCGGATCGTCGTCCATCAGCCGAGATCTATCAGGTTCTCCCGCAACGCGTAGAGCACCGCTTCATTCCGAGAATGCAGGCCCAGTTTGTCGAGAATATTGCGGACATGGTTCTTCACGGTGTTCTCTGAGATGTAGAGCTTCTCGCCGATTTCCCGACTCGTGTAACCCTGGGCCACCAGCTGCAGCACCTCGATCTCGCGCCCGGTGAGGGTAGGGCGGCGGCTCGACACGAGGTCCCGGTGTTTGAGCAGGTTGCGAACGGTCTCGAACAGCTTCGCCGCCATCCTGGGTGACACCACCGCTCCATTGGAGATCACCGCCCCGATCGAGCTCACGAGCTCCTCGAACGGTGTGTCCTTGATCACGTAGCCACGAATACCGGCCTTGATGCCGGCAAGCATGTCCTCTTCGGATTCGCTGGTCGTGAGCAGAACGATCTTGGTGGAAGGTGCAGCCGTGAGAAGCTTCGGCACTACTTCGAGCCCGGACTGCCCCGGCATCAAGACATCAAGTACGACCAGGTCTGGTTGCAGCACCTCCGTCTCAGCAATCGCCGAGCTGGCATCCTCTGCCTCGCCGACCACGTCGAACCCGGCATCGACCAGGGCCGCCCGGAGTCCGGCGCGGAAGATGGGTGCATCGTCAACAACCAGCACTGTGGTCATGAAGCCTCTATCAGTCCTACCGTCTTGTTTTTTCTCCAGTACACAACTGCGTGCTGGTCGGTTTCGGCGTTGAGGAAGAAGAAGAACGCGTGGCCCAACAACTCCATCTGCAAAACCGCCTCTTGAGGGGTCATGGGTTTCAGCGTGAACTGCTTGACCCGCTCAATAAGCACTTCATCTGTGTCTTCTGTTTCTTCGACCTCAAATCCCTCTGCATTGAGCCGTTTGTGATCGTCGGTGCGGTGGCGCTGAATCAGGCGTTCTTTCAGCTTCCGGAGCTGTCGCTCGAAGCGCTCGACGGCATCGTCGAAAGCAGCTGCCCGGTCGGCCGACTGCGACTCCACCCGCACCAGATGCTGAGCAACGTTGGCGGTGATCTCGACCTGGTGGCGCGTGTCGGCCTGGCGGGGATTGGGTTCCTCTGAGAACTCCACGTCCACCCTGACCACCTTCCCCTCGAAGAATCTGGTGGCTGCATCGATCTTCCCCAGCGCCATGTCACGCAGACCATCCGAGAGATTCAGGTGTCGTCCGTGGATGTTGATATCCATGCTGTCCTCCTTTGGGCGCGCGCGTCTTGCACGGTTGATCCTAAGCCGCACTAGTGGCCGCCAACCCGGCCGTCACACGTTCTACTCCCAGGGCGGAGGCGGCTACCCGGATGGTGAGACCAGTCGTCACCACGTCATCGACGATCACAGCACGCTCCACCGTCCGGACACACCGGAATGCGACTTCGCTCCGTTCCTGCCGGCTACGACCGGCCCGGGCCCGACCAAAGGCGGGTGCCCGGAGCGCCGTCACCACCGGGAGCCCCGACAGGCGTCCCACCGCCCGTGCGAGCTCGACCGCCGGGTCGATTCCATAGCGGAACCTCCGATGCAACACCCGGGGGACCGGGACCAGCACCTCTGCTTCAGGGGGCACCAGGATCGCCATGGCAGGAGCGAACACCTGAATGGGTGCCGCCGATCCTCGATACTTCAGCTCCCGCATCAGGTGGCCCGCCGGTCCCTGGTGCGCGTAGGCCGCCAGCACCGGCAGCAAGCCGCAACGCCGAACCGGCGGACGCCGGAGCGCGGCCCGGCAGCCCGAGCAGAGGGCCCCGCCCTGTGGTTCGAGCCGGCTGGATCGGAGGCAAGCGATGCACATGCCCGTTCGACTACCAGCCAAATACGACACGAAACCCAGAGACACGTGTCTCCGGGCTCGATACCTTGATGCCCACGGGTAGCTGCTGGCTGAACAAGGGAGCCTCTCATGGCAAAAGGTGTCGACGTCGCTGAAACAAGAGAGCGGCACCGCCAGCGGCGTCTGAAGCGCGTGCTGATCGCCGTGTCACCCTTTGTCGGGTATTGGTGGTATCGCTTCTTCAGCGGCAACCCCATCGACTTTGGTCTCCCACCCATCCCCGAGGATCTGGCGATCTGGCTGCCAGGGTTGCTGCTCGTCGCCATGATCGGACTCGTGCTGCTGTTACCAATGCTGGGAAACGGCCGTTCACCGCATGTCCTGTACGCACCCGACCAGATCGAGATCGGCTTCGACGACGTCAAGGGCCTTGGCCCGGTGGTCACCGAAGTCGAGCATACGCTGCAGGTTTTTCTGGACCATCGCAAGTTCTCGGACCACATGGGAGGACGGCCGCGACGGGGTGTTCTGTTCGAGGGCCCGCCGGGCACCGGCAAGACCTACGTGGCCAAGGCCATGGCGCGGGAAGCCGGCGTACCGTTTCTGTTCGTCAGCTCGACTGCCTTTCAGTCGATGTGGTACGGGATGACAGGTAGGCGAATTCGTTCCTACTTCCGGTCGCTGCGCAAGGCAGCACGGCGGGAGGGCGGCGCAATCGGCTTCATCGAGGAGATCGACGCCATCGGAATGAAGCGAGGAGGCATGAGCGGCTTTGCGCCGAAAAGCCAGACCGAGGGCATGGAGACCCACCCTTCGATGTCGGAGGGAGTGGGCGGCGTGGTCAACGAGTTGCTCATCCAGATGCAGAGCTTCGACGAGCCGGACCGGACCACGCGTCTCGTCAACTGGATCATTGGCCGTACCAACCGCTTCTTGCCCGAGGCCAGCCACCTCAGAACCCGATCGGCCCCGCCGGTCAACATCTTGCTGATCGCCGCGACCAATCGCGCCGATCAGCTCGACCCTGCCCTTATGCGACCCGGCCGTTTCGATCGCATCCTCCATTTCGGCCTTCCGAGCCGGTCCGGCCGGGTAGAACTCATCGACTACTTCCTCTCCAAGAAAGCCCACGATCCGGCCCTCAAGGAACCGAAGGCGAGGCAGGACCTCGCGTCATCAACGATGGGCTACACCCCGGCCTACCTGGAGCGGCTTTTTGATGAGGCCTTGCTGGTGGCCCTCAGAGACGGACGAGACGCGCTCACCATAGGGGACCTGCGCAAGGCACGGCTCGAGGTTGAGATCGGGCTGGGACAACCGACCGAATACCCCGAACAGGAGCGCGCCGCCATCGCCACTCACGAGGCCGGCCACGCCACCATTGCCTACTTGGTCGGCGGCGACATCAACCTCGACATCCTCACGATCATCAAACGAAGGGATGCGCTCGGCCTTTTGGGCCACAGCGATCAGGAGGAGCGCTTTGTTCGCTCCAAGAGTGAGATTCTGTCGAGGATCCAGATCTCGCTTGGCGGCATGGTGGCTGAAGAGCTGTTCTTCGGAGAATCCGGCACCGGACCGGCCGGCGACCTGGTATCGGCGACGAACTGGGCGGTGGAGATGGTCGGCAGCCTCGGTCTCGGTGACTCTCTCGTCTCCTTCCGGACATTGGCAAACAACCCATTCAACGGCAACCTGGCCGCCAAGGTCCTGGGAGACAAGGCATCCAGAGAAGCGGTGGACGACATCCTCTCTACCCAGAAACTCGAAGTCACCCGGCTCATGTCGGCCAACCTGCACATCGTGGAGGCACTGCGGGACGCTCTGCTCGAGAGGGAGGAGCTCATCGACGACGAGATCATCGAGATCATCAAGTCCGCCGAGGCCGCCCAGCACGTCCCCCGGGTACTCATCGATTCCGAATCCCAGTCGTAGCGTCAGCAGTCAGCAGGCGGCTACCCGTGGCAAAGCCACCTGCTAATCGATCGGGGCTCCTTCGGGAGCCCCGATCAAGGTCTATGTGCCGTGGCGCCAACTCTCCAGGTAGGCGGCCTGCTCGGGAGTGAGCGTATCGAGATCAAAACCCATGGATGCGAGCTTGATAGCCGCGACCTCGTGATCCACTTCGTCCGGCAGGCGGTACACCCGGGGCTCCAGCGTGCCCTGGTTCTCGATCAACCACTCGGCGGCCATCGCCTGATTGGCGAACGACATGTCCATCACGTCAGCCGGGTGCCCTTCGGCCGCACTGAGGTTGACGAGGCGGCCCTCGGAGATGACGATGATGCGGCGCCCGTCTTCGAGCTCGAATTCCTCGAGTTCACTGCGGATATCCCGTCGCGCAACCGCTTTTTTGCGAAGGTGGGCGAGATCCAGCTCGACGTCGAAGTGCCCGGCGTTGGCCAGAATGGCGCCATCCTTCATGGCCTCGAAGTGCTCTTCGCGCAACACGTGGATGTCGCCGGTGACGGTGATGAACAGGTCGCCTTCTGCCGCCGCATCGATCCCCGTCCGGACCTCGAATCCCTCCATGGCGGCCGACAGGGCGCGGATGGGATCGACTTCGACGACGATGACCCGGGCCCCGAGCCCGGCGGCCCGTTGGGCCACGCCCTGGCCGCAGTCGCCGTAACCGACGACCACCACCGTGCGCCCTGCCAGCAAGATGTTGGTCGCCCGTAGCACCCCGTCCAGTGCCGACTGGCCGGTGCCGTGCTTGTTGTCGAAGAGATGCTTGGTAGCCGAGTCGTTGACGGCCACCACCGGGATCCGCAATTCGCCTTCCGCCGCCATGGCCTTCAGTCGGATCACCCCCGTTGTGGTCTCCTCGGTCGAGCCGATGGGGGTCACGTCCTGGCGGCGCGTGTGCAGCAGGGTCACGAGGTCGGCGCCGTCGTCCATGGTCACGCTCGGAGAGGTATCGAGCACCGAGTGGAGATGCTGGTAATAGGTTTCGGTGTCCTCTCCCCGACGCGCAAAGACGGGAATCCCGCGCTCGACCAGGGCAGCTGCGATGTCGTCTTGAGTAGAAAGCGGATTGGATGCGCACAGCGCGACCTCGGCTCCACCGTCCCGGAGTACTTCCATGAGGTTGGCCGTCTCGGCAGTCACATGCAGACACGCCCCGATGCTGTGGCCGGCCAGTGGCTGTTCCTTCACGAGCCGCTCCCGCAGGTGCTGCAGCACCGGCATCCGTCGGTACGCCCACTCAAGCCGTTTGTGCCCGGCCTCGGCCAATGCGGGATCGGTGATGTCGCTCATGTTCCTCCGCGTTCGCGAACCCCGAACCCTAACTCAGGCGCGGACTCCGCCGGCGTCGGTGATGATCGAAGAAACCCGCTCAACCAGCTCATCCACTGCTGGCGCATCGGGTGCCTCGACGTTGAGGCGCAGCACCGGCTCGGTGTTCGAGGGTCGCAGGTTGAGCCACCGGTCCGGGAATGTGATCGTGAGACCGTCGAGGGTGTCTCCCTCGCCGCCCAGCTGTTCATGGATCGCAGCTGTCATCGCCGCCTTGTCATCGACCCGAAAGTTGATCTCGCCCGACTGGGCGTATGGTTCGAATTCCTGGCGCAACTCGGAGAGCTTGCGCCCGTCTTCCGACAGCACCTGCAGCAGCACGAGCATGGCCAGCATGCCCGAATCGGCCCGGTAGTTGTCCCGGAAGTAGTAATGGCCGCTGTGCTCGCCCCCGAACACCGCCCCACTCTCCTTCATCACTTCCTTGATGTAGCTGTGCCCGACCCTGGTGCGCACCGGCACTCCACCCAATGCGGTGACGGTCTCGGGCACCGCTTTCGAACAGATCAGGTTGTGGACGATGGTGGCGCCTGGCTCGCGTTCCAGAAACCAGCGTGCCGCAATCGCCGTCGTCGTGCTGCCCGGCAGGGCCACCCCCTCGTCGTCGATGAAGAACGCCCGATCGGCATCGCCGTCGAACGCCACCCCGAGATCGAAGTCGTCGGTTTCCATGGTCGCCAGCAGGTCCTCGAGGTTCTCAGGCCGGAGCGGATCCGGATGGTGGTTGGGGAACTCACCATCCGGTTCCAGATAGAGGCCGAAGAGCCCGGCCGGGATGCGCTCAAAGACCTCTTCGAGCACGAGCCCGGCCATGCCGTTGCCGGCATCGACCACCACGTGCATCGGGGCAAAGACCGAGGCGTCCACGATCCGAAAGAGATGGTCGACGTAGGCGGTGCGGACATCCTGGGACCGCTGCGATCCAGGCGCCGGGGCGGGTGGAGGCGGATCCAGCACCAAGGCTTTGATCTCGGTCAGCCCGGAGTCGACCCCGATCGGCAAGGCACCGGCTCTGCACAACTTGATCCCGTTGTACTCCTTCGGGTTGTGGGAAGCGGTGATCATGGCGCCCGGCATGTCGAGCGCACCGGCCGCGTAATAGATCATATCGGTGGCCATGAGGCCGAGATCGACGACGTCGACGCCCTGTAGGTTCACCCCGCGGCGGAACGCGGCCGCCAAGCCCGGTGAGCTGAGGCGGCAGTCGTAGCCCACTGCCACCTCGGGGGCGCCAGTGAAATCGGCGAACCCGGCCCCGATGAGCTGGGCGGCCTCCTCGGTCAGCTGACCGTCGGTGAGGCCACGGATGTCATACGCTTTGAAGATCGAGTCGATGTCCACGGCGACATCTTATGGGTGTCGGTGGAGCGGGTCGCCGGCGGAACCGTCAGCCCAATTCGCATGCACCGCTAGCTTGGCCCGAGCAGAAACGGCAGAATTTGCGGTTGCCGACACCGAGGGCGTATGACACTCGACCACCTCTCCATCGTCATCCCGGTCCACAACGAGGCCGGGTTTCTGACCGAGGCCATGAATCGGCTGTGGGAGGAACTGGACGGACTCGAGGTTCCGGTCGATGTGACGCTCGTCGAGAACGGAGGCCGGGACGATACCGCGCTCGTTGCCGGCCGGTTGGCGGCTGACGAACCCCGCCTCCGGGTGTTGCAGAACGCCAAAGCAGACTACGGGGCGGCCCTGCGGCGGGGGTTCCTGGAAACGATCGGCGATTGGGTGATCGCGTTCGACATCGACTACTTCTCGCGACGATTCATCGATCAGGTACTCGAGGTGGCCGATGAGGCCGACATCGTGCTGGCGTCGAAGCGAGACCCCGACACCGAGGATCACCGCACGCTCCTCCGGCGCCTCGGCACGCGGATTTTCAATGTGATACTGCGCCGCGGATTCGGCTCTGGTGTCTCCGACACCCATGGCATGAAGGCAGTACGGCGGTCCGTGATTCGAGACGTGGCTCCGGCGGTACGGTCGACCCAGGACCTGTTTGACACCGAGTTGATCCTGCGTGCCGAGCGGGCGGGAGCCCGTATCGTCGAGGTCCCGGCCGTGGTCGTGGAACTGCGGCCGGCGCGCTCTTCGTTCGTCAAGCGGGTGCCCCGAACGTTGCTGGGACTCGCCCGTCTCAAGAGGAATCTGAGGCGTTGACCCGAAAGACTGCATCCCGGTAGGCGGCGAGCTTCGGCAGCACCAGCAGACCGGCCATTCCCAGCTGGATCAGGTTGGCCTCCAGCTTGGTGAGGCCGCTGAGGAGCCACTCACCCAACTCCAGCGCACCGGCCGTCACGATGAATGCGACAGCATTCACCGCGAAGAACCGCCCCGTCTCCATTGTCGAGGCGCCCGACCGGAGCCCAAACGTCCAGCGCCGATTGAGGTAGTAGGCGGTGAAGATCGTCAATATCCATGCGATGCTCGACGAGATCGACGCCCGCACTCCCAAGAACAAGAAGACGTTGAAGATGGCGAACGTGAGAATGGTGTTGAACCCGCCGATGAATATGAGTTTGGCGAGTTGAACCGCCGATTCACGGTTCCGGAAGGTCGAGAGATAGGTCTTCACACCTGCTCACTCACACCTGGCTCTTCTGCCGCCGCTGCTCCCAGGCGGCGCCCAGCAGAACCGACAGGACGGCGGCGATCGTCAATGCCGTGCCGCCTGTCTCGGCTTCCGAACGGGCAAACCGGAGCGTTACCCGCTCCGCCGTCGGGATCACGACCATGAAGGCGGGGGCGGCGCGATACGGTCCGGCCGCTCCCTCGGCCTCCCAATTGGGGAAGTAGGACACCTTGACGAGATGGGGGACGCCGATGGCGGTCGTCTCGAACGAGATGTGGTGATCTTCTAGAACCACCCCGCTGACTTCGCCGGCGCGGGCGACAGGAGGAGCTTCCCGGAGGCCCGCCAGCGTCTCGTCTACCCGGGGCCAGGCCGGCGGCCCCTGGGAGGCCAGCCAGTACGGGGTGTTCGCCGGATCTGCATACCAGTCGATCGCCACGTCATCGAAGGCAACGGTGTCGGGGTCGGTGACGAGGCCTTCGATCCGGCCCGCCAGCCCGGTCTCGGGAGCCTCAAATACGCTCGGCGTGAACTCGGCGACCACCACCAGCTCACTGGCCGGCAGCGCAAAAACCGAGAAGGGCGCCGGGTTGGCGATCAGTTCGTACTCCGGATGGGCGAGAGCGGCGTTGGTCGCCTCCTCGGTGAAGGTCACGTAATACGAGACGTTGAACAGGTCCATGCGCGTGAGGGCCCGATCCAGGTCGAAACCGTTGTACGGCAATCCCGGGATCGGATTCGATGGGGCCTGGCTCATCTCGGCTGCATTCAGGAAATGGAAGGGAGTAGTCAGGGACGACTCGAACAGCAACCCCTCCATCGATGGGTGCCCGTCGCTCCAGAACGGGGTCAGCATGAGCGCCATCGGCGTGCCATACCGGTTGAGGTCGTTGTTCGCTTCCCACATGACACGTCCGGGCGGGAGGTTGTCGATGGTCTCCATCAGCGTCGCATACTCCGCATAGTCGGGCTTGGCCTCGTATCCGGAGAAGTTCCAGTTCGCCCAGCCTGGTGCGCTTTGGGATCCGATGACGAACGGGAGCACCACGACCGTGGCGGCCGCCAGCGTGATCCACGCCCACGATCGGTTGGAGCCAAACCACCTGCGGGCGGCGCCTACGGTGGCTGCCCCGATGGCCAACCCCGCGAAGAAGACGACCATGTAGAAGAAGTACGGGAGCCACCGGCCGTTCCACAGCTTCCCCTCGAGGAACGGGTACGCGATGACCGGTGCCAGACCGATGGCGAGCAAGGGAGCGATCGTGTACCGCTTCCACGCCGCGACGAGAACACCCGCCACCGCCACCGGGAGAACCAGCCACAGCTCCGTTGGCAGGGGGCCACCCGCTTCGGGTGACCCGAAGAAACGTAGTGGCACCCAATTCATGTCGGTCGTGTACGAGATGTTCATCAACAGCGGGATCGTCCAGAACGCAGAAAGCGCAAAACCGGTGAGCCACGTCACGAGGCGACCGAGCCGATTCGGGTACCAGAGCAGTAGAAGTGAGGCAGGTGCCACGAGCATGGTCGTGATGACGTGGGTCAGCGCCATGGCAGCGAGAGCGAACGCTGACCTCGCTCGAAAACCGCGACCCCGCCGGGCGTCGTCGATGATGAAACCGAGATACAGCAGCGAGAAGGCCATGGACCACGAGAAGGAGTATTCGCCCGCCATGGTCGACTTGATGTTGCCCCCGAAGATCGCATAACTCTCGAGGAAAACAAACCCGGTCCCGGCGGCCGCTGCCACAGTCGCCACCGGACGGGATGCACCGATCCCTCGCGCCAGAACATAGGACCCGACGGGCATCAGCAACAAGCCACCGACCGCCACAAGCTTGAACGCCACTCCATACGGGAGAACGACGTCCAGTGCGACGATGAGCAGCGCCGGCAGCGGAAAGTAGAAATACAGGATCGGAAATCCCGCGAACCAATCGTTGCTCCAGCCTGCGATTCGGCCCTGGGGTAGCAACACGTCTCGCAGGTACGCCGGCACGAGCACGTGGGCGCCCATGTCGCCCCCGGTCGGCGTCGTGTTCTTGAAGATCTCCCACGGCTGGACCACGACGAACACGACCAGAGTCAGCAAAGCCAGGACGAGTGCGGCCATGGCGCGCGGCCGCCGGAGGTCGGGCCACCAACGCGGGCCAGAGGATGCATTCGAAGACAGGGCTGTCATCAAACGTCCTTTGGGCAGGAGGGGACTACGTGGAAGCCTTGCGAGCCAGGTCCAAGACCTTCTGTAGCTTCACGCGGCGTCCCCCCTTGTCCCACCAACGAGCCTCGCAGTTGGCGCACGACACGAACGTGATCTCCGTGCCGTCAGCCAGGCTCAGGTCGATTTCGGTGGTCTTCGTGTTGCCACAGTCTTGGCACGGCTGCTTGCTAGTCATCACTCGCCAGCATACCCGGGCACCTGCTTTTCCCGCGCCACGGCCTCCAGCTCGGATTCGTCGAGCTTGCCGAGATAGAGGGACTTCGCCTTGCCGTCTTCACGCCAGTATGCGTACCAGTAGGGACCGTGCGGGCACGAAGAGCAATCCGGCTTTCCACAGCGCACCGTCTGGGCCCGGAATCCGACGTTGATGCCCGGGTCCACGCCCGGACCAACCGTCCCGAGGCGGGCACTGATGATCATCGCCAGACGACGGAGATCTGCCTCATCGAGTTCCCGCACCCAGTCCAACATCTCAACGTCGAGCGCCATGGCCCTCCTCCCGGATCCACGGTAGACGACTTCGCCCGTCGATGGATGCCATTGGCGCCGCCTACTCCTCCCCGAACGGCCAGGCGCCGGACAACGACAGCCGTCCCTGGGTCGACCATGAGACGGCGATGGGGACATCGGACACGACGAGCACCCCATCCGGCGCCTCGGTCGTCACGTGGGCCGCCGTCCCCGGTGACACCCGCACCGAACGCCGGGCGGCGCCTTCTCCGACGGAGACCTGGGCCTCGGTGCCACTGGGATTGAAGATCCAGACGTCCACTGCACCCGCCCGGGCCGGGCCGGCCACCATCCAGCGCTCGACTGGCTCGGCAACCGCCACGTCGCCGAAACGGCCCGATTCGCTGTCGCCCACCAGCGACACGATCACCGGGCTCGACGACGAGATTCGGGCCGCCAAAACCACCGCACCGAGAGCAGACGACGGGAGGACGGTGTGGCCGTTTGGTTCGAGCAGCTCCGTCACCTCGCCGGACACCCCGCTGGAATCGATCCCTGTGAACTCGACCTCCACCTGCTCGCGCCGCGGATTGGTGACGACGATATCGCCGACCACGCCGCCCACGCGCACGGTCGGAAGGTACCACTCGGGTGCCGCATGTCCGGCGGGCCAGGTGGCAATGCCGTTGGGGGTGGTCGAGACGATGGCGGGGAGCAGCCGCCCCTCGTTCACCTCGACCTCGACCTTGACCATCACCCGCTGACCCAACACCTCGTGCAACGGGATCTCGATCACATCTCGCGGCGCCACGCCGATCGCCTCGAGGTCGGTGATCGGTTCGGGCCCGAATTCGGTGCTGACTCGAATGTCGGCCTTGGCGCTCGACAACAGGGGATTCATGAGCCGCAATACCAGCCGGTCCTGGGCGCCGATGGCGCCCCCGTACAGCGACCACGTCCTTCGGGCCTCCGGGTAGCAGGTGGTGGCGGTTGCCCGCGTCGGACCTTCGCTGATCCAGGCGGCGCCGGCCTGGGGCGAAGACACCTCGATGACAGCCCCGCCGCCGAACAGCTGCCCAGCAGGGGTGAAGGAGGCTGTCGCTGCGTTCTCCTGTGAGAACTCGGCGGTGTCAACGATGACGTTGGAGTCGAGCAGGGAAATGAGCGAGGTTGCCGCGGTACCCGCCAGCGCTTGAAACGCGGTCGCCGCTTCTACCCCGGATCCCACGCAATAGAGGACGCCCGATTGAACCGTGCCGAGAGTCGGCGGCACTTCGTCATCAACCGGGGCAGCCACGGGCAACGACACCCAGGCGATCCCCGATACGATCACCACTACTGCGATGAGAACGGCGCGGTAGATCACAGCGGCTCACGGCGCAACGACGCTCGCCTGGCCATCGCTGCGATCATCACGTACAGGGCGCCCACCAGGACCGCCAGCCACGTCAGATTGCGGAGCACGCCCGAACCCTGGTAGACGACGCGTCGTTCTCCCTCCAAGGCGACGATGCCGGCCCAATCGTCTTGCCGGAACTCATCCGGGTCCCAGCGAGCGTCGGCGTTTTCCGCAATCCGCAACGCGGTTCCGACCGGGCCGTCGCCCCTCAACACGTAGTCGGGCATCTCGAATTGCCATCGCACGCCGCGATCATCGACTGCCCGGGAGATCCAGGGCTCGATCTCGAACGCGCCGTCGGGAGCCTGGCCCAGCTCGGCGAGATCGAGTTGGCCTCGCAGCCAGGGTGTCAGCTGGTTGGGGCTGGTGGCGATGATCCACCTGATACCAAATGGGGCGAGTTCGGCTCCGCCGCGAATGGTGCTTCCATCGAGGATGCGGTTCAGCGCTCGCTCGAGTTCGCCATCGCCGATGCGATCGGACGCCAACCACAGCTCTGACAGCGTTGGCGACGGCGCTGAGACGACTCGATATCGCAGCCCCTCACTGAGACGTCG
This sequence comes from Acidimicrobiia bacterium, assembly GCA_041609995.1. GTDB lineage: Bacteria > Actinomycetota > Acidimicrobiia > Spongiisociales > SHLN01 > JABDOU01. The sequence continues at coordinate 33,514 of JBFIPU010000003.1, forward strand.
GCTGTCACCGGGAATCGTCGCCGGGCTGCCCACGAGCAGGATGCGTGAACTCCCATCGGCCGCAATGCCCGCGTCCCTCTCCGTGAACCGGACGAGACGGTCGTAGTCATGGCCGGGAAGGCCGCCTCGTCCCGTGAAAAGATACGGCAAGACCGCCACGGCGAGGACAACGACCGCCAGCCCGGCCACCCACTTGATCCAAGAGAAGCCGACACGGGTTTCCATCAGACCGGCCGCCGCGATAAGGGCGATGCCAAATGAGGCGACCATGATGGCTGCCAGCGAGGTTTCGAGTCCGATCTCGCTGCCGAGAAACTCTCGATGCGAGTTGCGAGATGCCACGGCGGCCAGGGCGGCCAACAACCCTCCCCACCCGGCCAGCCGAACAGCTCGATACGATCCAAACGCCACCGCCAGCACGAAGACGAGGCCGAGGGTGATCACCATCCAGGTATTGGGTGACCAATGCAGGTCGTGGCCGGCACGCGACAACACGTCATATGTTCCGAGCAGGCCGATCCAGGGCAGCAGGAGGGGAAGCGCTGCCACGGCGCTCAGAGAGCCCATCGCGACCGGGAATCCGCCCCGGCCCGGCTCCACCAATGTGAGGATCACGAGGATGATCGTCGGAATGACGAGGGCGGGGACGGTATACCCGGCAGCAACGGCGGTCAGCAGTGCCATGATGGCCAGTCTCGACACGACATCCCACAAGCCCTTGGGCCGGCGAACCCCCAGGTGCACCACCCACGGAATGACTCCTGCCGCCATCATCGTCGGCCACCCACCTGCTTGTGCGATGGTCCAGGCGGCCGGCCCGAGTACGTACAACAAGGCTCCGGAGTAACGCCCGGCGACCCCGACCCCCATCGCATCCAACAAGCGAGCCATGCCGGCCGCCGCGGCGAGGGTGGCCACGACCGTCAAGAACCAACCCCCCACGGTGGGGCTGCCCAACATCAGGATCTGGCCGACAGCGCTGATCGCCACACCCGGGCGATACGGCTCCGGGCTTCCCAGTCCGGCGACATTCCACCCTCCGGCATAGGCGCGCAACACATCCAGGGCTGAGTTGTCGAGCGGCATCGTGTACCCCGCGGTCGGGAGGCCGAAGCGAAACAGCGATCTGGTACCGATCAGGACCGTCGCCACGATCCCGGCGGGCCAGATCCACGATGGACGCACCAGCGCCTCTTCCCCCGAATCGACCAGCGTCGCCACATTGCGGGCCAGCGGCGTCGAGCTGAAGAGCCCGGCGATGGAACCGGCCACCTGGCTCATGCGCAGCGAGCCCCTCCGCTGGTAGCGGAAGAGCTCCTCGTCGCCGACAGAGCGACCAATCGCCCTTCGCTGCCGGAGGGTCTCGGGGAGATGAACGACGTTCCAGGCCAAGGCAGCCAGGAATCCCGGCAGCGTGAACCGACGCCGCAATGGGCTCAGCACGCCGTCAATCAGCCCCACCAGCAACGCCATCGGCAGAACCCACGCCAGGGTCACCGGGCTGTAGGCCTTCATGATGGCGCGCAGCCGTCCGGCCTCCCGCCGCCAGAAGGGGGCTCCGCGGCGGAACTCCTCTGAAACCACGACCTCGGACGACGGAGCGACAACGATCCGTCCGCCCGTCAAACGAATCCGCTGGCAGAGGTCCAGCGAGGCGCTCTCCGGGTCCAATCGGCCATCAAAGCCGCCCACCGATGAGAGCGCCCCGCGGCGCACGAGGAGAGAAGCGGCCGACACGTAGCCGATGTCCCGCACCACGTCGTACTGCTCCTGGTCCAGCTCACCCGGATCGAAGCCCCGGTGTGTCTCGCCCAACACGTCCGTAGAAAAGCCGACGGAGTCCAGTTGGTTCTGATCGCCGGCGTTGAGCCCCTTGCTTCCGACGACGTCGGCATCGAGGCGGGCCATTTCATGCAGCAACGCCTCGAGTGCATCTGGATGTGGTTCTGTGGAACCGTCAAGCAACCACACGTGGGTGACGGAGTCGTCGACAACACCGAGAATGTCGGCCAGGCGCCCGTGGGCGATCGTTGCAACCTGATCGACGGCGTACGTCTGGCGGACCGTACCAGCCACGGCGGGGGCAGGATCTTCACCGGATAGCATCACAACGGCAGCAACGGACGTTGCCAGCGGTGGGGCAAAGGACACAGAGGGCATTGGACCAATTCTTGAGACAAACCCCATGAGACGCAACGACCTTCGTGTGGCGCTCCTGGCAGGCGGGGTGGGAGGCGCCCGCATGGCTCGGGCGTTGGCGCCGGTGGCCCGACTCTCCGTCATCGTCAATGTGGGAGATGACGAGACGATCTACGGCCTCGACGTCTCACCCGACCTGGATTCGGTCACCTACACCCTCGCCGGACTCGAGGGCCCAGAGGGGTGGGGGCGCCGCGAGGACACCTTCCACGCCATGGCCACCCTGGCAATGCTGGGGATCGATACGACGTTTCGCCTCGGAGACCGGGATCTCGGCCTGAACCTGCTCAGGACACAACGGCGGGCAGCCGGCGATGTTCTGTCGGCGATCACCGGCGACATCGTCAAGCAGCTGAACATCCCGGCTGCAATCTTTCCGGCGACCGACCAGCGGCTTCCTACACGGGTGACCACGGCCGAATTGGGGCGGCTCAGCTTCCAGGAGTACTTCGTGAAGCATCAGGCAGCTCCCACCGTGACCGGCCTCGAGTTCTTCGGCGCCGACGCCGCCGACGCCGCCCCCGGTGTGGTCGAAGCGATCGCTGAAGCCGATGTGGTGGTGATAGCACCGAGCAACCCGCCTCTCTCCATCTGGCCGATCCTCGCCATCGAACCGATCCGGGCCGCTGTCGCAGGGGCCGGCACGGTCCTGGCCGTGAGCCCGCTCGTGGGAGGAGCGCCGGTCAAGGGCCCGACCGACCGGGTCATGGCGTCTCTCGGCTATGAGGTTTCCCACGCCGGGGTGGCGGACTGTTACGCGGACCTGTTGACCCACCTCGTGGTCGATGCCGACCCGCCGCACGGGCCGTTCGAGACGTTGGTGCGCGACACCATGCTCGACACACCGGCCCGCAGTGCTGACTTCGGTTCTTGGTTTGTGGGGTTTTGGACATGAGCGCCGACCTCGAAGTGTTCGCCATCCGCGGGATCGGCGAAATCGTTCCCGGGTCCGACCTGGGCGCGGTGATCGCCACCGCGATCGCGGATCAGCTGGCCGGCCTGGAAGACGGGGACGTTGTCGTTGTCACGCACAAGATCGTCTCCAAGGCCGAAGGCAGGCTTGCCCGGCCGCCAGACGGAGCGGTGGCCTCGATCGTCGAATCCGAAGCAGTCGACATCGTGCGGCGGCGAGGAGATCTCCTCATCGCTCGCACCCGCCACGGGTTCATCTGCGCCAATGCCGGCGTGGACCGCTCGAACGTGCCTGGAGATGATGTTGTGCTGCTCCCGATCGACCCGGACGGATCGGCCGCCGGCCTGCGGCACGCGCTGGTCCGCAGATTCGGCGTGGAGCTCGCAGTAGTGGTGACCGACACCTTCGGGCGAGCCTGGCGCCGAGGTCTCGTCGATGTCGCCATCGGGTCAGCCGGTGTGGAGGTCCTCGACGACCACCGGGGGCGGGCCGACCATACAGGGCGGCCTCTGCAGGTCACCGAGGTGGCGATCGTCGACGAAATCGCAGCCGCCGCCGATCTGGTGATGGGCAAGGCCGAATTCGTCCCGGTGGCCGTGGTAAGGGGGCTGACGCGGTTTGTCCAACCGGGCCATCAGGCATCCGGGAGGGCAGCCGACCTCGTTCGTCCTCCGAGCGAAGACCTCTTTCTCTAGCCCTGGTCCCGAAACCAATCGACGGTGGCGCCGATCCCCTCGTCCAGCGTGACGGACGGGTGCCAGTCGAGATGCCGAATGGCCCGGGAGGGATCGATGACGCTCCGGGCGAGGTCCCCGGCCTTGGCGGGGCCGTGGACCGGCTCGCCCACAAAACCGGTCGCAGTGGCGAGGGCGTCGTATAACTCGCTGACGGAAGTGGCGACACCGGTGCCGATGTTCAGAAGCTCCCCGCCCCCTGTGGTTCCCGCGCGCACAAAGGCGTCGATCACGTCGGTGACAAAGACATAATCCCGCTGCTGGCTTCCGTCGCCGTTGATGGTGGGTGTCTTGCCGTCCAGCATCAACCGGGCGAAGATCGCAACGACGCCGGCCTCGCCATATGGATCCTGGCGGGGACCGTAGACATTTGCCAGCGCCATCGCCATGTAGTCCAGTCCGTATTGCTCGCGATAGAACCGGAAATAGTCCTCGGCGACCTTCTTGGAGATCCCATACGGGCTGTCGGGGTGTTTGGGATCGTTCTCGGTCGCTGGTTCCGTGACCTCGCCGTAGATAGCGCCTCCCGAAGAGGCGAATACGATCCGCTCGGTCCCATATTTGCGGGCGGCTTCGAGCAGGTTGACGGTTCCCAGGATGTTGACGGTGGCGTCGAAGATCGGATCGTCGACGGAGGGCCGGACCGCGCTCTGGGCAGCCAGGTGGAAGAGCCAATCCGGTCGCACCTCGGCAAACACATCATCGATCTCGGGGGCGGTGATGTCCATCTCGACCATCCGGGCCCCGCCTGACAGAGCCGACTCGAGGCGGTCCATCCGACCCTTCACCAGGTTGTCGACTACGACCACCCGGTGGCCGTCCGCCACGAGGCGGTCGGCGAGGTGGGAGCCGATGAATCCGGCTCCGCCGGTGATCAGGGAAGTTCTCATGATGGCGGCGTGAAGGTTACCGACCTGGGACCGAGCACCGATCCGGGGGCGATCCGGGCTCCTCGGGCGAGCTCACAGCCCGACCCGATGGAGGCATTGCTTCCCACGATGGCATCATCCAGGACCCGCGCCCCGTCGATCTCGGCATCCCAGCCGATGACGGCTTGCCGCACGACGGAGCCGGCCCGGACTTTCGCCCCGGGCAAAATCACTGATTCGGCAACCGTGGCCCCCTCCTCGATGGTGGCCCCCTCGCCGCAGTAGTTCCAGGCCCCTCCCACGTCACCTTTGATGATCGCACCGGCATCCATGTGAGGCGGGTCCATCGCGACCAGGCGGGATCGGCCGGTCGCGACATCAGCATGGGCCTTGAGGTACAACGGGATGGTGCCGATGTCCAGCCACACGCCTTCGATCTCGACCCCACCGAGCTGGCCGGCCTCGACCAGCGAAGGAAAGACCGTCCGCTCAAACGACAGCTGGCCCTCGGGGTACCCATCGAACACGTTCCGGTGAATCAAGTACATCCCTGCGTTCACCTTGTTGGTGGGCGCGCTGCCGGCCGGCGGTTTCTCGATGAAGCGCTCGACCCGACCCGTCTGATCCGTCACGACGACACCATAGGCACTCGTGTCTTCGACACCGACCAGCGACAGAACTGCCGGCAGGTCAGGGGCGTCGGCGACGAATTGACCGAGGCTTCCCTCGAGCACGACATCCCCGTTCAGGACGAGGAAGCGTTCATCGAGCCGATCGCGAACGGCGACGAGCGGCCCGGCCGTGTCCAGCTTTGACCGCTCCACAGCCAGGCTCACCGTGGGGTTGTTCTTGCCCTCGGCGTACTCGCGCCAGGCTGCCTCATGGCTGGTCCCGATTGCGAGAATCACCTCTTCGACCCCCACCTCGGCCAGAAGGCGGAACTGGAGTTCGATGAACGGGATGCCGGCCACCGGCAGCAGCCCCTTGGGAACAGTATCGGTCAACGGCCACACCCGGGTGCCACGGCCGCCGACCAGGAGCACCGCTTGCCGGATCACCCGGCCAGGACCTGCTTGAAGTACTGGTGGGTCTCGACCAGCCCATCGTCGAGGTCGACCGCCGGTTCCCAACCGAGCAACTCCCTCGCCTTCGAGATGTCGGGGCGGCGGACCTTGGGATCCGACTGGGGCAGATCGACAAACCTCCGGCCGGGATCGCCTGCGATGTGGGCGATCTTCTCTGCCAGTTCGAGCATGGTGATCTCATTCGGGTTGCCCAGGTTGACCGGCTCGTGCACCTCACTGCGGGAAAGGCGCACGATGCCCTCGATCAGGTCATCGACGTAACAGAAGGATCGGGTCTGGCTCCCGTCACCCTGGATCGTGAAGGGCTTGCCCTGGATCGCCTGCACCAGGAAGTTCGACACCACCCGTCCGTCGTCGGGAGACATCCCCGGGCCGTACGTATTGAAGATCCGCATCACGTGAGTCTTCGTGTGCCGTCCGCTGCGGTGATAGGCGTGAACGAGCGCTTCGGCGTAGCGTTTGGCCTCGTCGTAACAAGCTCGCGGGGACGTGATGTCCACATTCCCGAAGTACGACTCGTGTTGGGGGTGCTCGAGCGGATCGCCGTAGATCTCGCTGGTAGAGGCGAAGGTGAGGGTCGCATGGTCGCGCACGGCCAGTTCCAGCATTCGCTGGGTACCCTCGGCACCCGTACGCATCGTGCCGATCGGATCGAGCAGGTAACGGGGAGGAGACGCCGGCGACGCCAGGTGGTAGATGTGTTCGAAAGGACCGGGCAGATTGGGCGGGTCGACGACCGATCCCTCCACCAGGTTCACTCCCTCCGGCACCCCAAGCGGGCTGGGGCTCGAGAAGTTGTCGAGAACAATGACCTCTAATCCATCCCCCAGCAGCCGCTCACAGAGGTTGCGGCCAAGGAATCCGGCGCCGCCCGTAACGAGCGCACGCGTCATCTGCCTACGCCGACGTAGTTGAAATTGAGACGGTGCATCTCACGCGGATCCAGCATGTTGCGCGCATCGACGATGTTGGCCGCCGCCATCACACCATGGATCTCGTGCATGTCCACACCCTGGAACTCGGGCCACTCGGTCGCAATCAGCAGCAAATGGGCGTCGCGGGCGGCTTCCACCGGCGATTCCACCTGCTTGACCTCCGGGCTCTCGGCCTGGGGATCGAAGGCGGTCACGATCGCTCCCGCCTCCTGCAACGCCTGGGCGAGGAACATCGCAGGCGAATCACGAAGATCATCGGTGCCGGCCTTGAACGCAAGACCCCACAGTCCGATTCGTTTGCCGTCGACGTCACCCCCGAGCATGCCGATGACCTTTTCCAGCATGCGAACGTGCTGCTGATGGTTGACCTCGATCACCCCTTTGAGGAGGGAGAAGTCGTACCCGGCGGAGTCGGCGATGGCGACCAGCGCCCGGGTGTCTTTCGGGAAGCAACTGCCACCGTAGCCAGGTCCCGGGTTGAGGAAATGAAAGCCGATTCGGCGGTCATACCCCATGCCCTTCAGAACGTCCTTCACATCGGCACCCACCGCTTCGCAGAGATTGGCGATGGCGTTGGCGTAGGTGATTCGGGCTGCCAAATAGGCGTTGGAGGCGTATTTGATCATCTCGGAGGAGGCCGGGTCCGTGACGACGACCGGGGCCTGCAGCCCACTGTAGAGCTCGATCATGGTCTCGGCTGCCTGCTGGTCCCGTGTCCCGATGACGATCCGATCTGGATGCTGGAAGTCACCAACGGCGCTCCCTTCGCGGAGAAACTCGGGGTTCGACAGCACGACGACGTCTGCGCCCATGTCGTCGAGCTGCTTCTGGAATCTGGCGACCGAGCCCACAGGAACGGTTGATTTGAGGACGACCAGTGCACGCTCGGTCAGGTGGGCACCGAATCCCTCGAGCGCCGCCTCGATGTACGAGGTGTCAGCGCTGCCATCGTCGTCCTGCGGCGTAGGCAGTGCGATGAAGACGACTCGCGCATGGGCGACCGCCTCCAGATTGTCGTGGTGGAAAGAAAGCAGGCCGGTTGCCAGCCCGTCTGCCAGCAGCGTTTCCAGGCCTGCCTCGTAGAACGGGACCTTGCCGGCTCGCAACGTCTCGAGTTTTCCGGCGTTGGCCTCGCCGACCCGAACACGATGGCCGAGTGAGCTCAAGCCGGCCGCCTGCACGAGACCAACGTATCCCGCTCCGATAACCGCTATGTCCATCACACCACTTCCTGCGCGCGTGCCCGCCGAAGTTGTTTCGGCAAGCATTTCCCCCTCATTGAGAGCTCCCTTACCAGCTCGTATCGAGTGCGATCGTACCAGCCTCGTGCATGCCGTGGAGAATGCGGTGCCGGTTGCCCGTTCGATTGCGTCATCGGCCGTGCCGATTGCCTGGCCGATTGTGTGGAGGGTGGCGGTGTGGAGAGCCGGAAGCCGGACCCCCAACCGCCCCGCGACCGGCCACACTCGATCCGGTGAGCGATCCGGTGAGCGATCCGGTGAGCGATCTCAAACGCCGGCACCAAATGCCGTTGCATCCCTCCCAAGATACACAACGATGTCCGACCCGTTGGGAACGACGCCGTCGACCGCCGAGCCGATGCCCAATACGGAGACGATGTCCTGGGCCTCTCCGTACCATCCGGCGCGGGCCACGACCAGCGTCTCGGCCATCGACTCGGGGGAGTTGTCGGTTTCGGCCAGGTAGCCATGGGTGGCGAGCAGGTCGCCGGCTGCGGCTGCCGCTCCCTCCCGTCCATTCGCGTTGAGGATCGTGATGCGAGGGGTCGCGGCCGCCGCCGTCGAGAGCGGCTGGCCGGCCGCCATTGCCGCAAAGACCCGGCTCGCCTCCGGTTCTCTCGCCACGACGAACGTGACCCCTTCGAAATCGACGGGGAGGGTCGCCGCATCGAGGTTCTCCGTCGAAAAGTCACGGAAGTCCCATGCCAGGTCGACCAGGGTATTGAAGTCCAATGCGCTGTCCGTCGTCATCTCGGGGCCGAGCGCACCGATGAGGCTCTGCATCCCGAGAAGATTGTCCGGCTTCTTGACCTGGTTGAGGATCGCAAAGATGAGCTGCTGTTGGCGCCCGGTCCGCTCGAGGTCGGTTCCCACCACGCCTGTCCATTCCCCGTCGATCAGCTGCTGGTAACTCCGGCTGCGGGCGAACGCCAGCGCCTGGTCTCCCGAGAGGAGGTGGTTTCCCGAATCCACCGACAGACCGGATTTCAGGTCACGAGCGGGGTACGGGAAATACAGCTCGACGCCGCCCAGCGCGTCGACGATCGAGACGAAGGAGACGAAGTCGATCTCGATGTAGTGGTTGATCCCGATACCCGATAGGTCGGTGACCGTCTCCACGAGGGCGTTGGCGCCCCGGGTGTACGTTGCATTGATCTTCTCGAAGCCATTGCCGCCGAGCCGGGGAACCTTGAGGTCGCGGGGAAGGCTGACAAGCTGCATCAGGCCCTGATCGCGGTCGAACCGCAGCAGCATGATCACATCGGCTCGCTCGCCGGGGAAATCGCCGAACTCCCCTTCGATGTCGTCGGTCAAACCCTCGCGAGTGTCGCTACCGACCAGCAGCACGACGAGCGGCTCATCCTGCGAGGCTTCGTCGCCCAGAAGGGCTGGGAGCTCGTCGGCCGGGATGGTCGGAATCGAATCGTCCACGGTTTCCCGGATCTGCCAGACCCAATACAACGCTGCCACCACCACGACGTTGGCGAGCACGAGCATGAAGACCAGGGATCGCTTCAACCACGGATGAATCGCGAACTGGGAACTCTCAGCCACCACGACCGGCCACTCCCTCAACGAAAGCGACGATGCGATCAAGCGCATCGAGTGACGCCGGGCGGTCGAAATCATCGCTGTTGTCGTCGAGGAAGCGGCTCTTCACCCCGCCGTATGTCACCAGCTCCATGTGAGGCACGCGGAGCGTTGCCTCCAGCGCCGGGTCTTCTGCTCCATACAGGCCGAGAATCGGCACCGGCACGGTGGATTCGTCGAGGGCGGCCCCGATCAGAATCAGGCCGGCCGCGTCCGGGACTTCAACGGCAAACCGGATGGCCGCTTCGCCACCTTCTCCGATTCCGATCACAACGATCCGATCACCAGACGCCCATGGTGTGTCCTCGGACTCGGCGAAGCGGTAGGCGTCGATCAGGCTGCGATATACCTGATCCGGCCCCGGCCAGGGCGGCAGCGGGCGTTCCTCTCGCCAGCTGGGACGCGGAGCACCCCGGTAGAGATCGGGGACGACGACGGATAGGCCATGACGGGCAAATTTGCGAGCGAGGTCCTTCAGCCAGCTCGCAACTCCGGGCCGGTCGTGGGCGACGATCACGGTGGGGAACAGCCCCCCGACGTCCGGGCGCGCCAAATAGGCGGGGTTCGAGCGCGTGCCCAGATTGATCGACGTCGATCCGTAGAGAATGTCGTGGGTGCCCTCACCTTTAAGAACGGTCACGGTGGCTTCCAGCTCGGGGTGTCGGAAGAGTAGCGCTGCTCACAGACCACACGGCCCCGGACCTCAGGGTGATTTGTCCGTCGCGGGTGGCGACGACGAGCCCTCCGTCGTGAGCCACATCGACGGCGCGTCCGGCCCCATCCGGCTCCCACCGGATATCGGTCCCGAGCGTGAAACAGAGTTGGCGATAGCGCTCCCGGGGCCAGCTGCCAGGTGTACGAAGGCCGTCGAGCAGGCCGCGAACGATCGCGTGACACAACTCCTGCTTTGCGCCGGCGTTCCAGCTGCCGCCCACGGCCGACCATCCGGCAGGAGGAGCTCCATTCCAGGCCAGGTTCAACCCGATACCCACGATCACCTTCGATCCGAATCCGTCGTCAGATTCGGTGAGAATCCCGCCGAGCTTGAGGCCGGACTCATCCACCAGATCGTTGGGCCACTTCAATCCGACGACTCGATACGACAACAGAGCCTCGGCCACCACCACGCCCGCCGTCAACGTCATCACCGGCCGAAGCTCCAGCGGCCATGTCGTCGCAAACCCGACGGACAAGGCGAGGGCCGCATCGGCGTTGTCCCATTGGCTTCCGCGCCGTCCCCGACCTCTCGTCTGGCGGGAGGCGGCAACGGCGACTGGTGACGAACCCAACCGCTCTCTAACCTCGTCTTGGGTCGAGCCAACCGAGTCGAGATAGACGAATTCGTAATCTGTGTGCATACAGATTCCCGCAAGACCGAGCCGACGCCGCGAACAAGGTGACCTTAGACACGAAATGAGCACAAAGAAGCGCCAGGAGGAATTCGCCGAGCTCGCCCAGGAAGCCATCGGTTACGGCGAGGCTGCCATCCGCCGGCAGCACGATCGTGGCAAGCTCACAGCACGCGAGCGCCTCGACGTCCTGCTGGACACAGGGTCCTTCAGCGAGATCGACGCGTTCGTACGACACCAATCGACGGGTCTGAGAACGGGAACCAGCAGACCCTGGGGAGATGCGGTCGTCACCGGCTGGGGGACCATCAACGGTCGCAAGGTGTACGTGTACGCCGAGGACTTCACCAAATTCGGTGGCTCGCTCGGCGCCGCCACCGCCTCCAAGATCTGCAAGGTCTTCGATTTGGCCATGAGCACGGGGGCTCCCATCATCGGGCTCAAAGACTCGGGTGGCGCCCGCATCCAGGAAGGCGTGCTGTCCCTCGACGGATATGGGCAGATCTTCGAGCGCAACGTGCGGGCCTCGGGCGTGATCCCGCAGATCTCGGTGATCATGGGCCCCTGCGCCGGCGGAGCCGTGTATTCGCCGGCCCTCACCGACTTCGTATATCAGGTCGAAGGAACCAGCCACCTCTTCATCACCGGCCCCGATGTCATCAAAGCGGTGACCGGCGAGGACGTGACAATGGAAGATCTCGGCGGTGCGGCCGCCCACGCCGAGCGATCGGGCGTCACCCACTTCGTGGCAGCCGACGAGCCCGCCGCTCTGGAGGAGGTGCGATATCTGCTGTCATTCTTGCCTGACAACAACCAGGTGATGGCCCCGCGCTTCGAGCCTGCACCGGATAACGATCCGGCCTCCCTCGACGAGCTGATCCCCGATTCACCAAATCAGCCCTACGACATGACAGGAGCGATCCGTGCCATCGTCGATGCCGGCGAGTTCTATGAAGTCCATCGCGACTACGCCAAGAACATCGTCGTGGGGTTCGGTCGCATCGCAGGCCGCAGCGTGGGCATTGTCGGCAACCAGCCCGCCACTTTCGCCGGCACTCTCGACATCGCCGCCGCCGAGAAGGGAGCACGCTTCGTCAGATTCTGCGACGCGTTCAATCTCCCGTTGGTCACGTTCGTCGATGTACCCGGTTTTCTACCGGGCGTGGAACAGGAGCACCGTGGCATCATCCGGCGCGGCGCAAAGCTGCTCTACGCCTACGCCGAGGCCACCGTGCCCAAGATCACCGTCATCACCCGCAAGGCCTACGGCGGTGCTTACGTCGTGATGAACTCGCGGGGCGTGAGAGCAGACCTGGTCTTTGCGTGGCCCACAGCCGAGATCGCAGTGATGGGCGCCGCCGGCGCAGTCAACATCATCCACCGGCGGGCGATCGCCGACTCCCCCGACCCGGAGGCCGAACGAGCTCGGCTCACGGCCGAATACGAGGCGACGTTCTCCAATCCGTATGTCGCGGCTGAACACGGTCTGGTCGACGAGGTGATCATGCCGCGCGACACCCGGGACCGTTTGGTGCGCGGCCTCGCGGCGCTGGAGACGAAGCGAGAGAAGCTCCCCCCCAAGAAGCACAGCAACCTGCCGCTCTAGTCATGCCCGGACTCGACTCACTCTTGATTGCAAACCGGGGTGAGATCGCCGTTCGGATCGCGCGGACAGCCCGGGAGCTCGGGATTCGAACGGTCGCTGTCTACTCGGAGGCCGATCGGCACGGGCTCCACCCCGAGTTTGCGGATGAGGCGAGATTCATCGGAGGGGCACACGCCACCGACTCCTACCTCAACCAGGATGCCATCATCGCCGCCGCTCGCGACGCAGGGGTGGATGCGGTCCATCCCGGCTACGGGTTTCTGTCCGAGAACGGCGCATTTGCCCGAGCCGTGGAGGAGGCCGGTCTGATCTGGGTGGGCCCGCCCGCCGACGCCATCGAGCTCATGGGCGACAAACTGGCAGCCCGCCGCACAGCCGAACAGGCGCGGGCGCGGCCGGTGCCCGGCATGCTCGATCCGGTCATCAGCCCGGACGAGGTGACCGCTTTCATCCGCGAGTTCGGGCTACCGGTCCTCATCAAAGCCTCGGGCGGAGGAGGTGGGCGCGGGATGCGGCTCATCCGGGCCGGCGATGACGTCACGGCCACCTTCAACTCGGCTGCCAGAGAGGCAGCAGCTGCTTTCTCCAATCCCGAGCTGTACGTTGAGCGCTTCCTGGTCCGTCCACGCCACATCGAGGCTCAGATCGCGTGCGACGCTCACGGAAACGGCGTCTTCTATGGGGAACGCGACTGCAGCACGCAACGCCGCAATCAGAAACTGATTGAAGAGGCCCCGGCGATCGGCCTCGAGATCGGAGTGCGAGAGGTCATTGCCGAACGCGCACTGGCCATTGCCGCCGGGTGCAACTATCGATCGGTGGGCACGGTCGAGTTCCTGGTGACGGACGAGGAGGTCTACTTCCTCGAGATGAACACGCGCCTGCAGGTCGAGCATCCGGTGACAGAGCTGGTCACGGGCATCGACCTCGTAGCCGAGCAGATTCGTATCGCCACCGGCGAACCTCTCGAGCCGGGCCACCGGGCCGTGCGGGGCCACGCAATCGAATTCCGCATCAACGCCGAGGACCCGGGCGACGACTTCCGTCCGGACCCCGGGAAGATCACCCGGTATCGGGAGCCCGGTGGCCCGGGTGTGCGGGTGGACTCCGGTGTGCGGGAGGGAAGCGTTGTCCCAGACGCCTACGACAACCTGATCGCCAAGCTCATCGTCACCGCCGCCAGCCGGCCGGAGGCGATTCGACGCGGCCATCGGGCGCTGGGCGAATATCAAATCGGAGGCATCGGAACAACCATCGCGGCTCACGAGGCCATCCTCGAGCACGGGGCCTTCGCGGCCGGGACGATGCACACACAGCTCGTCGAAAGCGAAATCTCCTTCCCACCGACAGACCGGGCCGCCCGCGACGGTATGGAGCCAGAGCACAGAACCCTGCGGGTCGAGGTCGGGGGACGGCTGCATCATGTCGACGTGTGGGTGCCCGGCGGCAGCCATCGAAACCGCCGCCCCCCGCCGATGCCGGCGACGTCCAACGTCACCCAGAAGGACGACGGCACGATCCGTGCCCCGATACAGGGGACCATCGCCGCCGTCGAGGTGGAGATCGGCCAACGGGTCGCAGCAGGCGATGTCGTTTGCATCCTCGAGGCGATGAAGATGGAGAACGAGATCCCGAGCCCGGTGGCGGGGATCGTTGACCGCATCGAGGTGTCGACCCGGCAGACAGTTCCCGTGGGTCACGTCCTCGCAGTGATCACGCCGGACCCCTCAGTGTGATCCGAACACCGTCCTGAGTGCCCCCGCTACCTCCCCGACCGTCGCCTCGCCGGCCAGCGCCGCCCTGATCGGGTACAGCAGATTCTGGTTCCCTCGGGCGGCGGTGGTGACATCGCCCAGAAGTCCGGAGACGTCGTCGCGCCGAGCGCGCAGAACGCGCATCCGTTCGACCTGTTCCGCCTCGATGGCCGGGTCTTGCTGCAGGGTCGGAACCGAGGCCGCCTCACCGTCGGTGAATTGATTGACCCCGACCACCACCGTGTCGCCCGCGTCGACAGCCCGGGCATGGGAAAAGGCGGCGTCCTCGATGGCTCGCTGCATGTAACCGACCTCGATGGCCGCCACCGCGCCGCCCAGGCTGTCGATCTCCCCCACCATCGCCGCAGCTGCCGCCTCCAGCTCGTCGGTGAGCGACTCGATCAGGAAGGACCCGCCAAACGGATCGACCGTATCCGTCAAACCCGACTCGTTGGCGAGGATCTGCTGCGTCCGCAACGCCAGCCGGGCGGATTCCTCCGTGGGCAGGCCGAGGGCCTCATCAAATGCGTTGGTGTGCAGCGACTGGGTGCCACCGAGGATTGCCGCCATGGCCTGCACCGTTGTGCGAACCACGTTGTTGAGCGGCTGTTGGGCGGTGAGAGAGCTGCCCGCCGTCTGGGTGTGAAAGCGCATCCGCCAGCTCTGCGGGGAACGGGCCCCCACCCGGTTACGCATGAGATCGGCCCACATCCGTCGAGCGGCCCTGAACTTGGCGATCTCTTCTAGGAAGTGGTTGTGGCTGTTCCAGAAGAACGAGATCCGGGGCGCGAATTGATCGACGTCGAGACCGGCCTCGACCGCCGCCTCGATGTAGGCCAAAGCGTTTGAGATCGTGAACGCCAGCTCCTGGGCAGCGGTGGATCCGGCCTCGCGGATGTGGTAGCCGCTGATGGAGATGGTGTTCCAGCTCGGCAGATGCTGGCGGCAATAAGCGAAGACGTCGGTCACGAGCCGCATCGATGGGGCTGGTGGATAGATATACGTGCCCCTCGCCACGTACTCCTTCAAGATGTCATTCTGGGTGGTGCCGCCCAACGACTCCAGATCGGCGCCCTGTTCCTCGGCCACGAGCTCGTACAACAGCAAGAGCATGGGGGCTGTTGCATTGATCGTCATCGAAGTCGTTACGTCGGCCAGCGGAATGTCCGCGAACAGCGCACGCATGTCATGGATCGAATCGATCGCGACACCGACTTTGCCGACCTCGCCGCGGGCGCGCGGATCGTCGCTGTCGAGCCCCATCTGGGTGGGGAGGTCGAAAGCCACCGACAGTCCGGTTTGGCCCGCCTCCAGCAGCGAAAGAAAACGGCGATTGGTCTCGGCTGCTGATCCGAACCCCGCGTATTGGCGCATCGTCCACGGTCGACCCCGATACATGTCCGGATAGGCGCCCCGGGTGTACGGATATTCGCCGGGACGACCTATCGTCTGGTCGACCCCGGTCGCCGGTTCGGCCACCACCGGGAGCTCGATGCCCGATGTGACGGTGCGTCGGTTCTCCAAGGCGGAGTCGTCACCGCCGGGCTTACGCTCGGGATTCGCGCTCTGGGATATAGACACCTGGGTAAGCTTCGCTCTTAGCTCGAACCCGGCCCATGCTAACGGGGAACCCACCCGGCTCTCACACCGTCAAAAGGTCCCATGGACAACGCCATACATGTCGCCGAACGCCAAGAACGGATCCGACGAGGCTTCCCCGCCTTCCTGATTCTGCTGATCCTCGGGATCCTGTCGGCGACCTGGATCGGTTTGTTCTCGTTCATGGGCACGAACAAAGCATCCAACGTCTTCGAGGAGTTCGAAGACCGCAACGTCCCCGCCATCAGCCCTGACGATATCGGTGTGTTCCCCAACCTGTCGACCTTGTCCACCCTCTATAGCGCCGACGGCGAACAGCTGGCGGAGCTGTCGTTGCGTCTCAGCGACCCCACCCCGCTCGAAGAGTTCCCGGATCACGTGGTTCACGCCGTGTTGTCCGCCGAGGACGGTGACTTCTACAACCACCGGGGGGTGGACCCCCAGGCAGTGGTTCGAGCATTCTTGGAGAACCTCCGGAGCGATCGCACCCAGGGGGCCTCGACCATCACGCAACAGATCGTGCGGGCACAGGGGTACGTGGGCAGGGAGGTCACCTTCCGGCGCAAGATCGCCGAGATCAAGTTCGCCACCGAGATGGAGAAGATCTACACCAAGGACCAGATCCTCGAGTTCTACCTCAACTCCCAATACTTCGGATGGAACGCTTACGGGATGGCGGCGGCGGGGCGCGAATACTTCGGCAAGGACGTGAAAGATCTCACGATCGAGGAAGCCGCGGCCATTGCAGTGGCGCTTCGCAACCCGTCCCAGTTCGACATGCGCCGGAACCCCGATCTGGTCAGGGACCGGCGCGACATCGTCATTCGACTCATGGTCAGCGACGGATTCATCACCCAGGAGGAGGCCGACGCCGCCATCGCCAAGCCGGTGGCCCCGATCCCCCATGAGACCCTGATCGAGGAAGCACCCCAGGTGCGCATCGAGGCGATTCGCCAGCTCCTCAATGACCCGGAGTTCAACGTTCTCGGCCTCACGGCCGAGGAGCGCGAGGTGGCCATTTTCGGATGTCCGGCCGAGAGCAACGAGTGCGAAGAGCAGCCGGGCCTCAAAGGTGGATTGATCATCACGACCACGGTCGACATGGGCCTCCAGCGCCAGGCCAACAACATCCTGCGCACCTGGCTACCGGTCCCGGCGGACGGTTCCAAGGCCCCCACCGGGGCGATAACGGCCATCGACAACAACACCGGTGCCATCAAGGTGATGGCCAGCGGCCTCGACTTCGGAACCGATTTCGATGCCGGCGAGCGAGATTACGACCTGGCGACCGAGGGCCTGCGCCAGCCGGGTTCCTCCTTCAAGCCGTTTGCGCTCATGGCCTACCTCGAGAACGGCGGATCCATCAACAGTTACTGGAGCTCGGAGAGCCCACTGGAGCTCAAGTGCGACGTGCCGTGCGGCCCGGGTGGAAGCTTCACGTGGCGCGTGCGCGGCGGCGGTGGTGGCCTGACCCGGCTGTTCGAGGCGACGTACCGATCGATCAACACCGTCTATGCCCAGGTGGCCCTGGCCGCAGGGCCCGAATCGATGGCCGACATGGCGAATCGCCTCGGCATCGAGTCACAGCTGCCGCTCGTCTATTCGCTGGCACTCGGCGCCGGCGAGGTCACGCCACTCGAGATGGCGGCGGCCTACTCCACGCTGGCCCGGTATGGCAACCGCATCGAACCGCACCTGATCGCCCGCATCGAGACCGAAGAAGGCGAGGTGCTCTATGAGTACGAGGCCAACACAGAACAGGTGACCGACCCGGCCCTGGCGGCCACCGTCGTGGAGGCCATGCGCAACGTGACCCGGGGCACGGCCCCCAAGGCCAACATCGGGCGCCCCATGGCAGGGAAGACGGGAACGACCCAGAGCTTCCGGGATGCCTGGTTCGTCGGATTCGTGCCCCAATACACGTCCTCGGTGTGGGTGGGTTATGCCGATGAACAGATCGCCATGCGCAACGTCGAGATCAACGGCCGGACCTACAGCCGAGTCTTCGGCGGAGATGTGCCCGCCCCGATGTGGAAAGAGTTCATGGACGTGCTGCTGGCGGACGTCCCCGAGGAGAACTTCCCGCCACTACCGGATGGGACCCGGAAGTACAAGGTCGTCCCCTCGACCACCGTGCCTTCCGTCATCAGCCTGACGCAGAAAGAGGCGACGAGCGAGATCTACCTCGCCCACCTCAACGTGGCCATCGTCGAGGTCAACGCCTACGAACCGCAGGGCATCGTCGTCAATCAGATCCCGGCTGCCGGGGCAAAGATGACCCAGGGTAACGCCGTCACTTTGGAAGTTTCCACGGGGCTGCCACCGGAGATTCCGATGCCGAACGTGATCGGACTCACCCTCACCCAGGCCAATCAGAAGCTGATTGCCACAGCCGAGACCACCGGCATCTCGGTGACGCTCGAACCGACCTTCGTCGAGACCCCCGACGAGAATGCCTGGAACAAGATCATCCAGACCCAACCCGGAGCGGGTACACCGGTGGCCACCGGCGACACCGTCACGGCCATCATCGGAAAACCGCCCCCGCCTCCGCCCGAAGACTCCAGCACCGACGAAGGCTAACGGACCGCCCGCGAGTGGGCGTGGCGAATGGCCGGCGGCAGCCGGCTCAGCCACGCATCGGGGACGATCGGCACGATCCGACGAACGGCAACGGTGTCGCCGTCTCCGGTTGCCAAGCCGGCGCGGGCCAGCTCGGTGAGAAAGACCGGACGCCTGAGCTCGGTGCCGGTCCCGGCCGCAGCCATCAGTCGCAGAAGGTCGGCCACCGCCCCCGGACCGATCACCGCCGTCCAGAACCGGCGGACGTAATCATCCTGGGCCGGAACGCCCGGGACGGGATCATCCCACACCACGGCCCGCACGGTTCTGCGACGGCGAACGGTCGGACGAGGTATCCCGGCGGATCCCATGGGAGGACGAGCACGGGGGCCGCCGGGCGACTCAGGGTCGGTGACATACCTCATGGTGTAGTTAATACCAGATAACCTCAACTACAAGCAATAGGGGTATTTCCAGACAATTCTCCACAGCGTTCGCACGGAGGAAAAGATTTCGCGAGATTGCGGAAGAAATTGCTCATTGCCACCATCTGACAGTCCGAAACAAAGAAATGGACCGACAGAAATACTCTGCCGGCGCCGCTGATCGACCGGGGCCGATGAACGCCTCCGACGCCCGCGCATGGCTGGCCGATCGCTACCTACCCCTCTCCTGGGCGTCGCTCCTCGCCACCTTCCTCATTCACCTCGTGGTGGGAGGCCCCGTCGAGTTTCAGGTCGACGTAGCATTTCTCGCCCTCAACCTCATGGCGGCGTACCTCCGTCGGCAGCAGAGCAAGCATTTCGCAGTGATCCACCTGCTCGGAATCTTCGTGATGGTCCTCTGGTACTCGCTGGCCCCGGGAGGAATCCCGACCCGGCTCGGGATGTCGGTGATCATCTTCGCCTCGATCCTGTTGCTGCCGAACATCATCCTCGTGAGCCTCTACGGGTTTCGGGCGGCTGTCGTCAGCAGCATGCTGGGAGCGCTGGGCGTGTTGATGCTCAGCTCCAACCCGGAGGAAATCGCCACCAGCCTTGTCCTGGTGATGGTGAGCTCGCTCGTCGGCGGCCTGTTCTTCCACCGCCTGATCACGGCGCTGGAGGCCTCGGAAGCTGCTCTGGCCCGAGCCGCGTTGACCGATCAGCTGACGGGACTGGGCAACCGGTGGGCCCTGGCAGCCGACTACGACCGCAGCGGCGCCGACACGATTTCCGTGTGGGATCTGGATGGCTTGAAGGCGATCAACGACAATCACGGACATGCCCGGGGTGATCGGTACATCCTCGACTTCGTCCAGGCGCTGCAGGCGGCCCGGCTGCCGTCGTGTCGCATCTATCGCGTCGGGGGCGATGAGTTCGTGGGGCTCCACGAGCGGGTCGAGGTCGCCGAGGTCGCCGAACGGGTACGCGGCCAGTTTTCCAACGTCTCGGTCGGCTGGGCACCCATCGACCACCAGCCGCTCGAACAGGCGATGGCAGAGGCCGATCGCCGGCTCTATCGCAACAAACAAAGCCGAACCGGCATCCAAATCGATCTGACGGCCGAGGGCCCCGCCGAGATATGGAGCGATCAACAGGCCGGCTAGCCGGGTTTGCGCCGTGAGCCGCGATAATGGCTCCTATGGAGGTCCAGCCCAGTCTCTCCGTCACCGACGGACGCACCGTGATCGACGTGCGCAACCCCGATGAGGTGGCCGAAGGCATGCTGCCCGGAGCCGTGGCGGCTCCCCTCGACGTGCTCCTCGACCGGGTCGCCGAGATCGCCGAACCGGGTGATCCCCTCCTCGTCTACTGCCAGGTCGGGTTGCGCTCGCTCAAGGCGGTCGAGGTCCTTCGCGAGGCGGGATACCCCGAATCCGTGTCACTGGCGGGCGGCGTCGAGGCCTGGAGGCGGTATGGCCTGCCCTGGAACACGTCTGCCGAGCAACCCGAGATGGCACGCTATCAACGCCACCTCCGCCTGCAGGAGGTGGGAAAAGCCGGCCAGCAGCGGCTACTCGACGCGAGTGTGCTGGTACTGGGTGCCGGTGGCCTGGGCTCCCCGGCGGCCCTGTATCTGGCGGCCGCCGGCGTCGGCCGCATCGGGCTGGTCGACGCCGACCGGGTCGATCTCAGCAACCTGCAACGCCAGATCATGCACACCACCTCTCGGATCGGCGAACCCAAGGTGACTTCGGGGGCCGAGACGCTCACCGCCCTCAACCCCGAGATCAGCATCGAGACCCACCAGACCCGCTTCGGGGCCGGGAACGCGCTAGGCCTGCTGGCGGATTACGACGTCGTGATCGACGGCGCCGACAACTTCCCCACCCGCTATCTGCTCAACGACGCCGCCTTGATCACGCGCACGCCGGTCGTGCACGGTTCGGTCTTCCGGTTCGAGGGCCAGGTCAGCGTCTTCCAGCCGTACGAAGGTCCCTGCTACCGGTGCCTGTTTCCCGAGCCACCTCCGCCCGAGGCGGCCCCCAACTGCGCCGAAGCCGGAGTGCTGGGGGTGCTGCCCGGCATCATCGGAACCATGCAGGCCACCGAGGCCATCAAGCTCATCCTCGGCATCGGCGAACCGCTGATCGGCACGCTCCTCTACTACGACAGCCTGGCCCAATCGACCGAGCACTTGCGACTGCGCCAGAACCCGGAGTGCCGGGCGTGCGCGGACCCGGACCGGCCGCCTCCCCTGGTCGAATACGACCACCTGTGCCGTCCCATCACGGAGCCGCCACCCAGGTCGTTCGGGCCTATCTAGAGTTTTCCCTGGTGGGGTCCCGATACCCGTATCTATCATGAGCCCAGACCTATGAGACGCGTTGTGGTTTGGTTGGCGGTCGGGCTGGCGTCCCTTGCGACGTCAGCGATCCTGTCAGCAGTTCCCTCTTCATTGACTGTATCTGCCGCAGCGGCGGAGCCTCCCCCCGCGCCCGAGGGCATCACCTTCGAGATCAGGGGCGGCGGCTGGGGCCACGGGACGGGCATGTCCCAATTCGGGGCCTATGGCATGGGCCTCGAGGGCCGCTCCTGGCAGGAGATCCTCGGGCACTACTTCACCGGCATCCAAACCGGACAGCTCGGTGTCGACGTGCCCGACCCGGGGCTGATCTGGGTCGGCCTGTCACAAGATCGCTCGTCGGCCGTTTTTGACATCGGCCCCCTATCCGGCGGCGGCCACGTGGTCGTCTCCCGCCCCGACGGCACCGGCGGCACCCAGCAGCTGACGGTGTTGGCCGGCAACAGCGTCGTGGTGGCGTTCCGCGAGGGAGGCTGCGACCTCGCCATCGGCTCTACCTCCTACTGGGCACCCGGGTCGTGCCTCATCGACTTCACCTGGGACGGATGGACCGCCATCGAGCCGACCACCCAGATCGTGATCGACGGACACCGCACCTACACCTACGGTGACCTGCGGATCCGCCCGAACAACCCGCTGGCATCTGCGCCGACCGGCTTCCACATCACCCACGTGGTGGACCTGGAGCGATATCTGTGGGGCCTGGCCGAGGTTCCGTACTCCTGGGCCGACGCCACCCTCCAGGCACAGGCGGTCGCCGGCCGCTCTTACGCAGTGAACAAGATGACCCTGCGCGGCCACCCCGACGGGTCCACGCTGCAGCAGGACCTCTGCTGGTGCCACCTCTACAACACCACCCGCGACCAGGTCTACATCGGCACCAACTTCCGGCAGTACGTCGAGAAATGGAAACTGGCGGTGGGCGCCACCGAGGGCATGGTGATGACGCACGACACCGAGTTCTACGCCAACAACCCATTGGCGATCGCCACGTTCTACAGCTCATCGACGTTCGGACACACCGAGGACTCCGGCGAGGCGTTCGGGACCGGGGACACCCCTGACTACCTGGTCGGCGTGCCCGACCCGTGGTCCATCGACCCGAACGTGAACAACCGCAACGCCCGCTGGGTCAAGAGCCTTTCGGCGGATGCGGTCGCCAACGCGGTAGGACTCGACTCCGTGATCGACATCACGATCGACTCGTTCCGGCGGGCCGGAACCGAGTATCAGACGGCGAAGATGGTCAGCTTCGCCGGCCTCGACAACGGCTCCCCGGCTGTCAAAACATTCGACTCTCGCGTGCTCCGATCCAAGCTGGGGCTGCTGTCCATGCAGATCATCAGCATCGAAAAGCAGGGGGTCGTGGGGGGCGGTTCCGCCTCGTCGCTGGCCGGCCACGATCCCGTGACCGGCCTGTGGCACCTGCTGCGCGCGGATGGAGCCGTCGACAGCTTCTACTACGGCGACCCAGGGGACCGCCCCATGGCATGTGACTGGAACGGCAACAGTCAGGACACGGTCGGGCTGTACCGCCAGCAGTCCGGCTTCCTGTACCTGCGCCAGACCAATACGTTCGGCGTGGCCGACATCTCCATCTTCTACGGGATACCGGAAGACGAGCCGATCTGCGGCGATTGGGATGGAGACGGAATCGAGACCATCGGCATCTACCGCCCCTCGGAGCGCCGGTTCTATCTCCGCAACACGAACACGCAGGGGTTCGCCGACCTCGAAGTCGTGCTCGACACACCCGGCTCGGTCCCGCTGGCCGGCGACTGGAACGGCGACGGCGTCGACACACCCGGCTTGTTCGATCCAGCCACCGAGATGCTCTACCTCACCAACTCGGTGGCGGCCAGCTCTCCCGTCGATGTCACGTTCAATTACGAGGGTGTCATCGCCGGAGACCGCATCCTGGCCGGCGACTGGGACGGAGACGGGATCGACAGCGTCGGCGTTTTCCGTCCCGGCACCACTACCTTTTATCTCCGCGACACGTACACGCAGGAAGCGGCCAACTACGTGATCAAGTTCGGACAGGACCGCTTCAATCCGGTATCGGGAGCCTGGGACTGAGCAAAGCCGACGCCACGGTCGTCGTGGTGACCCACCAGAGCGAAGACCACCTTCGCGCCTGCCTCGACTCGCTGGTGGAAGATCCGGCCGGCCCGAAGCAGGTCGTCGTGGTCGACAACGGATCCGACGACGCCACCCGATCCATCATCAAGGAGTTCGGGGTGGACGCTGTGTTCCTCGACCAGAACGAGGGATTCCCATACGGCTGCAATCGCGGTGCGGCAGAGGCGTTCTACGACACCATCGTATTCCTGAACCCTGATGCGGTCGCCCTGGCCGGCTGGCTCCCACCCCTGCTCGACCATCTCGCCGAGCCCGGGGTCGGCACCGCCATGCCCGTGATGGAGCTGACCTACAAGCCGGGCCACTACTTCACGTCGCACAGCGCCTTGACCTTCCTCGGCTTTGCCTGGAGCACCGATTGGGGCGAGCCGATTCCCGCCGACGTCGAGCTCGCATCGGTGCCGTTCCCGTCGGGAGCAGCGTTCGCGATCAAGAAGAATCTGTTCGAGGCCCTGGGTGGATTCCGGGATCACTACTTCCTCTACCTGGAGGACGTGGATCTCGGCTGGCGGGTGCGCCTCATGGGGTTGCGGAACGTTCAGGTGCCGGCTTCCCGGGTCAGGCACGACTACGACTTCAACCGTCACGCCAGGAAGATGTACTACCTGGAGCGCAACCGATTCCACATGGTGCTGGCCAATTATGAGCCGCGCACCAGGTGGATGTTGCTACCGGCGTTGCTCGCGGCCGAGGCCGCAGTGGTGGTCGCCGCCGTACGCCATGGCTGGATGAGCGACAAGGTGGACGCATGGCGCCACCTGTGGAAGACGCGGCGCCAGATCGCAGTCGATGCCGCCCAGACCCGGGACCTGCGGTGCGTCGCCGACGCCTCCATTCTCGAGGAAATGGACACCGCCGTCGCCGGGATCAACCAGATGCCCGTGAGCCCGGTGGTGCGCCTGATCAACCCGCTGATGGGTCTCTACGCCCGGATGGTGACCCGCCTGGCGAGGCGCTGAGCTACCAGCGCCCCACCACCGGGCTGTGCGTCTCGTTTCCGAGATAGAACGAATCGGGAGCCGAATCGACCAGCCAATCCGAGTAGTGGAATTTGCCGGTCGACGGGCGGAAGTAGCCGAGCGTGTCTCGCCCGTCGTCGTTCCAGTCCCCCACCACCAGCTTGTCGCCCTCTTGGATGTCTGGCCGGTCGTAGGAGCCGGCGTCGGAACCCTCCTGAATGTAGAGGGTGCGGTCCGAAGGCCGGAACACGGCGATGGTGTGGGTACCGTCGCCGTTCCAGTCGCCGGCCAGGGGGACGTCGCCAAAATCTCCGAAATCCAGAGCGAGGTCGGCGAATCCCTGCGTATTGGAGTTGCGGAGGTAGAAGCGAGCCTCGGAGGGCCGGTAGATGCCGACTGTCTCCCGCCCGTCACCGTCCCAGTCACCGCAGAGGGGCAAGTCTTCCGGGATCCCGTAGAAGATCGAGACATCCGCCACCCCGAAGGTGTTGGTCTGGCGCAGATAGAGAAAGCCGGACGATCCCCGATAGAGGCCTACGGTCGACTCGCCGTCCTGGTCCCAGTCACAAGCCATCGGGATATCGGCCGGGTTGCCGTAGTAGAAGGGCTCCGGGTTGCCGGCCAGTTCCCACGTCCCCGCATTCGGATTGTGCTGCCCGATGCGGTCGGCCTCGCCCGGGAAAATCGGAACGCCTTCGCTGTTGGGCCCGGCCGGCTCCGGCGAATTGGGCAGTTCGGATTCGAGGCCTTCGGGACCAAGCATGAACACGACGGTCACATACAGGGCACCATCTTCCCGTATGACCACTCCGACACCGATGTAGTTGTAGTCACCCATGATGTTGGCGTAGTGGCCGGGTGAGTCCATGAAGGCCTGGTGCAGTTGGACGATGCCCTCTTCGGAGCTTCCGCCCACACCGACGTTCTCCCCGAGGCGGGTCCAGTTGGTCGTCACCGAGGCCAGGTCGTCGTTGTGACAGATCCGGGCACCTTCCGGACAGAGATCGGCTGCCTGGAATTCGCTTTGGGCCCGGGCATCGTCGATCAGGTCTCCGTACACGGCCAACGGCTCCAGTCCCTCGGCCGCTCGGTCGGTGTTGATGAGCTCGTAGAAGTCGTTCTCGGCGTTGAGCTCGGCAACCGTCTGTTCGGCTGCAGCCACGGGCACGATACCGAACACCAGCAGCAGCGAAAGGAGGGGAACCAGGGCTCGTCGCATGTCTAACTCTCTCTGTGTGGCCGGAAACCACGACGGGTATCGACACAGAGAGGGAATTCCTTGACATCACGACGTGAGATTCAGCGCCGGGGCGGAAGAATGAGCCGAGCGACCTATCGGACCATGCGGTGGGAATCAGGAGCGCCGGAGGGCGAACTGATACTGGCTTCCCACATACAGTTCCCCGTCGGCGGTGCCCTGGGTATTCGTGAGGCGGAAATACACGGTTCCGGTGGAAGGACGGTACACGGCCACGCTATCGTCACCGTCTCCGTCCCAGTCCCCCGCCACGATACGGTCTTCGGGGGCACCGTAGAAGAAGTCGAAATCCGCCACCCCGCTGCTGAGCGTGTCGCGAAAGTAGACGAAACCACTCGACTCGCGGTAGAGGCCGACACTGTCGACACCGTTGCCGTCGAAATCGCCGGCAAACGGCCGGTCACCCGGGTTCCCGAAGAAGAAGCTGTACTCGGCCGCCACCGTGCCGAGTACGTTGGCCACGAAAACCTCGCCGTTGCGGTAGATCGCCAGCGTGTCCTTGCCGTCGCCGTTCCAGTCACCCACGATGGGGATGTCGCCTTCGATACCGAAGAAGAACTCCTGGTCGGCCACCCCGGTGGCATTGCTGTTGCGCAAGTAGACGAAGCCGTTGGACGGCCGGAACATGGCGGGCGTGTCCACCCCGTCTCCGTCCCAGTCCCCGTAAAGGGCCACGTCGCCCGGCTGCCCGAAGTAAAAGTCATGGTCTGTGCTCGACGAAGTGGTGTCGGCCAGGAGCGAGTACTGGGAGCCGCCATTGACCAGCGCCAAGCGATCACAGTCGGCTCCGTCGGGACAGAGGCTGGGCGGCGGGGGCGGGCCGACCACGGTGATCGCCCCGGGTTGAAAGAACGCGGCGAGCGGCCACTCGTGGTGGGTGGCGGCCGACCCCATGGCGGCATGGAACCCGGTCGAAGCTGATGCCCCGTCCCATACCCGCCAGTCGGTTTCGCCGAGCGTGGACTTGTCCTTGTTGAAGTAGATGATGCCGACAACATTGGGGTCGTCGGCCAGGTACTGATAGGTGGCCGGCAGCCATGCTTCGCGGTCGCCGCCCACCTGGGCCGACGCCGTCTGGGCAATCAGATAGGGCTTGTTGGGGGCGAAGGTGCGCAGGATGTCGAGGTACGGCCCCATCGCCTCCGGCGCCTCCTCCCATTCGGTCGGCCAGGGACCGCCGGCAAAGGCCGGATCCGTCCCGAAGTTGTAGGCCGAGATGCCAATCAGATCGACAGTGGCATCGCCCGGGTAATACGCGGCGATGGGCGGATCGGCCTGGTCGGTCCAGCCGTTGGGCGCAAAGGCGAAGCGAACCTTGGTCTCGTCGATTCCCCGGCTCCGGATGGCGTCGACGAATTTGGCGTAGGCCAGCTTGAAATTGGCGGGATCGAGGCCGTACTCGACCCAGTCACCGTTCATCTCCTGCAGGGGCGCCACGATCAGCGAGCGCCCGCCGCCGGTGCCAACCCAGGCCGCGATGTGCTCGGCCCAGTTGTCGATGGCGACATCGTGATCGCCCGCCGCAATACTGGCAGCGGTGTCCCGGATCTCGATGTTCACGAAGGGGGTCGACTGAGCAGACCAAATCGACTCCAACGGGGTCGACGTGTTGAAGTAATCCTGCAGTTCGTCGGGACCGACCGAATAGTTGTACGGGGCATAGAACGTGCCGCCGATCGCCATGTCCTTGCCCACCTCGTTCGACACCGCGTCGAGGTCCGGCCCGCTGGCCCACGCGTCGCTGTACATGCCGCTGTACAACCAGCCATTGGCATCGATCGGAGCATTGGCCGACGCCGCCAGCGGCAGAGAGGCTGCGAGGGTGGCGAGCAGGGCAACGATGGCGATCCGGTGTTTCATGCGCGCGCCAATCGGAATATCGGCGAGTTTTCTTGAGTAGCCTCCGCCGCCATGCCGGCCCCTGACTCCGTTGCTGTGATTCTGGCGGTGCTCAACGAGGAAGCCCACATCGACGACTGTTTGGCGAGCCTCGTCAACCAGTCTCTCCCGGCCCGGGAAATCGTCATCGCCGACGGTGGCTCGACCGACGCCACCCTCGACATGCTGAGGTCATGGCAAGACCGCTACCCGAACCTGATCACCGTGATCGAGAACCCGGATCGTCACCAGGCAGCCGGCCTGACGCTGGCCGCCCGGCGGGCGGGTGCCGAGTACCTCGTACGGGCCGACGGGCACACGCGGTTTGCCCCCGATTATCTCGAAGCCAGCGTGGCCGCACTGGTGGGTGGGGACGCCGTCGCGGTGGGGGGTTCACAGGTCGGCGACGCCCCGGGGGGAATTGCCAAGGCCATCGCGGCGGCCATGACTTCTCCGCTGGCGGTCGGTACCGCCCCCTACCGGCACGGGACCGGACCCAGACCGGTAGACACCGTGTATCTCGGCGCCTTCCGGCGCCGCGACTTCCTCGAGATCGGGGGATTTCGACGGCTCCCGAGCGGAGCCGCCGAGGACGCCGACCTCTACTACCGGTGGCGCCGGCAAGGCCGCACCGTCCTCTTCCATCCCGAGATCCGTTCCGCCTACCACCCCCGGTCGACCTACCGGGCGCTGGCCCGCCAGTTCTGGCGATACGGGGTCGCCAAGGCCGACATGGTCATACTCCACGGCCGTCTCCCGCACTGGCGGCCGCTCTTTCCGGCCGCGCTCCTGCTGGCGCTGGTGGGAGCGCTCGCCATCGGCCTGGTTTTGGGTCTGTGGCAGATCCTGGCGATCATCATCGGGGCGTGGTTCACGGCGCTGGCGGTGGTGGCGGCCATGGTGTCCGGCGGGCCGGCGGTTCGCATCGGCGCCGCGACGGCGGCCGCCATCATGCATGTCACCTACGGGGCCGGCCTCCTGGCTGGGCTCTTCCGCCCGGCAGGTGCCGTGGCACGCGCCACCCGGTCGTTCTAGCTTCCGACCGACTGATCGCCCGTGCCGACGTGGGGGGTGTGGTACCAACCCCGCTGCAACCGGCTGATGACCTGGACCGGTAGCCACAGTAACGCCCATATGGCCAGCAGCGGATAGCGCCACACGTAGCGGGCCGCGATGCCTTCCTTCGCCAGAAACACCATCGGCAGGAGCACCTGCAGAGCAGCCAGAGCCACCCATGCCCACCACGCAATCAGCCACCAGCGGGGAGCGATGGCTGCCGCGATGGCCAGGGCGATCATGACGACAACGGTGAACGAGCGGGAGGGCTGCACCATCCTGATCACCAGGTCGGCGTACCCCCACCTGCGTTCTCGCCAGGCTGTTGCCAACAGTTGGGAGGCATACTCTCGTGCGACTCCCCGCCTCCCCCCAGACCAGCGGGCGCGCTGGCGAAGAGAGGTCGCCAGCCGGGTGGGTTTCTCGTCGTATACACGCGTGTTGTGCATCCACCAAACCGGATAGCCCCTGATCGCCAGCCGGGCGGCCTTCTCGATGTCCTCGGTCATCGAGTATCCGAACCCGCCGCTGGCGGCGAGGGCACGAGGCGTCATCGCCATGCCGGTTCCGCCCAGGTCCGCCGACCAACCCAGATTGCGCCGGGCCAGCTGCACCATCCGGTTGCTGGCCCAATAGCTGAGCGCGGAGGCCGTCGCCAGCCAACCCTCGTCCGGATTGGCGGTATCGATGTAGGCCTGTACCACGTCGTGCCCGGTGTCCATCTCGTCGGCAAAGCGCGTGAGCAGGTCTGAAGGAACCCGGTTGTCAGCGTCCAGGATCACCAGGCACTCATCGTCGTCGAGGGGATGTCCGGCCGCGTACCACGCCAGCAGAGCCCCTTTGCCGTCGAGGCCGTCGTGTCGCTCGTAGACCTCTGCCAGCGGAGTGGCCACCGCAACGGTGTCGTCGATGCAGCGGTCGGCCAGCACCACTACGCGAAACTGCCCTCGCGGGTAGTCCTGACCCGCCAAATCCTTCAGCAAGCGCCCGATCACCTTCGCCTCGTTGTGGGCGGGGACGACCACCCGAAAGCGGCGGCGGCGCCTGCCCGGCCGGGTTCCTTTCGCGTCGCCCAGACCCCACAGCGAGGTGATCAGGTTGTAGGCGACCAGCGCAATGACCAGTGCCTGGCCCGCCAGGGCCAGAACACCGAGGCCGGTGCCGAATCCACGTAACATCCGGCCGCAAGCGTAGCGACGAGGGACTATGGACAACCAACCGAGGGATCGCTCGATCGCCGTCGCCCTCGGCACCCGCCCTGAGATCGTCAAGCTGGCCCCGGTCATCGAGCTGCTGGGCCACCGTGCCCGCATCATTCACACCGGCCAGCACTACGACCCGTCCATGTCCGAAGCCTTCTTCAAGGCCTTCGACCTGCCGCCCCCGGACATCCACCTGGAGATCGGTGGCAAGTCGCGGGGCCGCCAAATAGGCGAAGCAACCGCGTTGATCGATCAGCACCTGGCGGAGGAACCGGCCGACGCCGTGGTCGTCCAGGGCGACACCAACACCGTCCTGGCGGCGGCATTGGCCGCCAACGCCAATGAGATCCCGCTGGTACACGTGGAGGCCGGGCTTCGCAGTTTCGACCGCCGGATGCCGGAGGAGCACAACCGGGTACTCACCGACAGCATCGCCGACCTGTGTTGCGCTCCGACCACCACCTCGGAGCAGAACCTGTTGAAATCAGGTATCGACGCCGGGCGGATCGTCGTGACCGGCAACACGGTGGTGGAGGCGGCCCTTCGGCTGCTGCCCGACGTACACGTGAGAGCCGAAGTCCTCAAAGCGTTCGGCGTGGAGCCGAACCGCTTCGTGCTGGCGACCATCCACCGCCCCGAAAATGTCGACGACCAGGAAAAATTCCGCACGATTCTCGACCAGTTGGGAGACCTGGAGTTGCCGGTCATCTTCCCGATGCACCACCGGGCCCGGGACGCCGTCGAGCGGTTCGGGCTCGACCCCCTTCTGTTGCCTCTACGCGTCACCCAACCGCTCGATTACGTCGACTTCCTCTCGCTGTTTTCGGACTCGGCGCTCGCAATTTCTGATTCGGGTGGCGTTCAAGAAGAGGCGAGCGTGCTAAAACGCCCGGTGATCGTCGTGCGACGTTCCACCGAGCGGCCCGAGGTCAACGGGACGTTCGCCCACCTGACCTTGCCCGGCCCTGCCATCGGTCAGTTGGCCGGCGCGATGATCGGAGATCTCGAAGCCGTCCACGACCGGCTGGCCCGGCTCGAGACCCCCTACGGGGACGGCAACGCCGCCGCCAAGACCGTGGAGGCGATCGATCTCATGCTGGCAAAACGACATGGATTCGATTGAACCCGGGACGCAGGCGATAGGCATCTGCCATCCGGATTGGCGCGGGGTGCGGACCGCCGCCCACAGCTTCCGGGTGCCGATTGTCGAAAGCGCCGACCTGGATGCCGACGGCGCCGCCATCATCGACCGGGCCACCGGGGCACAGGTTTCCACGGTGGTAGTCCACGGCATGCCACCCGGCACCGCTCGGTTCCTGTCGCAAGCGTCTACGGCCGGGCTGTCAACCCGGGCCGTGCACTACTCGTCCCCCGCCCAGCACGGTGCCGGTGCCGCCGAATGGGACCAGGTCACCGCCTTGCTCGAGTTGCTCGAACAAGGAGCGCTGCACCGTCTCGGCTTCGCCAAGGCCGGGGTGGCCGAGGTGATTCGGTCCCTGGGGCACGATGCCTCATTCGTGGCGGCTCGCCCGCCCCGGCTGCCCTCCGTCGACCGCCCGGATCTGGGGCCCGGCACCCACATCGGGGTGTTCGGGGAGATGTTCTGGAGAAAGAACGTGGCCACCCAGCTCGGGGCGGTGGCGCTCGTACGCACCGCCAAGGCCCATCTCCTGCAACCGATCGAGGTCCCCTACCTGCAGACGGTGCCCCACCACGTACACGGGGTGATGCCATGGCGCCAGTTCATGGGCCTCCTGGGCGCAGTCGATATCAACCT
The DNA here is from genome assembly GCA_041609995.1 of Acidimicrobiia bacterium. Classification (GTDB taxonomy): domain Bacteria; phylum Actinomycetota; class Acidimicrobiia; order Spongiisociales; family SHLN01; genus JABDOU01. The sequence continues at coordinate 65,009 of JBFIPU010000003.1, forward strand.
ATATGTCAGTCTGGCCGAATGCCTGCCGCTGACCCCGATGGAGAGCTACCGGCTCGGCGTACCTTGTCTGATGTCACAGACCTCGATCTTGTTTCGAGATGATCGGGACCTGTGGGGCGCCACCACCGTCGGAGAGCTCGACAATCCGAGCGCCGTGGCCGTTGCGGCCGAACGCCTGCTGGCCCAGGGCCCCACTGTGGTCCCGGCTGCCAACGCCTGGCTCGACATCTGGGACGCCACCGCCGCCGAGACGTGGGACCGCTTCGTCGGTTAGAGCAGCTCGATCGCCCTCGACCTGCCCAGAGCGTAGGCGAGGTCGGTACGCCGGTGCCCGCCGGAGGCGTGGACCCTATGGAACGCCAGCGGTTCCGGGATCAATCCGAATCTGCCTCCGGCGGCCACGATCTGCGACCACAGGTGCCAATCCTCACAGAACAGCCAGGCGAGGTCCGGAGCGAACCGAACCCCCTGATCCCGAACATCCATGTCCACGAGAGCGCACGTGGAGATGATCGGATTCTCCCGGCTTCCGACCCGACGATCGAAGGGGGGTTTGCCCTCCACTGCCTCGTAGGTTCCAAAGAACCGGGTCCAGGTGGCGACCGCCGAGACATCCGGATTCTGGCGCAATCCCGTCGCCGTCTTCTTGAGGAACGATTCGTGAAGCCGGTCATCGGCGTCGACAAAGACGAACGCATCGCCTCCCATCACCTCGAGCATCCGGTTGCGGGCAACACACACACCCTGGTTGGGCCCGCTGAGGACCCGGACACGGCTATCCCGGCCCGCCTGCTTCCGAAGCTCGAGTTCGACCGCATCCAGGTTCGAGCCGTCGTCGTAAATGAGTATCTCGAACGGTGCCTCCGTCTGCGACAACAGAGATTCGATGCACTCTTCGAGGAAACGCACATCGCGAAACACCGGGATGCCTACTGAGACGTTCTTTGCCCGTTCGACCGGCCGCGAGCGTGGGGGGAGCTCGAGGGCCGGTGAGCGAATCTGGTCGTGGTCCGCAGTCGGCGCGTGCTTCAGGCTATCAACGAGATCAGGCCCGTCGCGCCAGGTGGGGGCGCGGGGCCAGAGAGCGGCCGCGGTCGAGCCTTCGGGAACGATCACGGGGACGCCCGACCGGACCAGGCGCCGGACGGCGTCGTCGGGAACCGCCGTCCGATCGCCGAGCAGGATGAGGTCGGGTTCCTCGGGTTGGTCGGTTCGTTCCAGCCGGGCACAGTGGACCAGCCGCAAACCGTCGAGGGCCTCCCAGGTCGAACCGGTCCAGACTTCGTCAGGCCCGTCCTCGGGCGACAACATCACCGTCAGGTCGGTTTCCCCGTTGGTGTTGAGCGCCCGCAGGATCGTGCCGGTGCGGGACGCCCGGACGACCGGTTCCGGGAGCCACACCCGATTCGGCTTCGCCGTGATCGGCGCCGGCGGTTCGAGGCCGACGTCCATGAGCTGGGCCTCGACGCCGAGAAGAGCCAGCTCGTCGACGACCCATGACGCCGGTGTGATGACCGCGTCGGCCCATGTGTAGGCGACCAGTTCCCAATCGACTTCGCTCTGGACGCTCTCGGCCAGACCGGCCGCCGTCCCGGCGTGCGACCGGAACCGCAAGTACGTGCCTTCGCCGGCGACGACCACGACACGCCTCCGAGTCTCGGGCGATCGCATCGACTGCTCGAGAGCGAGTACTCCGGAGACGCCCTGCCGGTCCGTGATGACGATCGTATCGCCCGGTTCGGTCGCATAATCCACCACCTGGGCCACCCTCCACGACTCGATCAGCGGCTCCGGGGTTGCGTTGAAGGCCTCCGGCAGACCCAGGTGGTCGCCCGGCCCGGCGTGGTCGGCGGGTAGATCCAGCTTCTGGATGTCCTCGGTTCGCTCTACCCAGGACGTCGCGAGTTCGAGCGCGCGGCGGGCGCGGCCCGGCCGTTCGGTGCTCGCGAACAGGAATCTGCCCATCAAGTGGCGGCCTCCAGCCGCCGCTCCCGCCACCATTCGACGTCGCGCTCGTAGCCGTAGAGGTCGTATACCCACGAAAACCGGTCCACCAGGTAACGCGAATCCTCCGCCGAGAGCTGATCGACCCAGGCCGTTGCATGCAGCAGCCCGAACTCCACCATGGCAAACGACAGGTGTGGTGCGGCCAGGAACGAAGCCAGCTCTTGCGCGACACCGTGGGAATCGAGACAGAGGTCCTCGAAACGGACGTGATGATATCGACCTGGTTCTTGCTCGATCACCCGTGTCTCATCCTGCAGTCTCCGGTACACGCTCTCGAGCCACTCGGCGCAACCGACGATGTCGTCCGGGGCCCACACCTGGCGAGACAGCGATACCGCCACGGCCCGGGGGTCACGGGTCACGTGCAGGAACTGGGACCCGGGGAGCAAGCGGATGAGGAACCGTGCCTGCATCAGCGTGTGTGGAGTGCCGTCCACCCACCGGTCGCCGGATTCAAGCGCCGGGCCGAGAAGGTCCTCGAGGAAGGTCCGCATGTGCGACAGAATCTCATCGTCGTCGGATCGGTACCGCGGTCGAGGACCGCCGAGGGTCTCAATGAAGCGTTCGATGGCGCTCCAGTAGTGATCTTCACCCAGACGTCGATCGAATCCGAGGTCGCCGTATAGCCCTCCCACCGCCATCGACTGCATGACATATCGAAAGTTTTCGACGGCGGCCGCGGCACGATCGACCCCGAAGTCGCTTCCCAGCGCCCGGAACATGTCCAACAAGCCCCCCCACGACGTCAGGAAACGGGCCTCGAGATCGTCGAGGGCGGCGAATCCCTGGTTGGCACCCAGCACCACATGCGTCACGCTCGTGCCACTTCTGCCGGTGCCACAAACGAAGACGGTGCGATCGACTCCAGATTGAACCATGTGGTGACCTAGCAGGTGGGGGCAGTGATTGGCGGATTTCCGCCGGCGCCTCATGTTAGGATTTCGCCGCTCTCCCGTGGGATTCCCAATGCACAAAGCTGACTTCCGCCTCATCGTTCACGGGCTCGACACCCACCAGGCCTCGTTCCTGCTGGAAGCGCTGGCAGACGGCGGGTTCACCGAGCCGATCGTCGTCGACGACCTGTCGCAGGCGTTGGAGCGAGCAACCACCTCCAGTCGGAGCGACCCGAAAACCACCATCGCCCTTTTGCACGGAGGAGCCCTCCTCAACACCCACGCCGTGGAAGAGATGAGCCGGGCGGTCATGGATCCTGCCATCGCCGACCTGGGCTGGCTCGCTCTCGCCAGCGACGGCGTCACGTTCGACGGCGAGGTCGTCGACACCGGTAACTACCTCAACCGTGCGGCAACGCCGGCCGCCGGTCCGATGATCGGCATACAGGATGCGGCCCCCGCCCTGGTGCTGCTCGACCCCGAGGCGCTGGTTCGAACCATCGAGTCCCTCAGCCCGATGGATGAGGACGAAGCGCCGGGTGGCGACAGTGAGTTCGGGCGACTCCTCCGGGCCGGATGGGAGTCCGGTCATCCCAGCTATTTCAGTCGTCACCTGCGCTATTCCATCAACACCCCGCTGTCGCGGGAGCGCGCCCGAAGGGGATACCGCGATCCCGAAGCGTGGCGACCAGCTGATCTCTCCCGCTGCCGGCCCGACCCCTCGCTGACCATCGCCATCCGCACTACGTTGAGCCGGCCGTACCTGCTCAGGAGGACGGTCGCATCGGCTGCGGTGGCGGCCGCCCGGCGCCCGGTCGAGTCGGTTCTGATCGTTGGCAGCGTCGAGCCCGACGCCCTGGAGGAGACGTGCGCCGAGCTTCGCGAATCGTTTCCCGGTCTCAATATCCAATCACTGGTGACCAAGCCGGTCGATTCTTCCCGAACGACCAACCTGCTGGCTGCCATCGACACCGCCTCCACCGACTACATCTGGTTTGTCGACGATGATGACATGGCATCGCCCCACAGCATCGAGTCGATCAAGGATGCGATCCACGCCGGCGACCGTCCACTGGTGTTCGGGGCCTCCGAGGCCTACACCGAAACCTGGGCGGACGACACGCGACCTCTCTTGATGTGGAGTCAGAAGACGGAAACCTACGAGCCGAAAAATGTGCTGGCGGCGTTCACCGGAACCAACTCCCTGCCCATCTGCTCGATGGTCATCCCGGTGGAACTGGCCCGGACCCGGCTGCGTCCAGAGCTCCTCCGGCACGACCTGGGAGAGGACTACACCCTGCTCCTGCTGATGCTCACTGCCCCCGGCGCGACGTACACCAGGGTTGCGACCGATATCGCTCACATCTCCCTTCGCCCCAACTCCGACAGTGTCGTCACCTACGAAGATCGCACACCCTGGCTGCACAATCTCTCGGGTTTCATGGCCGACCTCTATGCCGATCCGCTGGCTTCGAGCCAACTCGCCTGGGAGTTTGGTGAGTACCTCCGCCAGCCACCAGATCCCGAAGAGGAGACGGCGCAGCTGCTCCAGCGGATCGCCGATCTGCTGCGGGAGAGGGCCGAGCTGGAGCAGGCGCTGGCAAACATGCGCGACTGGGCGAGCACGGTTTCAACCCAGGCATCTCCGCCGCCTCCCCCGGGGCGCACCGCGAAGCTCAAACGACTGGTGCCTCCCCGCCTCCGACCGCTGGCCCGTCGCGTCTACGGGCTGCTGAGACGATGAGAACCCTGACGGTCTACACCAGCGCCAACATCGCCTACCTCCCCAAGGCCCGACTGCTGGCGCGCTCGCTGAAGGAAGTTTCGAACGAGATCCACTTCGTGTTGGGCCTGTGCGACCGTGTTCCGGCCTGGCTGAACCTCGATGACGAGGACATCGACGAAATCCTCCCGATCGAGGACCTCGTCGACGATCCCGGCTGGCTGTTCCGACACAACGTGGTGGAGTTCTGCACTGCGCTGAAGGGGCCGGCGATCAAGCATCTCCTGGAACGCCGAGATTCCGAATACGTGATGTATCTCGATCCCGATACCTATTGCTTCCAGGACCCGACCGTGATCACAGAGATGATGAACGGCAAGAGCCTCGGCCTGACACCCCACATCACGGCTCCCGAAAAGACCGCCCGGGGGGTGATCGACACCGAGATCTCCTGCCTGAAACATGGCATCTACAACATGGGTTTCATTGTCGCCAAGAACGACGAGAACGGGCATCGCTTCGCCAACTGGTGGACCGATCGGCTGATGGACTACTGCCGCGATGACATCCCCAACGGCCTCTTCACCGACCAGCGCTGGATCGACTTGACACCGGCCATCTTCGACTTCGTGGAGATCATCCGCGACGACCGCCTCAACGTGGCGAGCTGGAACCTCGAACACCGGTTGATCACGCTCGTCGACGGCCGTCCCCACTCGAACGGCAGGCCGGTCGTGTTCTACCACTTCAGCGGAACGGGCAAAGGTGCCCATGAGATGATCCGGACCCGATACCACTACGACAACGCCGATCTCCAACTGTTCGAAGACGCGTATTACCGGGACCTCGAAATCACCGCCCTTCCGAGCGGCGAGACCGGCGATTGGTATTTCGGCTTCTACTCGGACGGAACCCGAATCCCCGACGAGCACCGGCGGTTGTATTGGGACTCCCCCGACCTGGCCGCCAAGTACCCCGACCCGTTCGACACGATGCACGGGTCGGGATTCAAGACCGAGGCGATGGCCGCCCTGGCCATCGAGCGCCAGACCGACACGACCGTGGAAGCCAACCCTGAGCTTGCCGGCGACCTCATCGACGCCAGTTTCTACAACAGCTCGCTGGGCCTGAACCTGGACCCGGCAGACGCCCTGGCCCATTACAGCCGAGACGGCTGGAAATGGGGAGCGTGGCCGAACCCCTTCTTCAACACGACCTACTACCTCGGCCAGGGCCCCAGCATCGGGCGGGAGATCGCACTGGCCGGCGATTCCTCACCGATCCACCATTTCGTCACCGCCGGGCAGCCAAAGGGGTGGCTCCCGGTTCCCCTGTTCGACGAGTCGTGGTACCGGAGCACCTACCCAGACGTGGAGGAGGCCATCAAGGCCGGTTTCGTCGGCTCGGGCTACGAGCACTATGTGCGGTTCGGATCAAGCGAGCGGAGGAATCCCAGTGCCGCCTTCTCGGAGGAGCGGTATCGGACGCTCCATCCTGACGTGGCGGAGGCAGTGGCCGACGGGACGTTCCGCAACGGCTTTGCCCACTACGTCCGCTTCGGCCGTCATGAAGGCAGAGCTATCTGAGCTCTGCGCGACGGCGGTCTAGACGGGCGAGTCGGGTGCCTCGGGAGCAGCGTCGAGCGAAGCCTCCTCATACAGCTTCACGACCTTGCCGGAAGGCCCGATCTCGACGACCTTTCCATGGTCCATCCACATGGCACGGTCACAGTTCTTCTGTATCTGGTTGAGGTTGTGGGACACCAGAACCACTGTGGCACCGCTGTTCAGCAGGGCGTGCATTCGGGCCTCGGCCTTGTGGCGAAAACGTTCGTCTCCCACGGCAAACACCTCATCCGCCAGCAAAATGTCGGGCTGGACATCAGTCGCCACCGAGAAGGCGAGCCGGGCGACCATACCGCTGGAGAACGTCCGCACCGGCTTGTGGGCGTGGTCGGTCAACTCCGCCCATTCGAGGATGGTGTCGACGCGCCCTCTCATCTCGTTGCTGTCCCGGCCGAACAGGGCGCCGTACATCAGGATGTTCTCGCGGGCCGTCATCTCGTTGTCGAATCCCGCCCCCAGCCCGATGATCGGCGCCACCTTGCCCCGCACGACGACCCGGCCCTCCGTCGGCGGCAATACTCCGGCCACAACGGACAGCAGCGTGCTCTTCCCGGCGCCGTTGGGTCCGATGATCCCGAACGTCTCCCCCACCTCGACCTCGAGCGACAGGTCTGACACTGCGTACAACCGTTCCCGCTCCGTTCGGCCACGGAATCGATCGATCAGTGCTCCTTTGAAGGTCCCGGCCAGGTTGCGGTCTATCTCGTAGACCAGAGACAGGTTCTGGATCTCGATCGCCAACTCGCTCACAACCGAACCACCAGGTTTCGCCAGCTCCGACTGAATACGTACGCGCCCAGAATGAGCGCGAAGATGGCCGAACCGAGCACCATGACGGTGTTGAGAAGATCAGGCAACTCGCCCCGGTAGAACAGCTTGCGAAACACATCGACATAGTGAAAGAGCGGATTCGCTTTCAGGACCGGGTGGAACTTCTCGTCGACCCAGGACAGATCGTAGAACGTGGCCGCACCCAGGGCGGCCAGCTGGGCGAGAACCTTGACGAAATCGATCACGTCGTAGAAGAAGACGGCCGCCGAGGCAACCATGAGACCGAGTCCGGTCACGAGCACCAGCAAGAACAACGCCAGAATCGGCGAAAGGAAGATTGTGCTCCACGGGATCGAAACCCCCATGACGATCATCACCACCACCAACGGCAGCACGCTGATCGCGAAGTTGACGGCACCGGCCAGGCCGGCAGCAATGGCAAAGACCTCGGGCGGCACCTGCATTCGCTGCAAGATGCCACGGCTGCCGACGATCGCCGAACCGCAGGCCACGATCGCCTCTGCAAAGAAGCCGGCAACGATCAGGCCGGAGATGAGATACACGAGGTACGGAAACTCCTCCCCGGCGCTGCGGCTGAACAGAGCGCCGAACACCACGAAGTAGATGGCGGTCATCAACAGCGGCGTCAACAACGTCCACCACACGCCCAACACGCTGCGTTTGTACCGGGCAGTGACGTTCTTGGCCGTGAGCAGCTTGATCAAGCCGCGATATTCCCAGAAGTTTCTGAAGGTGGACAACAACGGGAGCCGCTGCTGGGCCGAGTCGTAAACCGTGGTGGTCGTCATTGATCTCTCGTGGTCGAGTGAGCAGACGGGAGTCTATTGAGCCGCCCCGAGTGCATCATGGCAACGCCGATTCACGCGTAACCTCTACCGGTGATTTCCCGCCGTGACCGAGTGCTCGTCGCCGCCGTCGCCGCCGTCCCGCTGCTCGTCTGGTGGTTGGGCTGGTTCCCGGGGTTCCTCTCATTCGACTCGATCGATCAGCTCGGCCAGGCCCGCTCGGGTGAGATCTTCGACTTCCACCCCGCCGTTCACACGATCTTGCTGCGGTGGGTTGGGCTCGGCTCGGTGGCCCCCGGGGTGGCCACATTCCTTCAGGGGGCCGGCTTGGTGGCGCTCATGGTCCTGGCCGCCGGACGGCTGGAGGGGTTGGCGGTGCCCCGGTGGGTGGCGCTGGCAGTGCCGGCCGCCGTTCCCTGGCTGCCGCCGGTCGCGCAGACGACACTCACGGTCTGGAAAGACGTCCCGTTCACGCTGGCCATCGTCTGGCTCTTCCTGGAGCTCCTGGCGGTCGCCGCCGTCGGGGTGGCCCACCTCGAACAACACCCGGTTCGGTTCGGTTTCATCCTGGCCCTGGTGTGGCTCTTCCGGCACAACGGGCTGTTGACCGTACTCGGCATCCTGGCGCTGCTCTACCTCGCCCACCGACGCCGCCTGCCCTGGCTCCGCATCGTGGGAACAGCTGCAGCGGTCGTGTTCATGGTCACCGGCCCGTTGTACTGGCTCTATGACGTAGACCGGACCCGGCCGCACGTGTCAGAGGTCATGATCGGCGACGTGGCGGCCGCGTTCCTCAACACGGACATCTACGAGACGGAAGATGTGCTGTATCTGACCAGCATCGCCGCTCGCCAATCGTGGGCAGATCTGTATGACTGCGACGATTCGAATCCGATCTTGTTCGATGGCCGATTCAACAAGCTGCTGATCCGCAACGACGGAACCCCCTTCTTGGCGAGGGGCCTCGAGGCCTGGGCGCAAGCCCTGCCCACCGTGGTGGGGCACCGGGCGTGCGCCGCCTCCTACCTGTTCGTCCCCGGCCAGCCGGACGATGCCTACCTGCACCGCCCCCCGTTCGCCATCCCGGACAACGATCTCGGGATCGTCCGCCGACCCCTCGTCCCCCTCGCCTACGATGTCACGCTCGCGGTGTTTCAGTTCTCCGAGCCGCCCGAACGCCTGTGGCTCACCTGGCGCCCGGCTCTGGTGCTCATGGCAGGCGCCGCCGTGTGGGCATTCGTCGCTCTCCGACGTCCCCGCCATTGGCTGTGGCCCGCCGCCCTGATCGGCGTGCACCTCCTCAACGTCGTGCTCACCTCGCTGAACCAGGAGTTTCGGTTCGCGCTACCGCTATACCTCATGGCGCTACTCAGTCTGCCGCTGGTCCTCACACCCGACCCGGCATAATTGCGCCGTGTCCGTCACTGTGATCACGCCCTGCCTCAATGAGGCAACAACCATCGAGTCGCTCGTCGATTCACTCCTCGAGCAGACCACGCCGGTTCCCGAGATCGTCATCGCCGACGGAGGCTCCACCGACGGCACTCGCCAGATCCTCTGGCGGCTGGCCGAAACCCACCCCCAATTGCGCGTCATCGACGGCCCGGGAGGGCGGGCCGAGAACCGCAACGCAGCCATCGAGGCGGCGTCGCACGACATCGTCGCCTGCATCGATGCGGGGTGTGAGGCCGAACCGCAATGGTTTGCCGCGATCACCGCTCCCTTCGAAGAAGGGGCGGACTGGGTCGGCGGCTTCTACCGGCCGGACGGAAAGACCGCACGCTCCAACGCCGCCGGCCTCGTCTTGATGGCCGTCCTGGATGAGGTCGATCCGGCGGCGTTTCTCCCACCCGGGGCCAGCCAGGCATTCCGCAAGTCGCTGTGGGAGGAGGTCGGCCGCTACCCGGAGGGCATGGACGCCGCTGAGGACACGTTGTTCGGACAGCGGGCCCGCGAGGCCGGTTACACACCGGTGTTCAAACCGGAGGCCATGGTCCGCTGGCAACCCCCGGCAGGCCTGTGGTCGATGGCCAGGACCGCGTTCCGCTGGGGAAGGGCCGACGGGGAGGCGGGTCTGCGCGACCCCTCCTACCGGCGCATCCTCGTCCTCTATGGCGGGGGGCTGGCTGTGGCAGAGCTCCTGTTGCTGGTCGACTGGCGGCTCGGCCTGGGGGCCATCGCCGGGTTGTGGTTGTTCGCGCTGCGGCGAAGCCGCAAGAAGCTCGCCTGGTCGCGAGATCGCTCCAAGTACCTCGTCGTGCCCATCGCCCACTTTCTTCAGCACCTGTCACAGGCACTCGGCTGGTTGAGCGGCCGCCTGGGTGGGCGCGCCGTCGACCGGTCGTGAACATCTGCTTCGTCAGCTCCGAGCTCGCCCCGTACACGGCGGGGGGAGCCGGGGTGGTGGTAGCGGCCCTGGCCCGCCTCCTCAAGGACGAGGGACACCGCACCCGCGTCCTTCTCGTCACCGCCGACGTCGACTCGGTCGACGAGGAGTGGATCGAACTCGTGCGGCCCGGAGACGATGAGGGCTCATCCTCCTTTGTGGCCGCCTCGCGGGCGGCCGCCGAGGCCGTGGCCCGGGTGGCCCACGGGGTCGACCTGTTCGAATTCCAGGATTTCCAGGGTCTCGGTTACTGGAGCCTGATGCGACGCCGCAGCCTCGGGCTGGAGGACACACTCATGGCGGTGCGGGCCCATGGACCGACCGACTTGATCAGCCGATACGTGGAACAGCCCGACCCCGCGCAAGTTCATGTTTCCGTCATGGAACGCCACGCACTCGCAATGGCCGACATTGTCATCTGCGCCGGGGACCGCATCGCCGATGAAATCCGGGCCACCTACGACTTGGAGGAGGCGCGCGTGGTGGTGGGGCGGCCACCCGTGCCACCGCTGGGCGATGAGATCAAGCCCCGGCGAGGAGCCAACCCCGAGATCGCCTACGTGGGAACGATCGCCGAGGCCAAAGGCGCCGGTGACTTCGTCGAAGCCGCCATCGACGTGGCGGCCGAATCCGAATCCGTGCTCTTTCGCCTCATTGGCCACGACGGCTGGCACACCGGCGAACAACGGTCGATGACAGCGGCGCTCCAAGAACGGATCCCTCCCGCATTGGGCCATCGGTTCGAGTTCGTAGGGGGATTACCGCGGAACGAAATGGCCTCTGCGTTGGCTTCTGCCTGGGCGGTGGCCACGCCCAGCCGCTTCGAGACGTTCTGCCTGGCCGCTCACGAGGCGCGCAACATGGGGCTCCCGGTGATCGTTCCCGACATCGCCGGCTTCGCCGGGCTCTTCTCGCTCGAGACCGGGGCCCTGGTTTACGACGGGACGGTGACCGGCCTGAAAGCGGCCATCCAGAGCGCTATCACCGACATCCCCCTCCTCGACAAGCTGGAGCTGGCGCCGCCTCCGGCGTTGGCCGATCCCGCAGCCTTGTATCGAGGCGACCTGCCTCCCCTCCGCCACCCGCGCGCCCAGGCCGGAATGGCGACGGCGGCGCTGGCCCGGCTGGAAGCGGCGCTGGCCCCCCCGCCGGAACAACTCCCGGCGCTGCACAGCCGGGTGGCGAAATGGCTCAACCGGCTTCCCTTCGCCCTGGCCCGCTGGATCAGCAATCGGATCCCGACGGGTCACCCGTTCCGCAGCCTCGCTGCCTGGCACGACGACTTTCGCGCACGCCTCCCCCAGCTGGAACACCGGCGGGCACTCGTCCGGACCGCCAGGCGGCAGAAGCCGTCTCCGGTTCGGGTGTCGGTGGTGGTGGCGTGTTACAACCAGGGCGCCTTCCTCGAGGATGCTCTCTACAGCGTCCTCGGCCAGACGTTTCCGGACTGGGAGGTCATCGTCGTCAACGACGGGTCGGATGACCCGGACACCAACGATCTTCTGGCCAACCTGCGGCTGCCGCGAGTGCGGGTGCATCATCAGGCCAACGCGGGGCTCCCGGCAGCCCGCAATGCCGGCATGCGGCTGGCCCGGGGCGAGTTCGTCGTTCCGCTCGACGCCGACGACGAACTCGAGCCCGAGTTCCTACACCGGCTGGTGGCGGCCCTCGACGCCAACCCGGCCGCCGGCGTGGCCCACTGCTGGACGCGACTGTTCGGCGACCTCAACCAGATCTGGGTTCCTCCGCCCTTGAACCCATACCGAATGTTGCTGTCGAACTCGCTGGTCGGGTGTGCCCTCATTCGAAGGGACGCCTGGCGCCGGGTGGGCGGCTATGACGAGTCGATGACACTCGGCAACGAGGACTGGGACTTCTGGCTGCGCATGATCGAGAAGGGCATCGGCATGATCGAGGTCCCGGAGCCGCTGTTCCGGTATCGACGCCATGGGATCACGATGAGCGTGGCCACCGAGGCTCGCTTCGAGACGGCCCGGCGCGAGGTGTCGGATGCCCACCCCGACCTCTACAGCCGCATCGAAGAGCTCAAAGCCGAGCACTATCCGCTGGTTTCCATCGTCATCGGGCCCGGCTCCGACCCCGCCACGCTCTCGGCCCAGGACATCGATGACGCCGAGGTGCTCCCGATCGCGCCCGCCTCTCCCACCGGGCCGTGGGCTGCGCGGGCGCAGTCCGATTCCCTGGTAGAAGCCGTCCGGGCCGCCCGGGGCAAATACCTCATCCAGTGGGATGACGTAGGCGATGCCGGCTCCGGGGATCTCCTGTTGCTGGCCCGTCACCTCGAGGCCGACGACGATGCGTACGCCGCCGGGCCGTCCGAGGACAAACCCATCTTGTGGCGGACGTGGTCTCTTCGCGACCCAGGGGCACCGCATACCCACGTCGCGGTGGTCCCGGGCACGCTGTCTGTCAAGGTCGGCCGGGACTGGAGGGGCCAGTTTGAAGATCCGCGCTACTCCATCCGGGAGTCGCGGCTTGGGGTCGACGTCGTGCAGGTCCCGCCAGAGGCCGAAGGGAGGATCCCGGATTGGGTTCGTTTCTAGCCCATGCACTCATGGCCCTGAAGCGGGCGATTCGGCCCCTCGTCCCCGATCGGCTCGTGGCCCGCTTTCGCCGGCCATCGCGACCCGGGTGGGCCCGCACCAACGTCGACATCCTGGTGGACGAGGACGCGCAGGTCTGGCTGCGGTCGACCCCCGACACCTACCGCGTGCTTCGGCTTCCGGTCGGCCCAGCAGAAGAAGCTGCTTCCGGCTGGACGATCGAGACGACCGACAATACGATTGCCTCGGATCACATGCGGCCGGTGATGGGTTCCGGCTCGTACAGCGGAGTGGTGCTCGCCCGGGCGGCTCCTCCCCGCGTGAACCGCGGCTCCTACCAGTTCCCGGTCATCGAGCCGCTGGCGATCGGATTGCCTCGCGAGGCTCTCGACGAAGTCGGCGGCCGCCCCTCGGGAGACGACGACCTGGCCGGGCTTTTCTTCCGGCTGTTGAACGCCGGCCGGCCGCTGGCCTTGTTGCCCCGCGGCGCTCCGGTCGCGAGCTCTCCCGTCATCCCCGGGCACCCGATCGAACGGGATCTGTCCGTCGTGATCATGGCGGGCGTTCCCCTCCACGACGTAGGGGGCGGGTTCCGCGGGGCCCAGCTGGCGCGTGAGCTCGCCAAGGCGGGCGCCCATGTCACCTATGTGCACGAGTACGACAGCGGCGAGTCCGTCGACCTGGGCCTGCGGATCATCCATCCCGCCATCGAAGAGCTGCGCGCCGATTGGTTCGAACCGGATCGATTCGCCGACCGGGTCCACAGTTCCGACCGGCTCGTGATCGTCGAGTTCCCCCATACCGACATCGTGGCGGCTGCCGCCCGCCTGCAACGACACGGATACCGTCTGTGTTACGACGTGATCGATGACTGGTCGGACCGTGCTCTGGGGGGCATGTGGTGGGCGGCCGAATACGAAGAGGCGCTGCTGGCCGCCGCCGACGTCGTGACCGCCTCGGCCCCTGCACTCGCCAAGCGGGTCGAGGCCTTTGCGTCGGGTCACACCCCCCTACTCGTTCCCAACGCGGTGAATCCCGACATCTTCGGGGCGGACCGGCCGGCGCCCGCCGCCGATATTCCGCCGGGGACCGGGCCGCTGTTTTCCTATCACGGATCGCTCTACGGCGATTGGCTCGACTGGGGAGCGATCGCGTCTCTCGCGGAGGCGTATCCCGAAGCCCGGGTGGTGATGATCGGCGACGAGCGCTCGCATCCTCCGATGCCGGCCAACGTCCACTTTCTCGGGCTCAGACCCCAGAGCTCGCTGCCCGGCTACCTGGTCGAAGCCGATGTGAGCCTCATCCCTTTCAAGCTCAACGAGACGACCCACGCAGTGAGCCCGTTGAAGGCGTTCGAGGCCATGGCCATGGGGGTGCGGGTGGCAGCACCCCCACTCGAGTCGCTGGAAGGGCTGGACGGCGTGTACACGAACGCGGACCTGGTGGAGGCCGTGGCCGCTGCGCGTGCTGGGCAACCGCCTTCAGCCGAACAGGCACGGCGCGAGCACGCCTGGTCCGACCGGGTTGCCACCATCCTGGCCGGCGTCGGAATCGATCCGCCCGCCGAACGCGATCCTCGTGTGCCGTTGGTGGTAGAACGGCCGCCGGTCAGCTACAGCGAGGACGAGCGCTCGATCGGCTTCAGCTAGTTCTCGCCGTAGGGGAGATCGCCGAATACCCCTGCCACCAACGTGATCGATTCATCGGCCGGACCGGCGTTCAGCAGGTGGTCGGCTACGCCCTGGGAGTTGTCGAGCTTGAAATACCATCGTCCTTCGTCGTTACGGTGAACAGCCAGGGTGTCGGTGCCGTCGCCGTTCCAATCGCCCGCCATCACCTCGTCGCCCGGCTCGCCGAAGAAGTAGGCGGCGTCTGCCGGCCCGGACGTCTGCTCGTATCGGAAGTAGACGAAGCCGTCGCTGGAGCGGTACAGACCGACCTCGTCCCTCCCGTCGCCGTTGAAGTCGCCTGCAAACGGCGCGTCGCCCGGGATGCCGAAGTAGTAGTCGTGGTCGGCAAGCTGGGTTCGCAGGTTGTTGGAGATGTACACCTTGCCCTCGCTGGGACGGTAGATCGCCATCGTGTCGCATCCATCCCCGTCCCAGTCGCCGGCCAGGGGGATGTCACCGGCCAACCCGAAGAAGAACTCCCGAGAGGCAACACTGGTGGCGTTCTGGTTTGACACATACGCATATCCGTTAGAGGGCCGGAACATGCCCGGGGTGTCGATCCCGTCGCAGTCCCAATCGCCCAGCACCGCCTGATCGCCGGGCTCGCCGAAAAAGAAGTTGGCGTAGTCGCCCCCGTCCCAGGCGAGGTTCTTGCGCAGCCACAGCTCACTGTCCTCCCCCACGAACCCGACTTGGTCACAGGCGTTGGGGCCCCGGCACTCGGGGCCGGCGTCCCACGGCGATTGGTCTTCGTATTTGAACCAGAACGTGAGGTCGTCGGCGAGATCACGGACCCCTCCGACGTATACGTCGAGCCGTCCGCCGCTCACCGCGTAGATGTCCGGACGCCCGTCGCCGTCGTAGTCGCCCATCATGGCTCTGTCGCGGCCCGGCGGGGTTCCCTTGTCCGAGGCGCGGAGGGTGTAATCGGGACCGAGCAGGATGTCGACGGAGCCGCCCAGGAGATACAGATCCGGGACGCCATCGAGGTTGTAGTCGTCCAACAACACCTCGGCTTCGACCGGTCCGATGTTGGTGGTGAACAGCGTGTTGCCCATCCCCTCACCACCTCGGACAGTGAGGTCACCGTTGTCGGACAGCACGAACACATCGTTGGTGGCATTGCGGTCGTAGTCGCCCATCAGCAGGTGGTCGCCGGGCGGCAGCAGAAACCGCCCGATCACTTCGTCGAACCGCTCCGCTTGCTCGACCTTGGGGTCGCGCCACGTCGTATCTCCATAGACCGTGGCCAGGCGGTTGGCCCGGTCGATCACCCACAGGTCGGCCCGGTTGTCGTTGTCGTAGTCGGCCATCCACAGGTCGGCGTTGTCCGGCCCTCCCATGACCAGGACCTCCTCCCGGATGCCGGTGACGGCAAAATCCCACTGGGCCGGCAGGATCTCGATGCGCGCCACCCCGTTCGCCACCCAGCGATAGCCGTACAACTCGGGGGTACCGTCGCGTGACCGGTCGAAGAGCGCCATCTGGTAGGGACCCTCGGTCTCGAATACGAAGGGCGCCGACAACGCCCGCAAGCTGAAGTCGCCCTCCGCCGTCAGCGGTGTGTAGGGCGGCGGAACGGTGCCGTAATCGGGGGTGGCGAGCGGCCCCATCCACGAGTAGTGCATGGCGTCCTTGAGGTTCACCCACAGCCCTCCCCAGCAAAATCCGGCGTCCTGGTACGCGGCCACATACCAATCGGGCATGTCCGTCACCAGCTCGGCGTCGGGGTCGTTGAGAAAAGGGTTCTGTGCCGGGTTGAGGTCGATGGCAGTGCCGAAGGCATGGAAGGACACGCCGTTGCGGCCGCCCGCCACCGAGCGCCAGCTCCAGGACGACCAGTTGGTGACGCCGTAGTACCGGCCGAGCGCCATCTCCCGCTCGAGGTTGGCCGTGGCCAGCTGCAGGGCGGGCAGGACCCGCTGGTGGACGAGGGTGGTTTTGCCCCCGCTCATGGGAATTGCCCACGACACCATCGACCCCGACACCTGGGTGAAAGAACGCCCGAACAGGTCGGCGAAGGGTCCGTACATCACGAAACTCGACGGAAGGCGACCCGGGCTGCCGGCCCGCGGAGGGCGGTACCCGACCACTCCGCAACCTTGGGACTCGTTGATGTTTTGCGCTTCGGCCGGACCGCCGGGCGGGAGCAGCATGACCAGCGCTGCGCACAACGCCACCACCCAGGAGTGTCGCCGCAACGAGAGGGGTCGTCCGCCAGTCAGCAAATCGGTCTGCAAGTGAAGGTCCTCAACCACGTCAGCCGCAGGCGAGACTACCCCTCGCACGGCCCTCATCCCAGTGCCGGATCACTGGGCGCCGAAACCCGACAACACCGTCCAGATGCTGCGCCCCAGGATCGAAAGGTCCAGCCAGGGCGAGACGTGCTTCACGTAGTAGAGGTCATAAGACAGTTTCTCGACCGTGGCCACCTCATCGTCGGCGTACCCGAAGCTGACCTGGGCCCAGCCCGTCACGCCCGGCCGTACTCGATGCCGGTTGGTATAGAAGGGAATCCTCTCGGCGTAGTCATCAACGAACATTCGCTGCTCGGGACGCGGCCCCACCAGGCTCAAGTCGCCCTTCAGCACGTTCCACAGCTGGGGTAGCTCGTCGACCCGGTACCTGCGCATCATCTGACCGACGCGGGTCAGCCGCTCGTCGCCCACAATCGTCTTCCGGGGACCGTTGCTCTCGGCGTCGGCCACCATGGAACGGAACTTGTAGAGCGTGAACGACTTGCCGTACCGCCCCACCCGTTCCTGTTTGAAGATGGCCGGGCCCGGTGAATCCATGCGCACCATGACGGCGAGCACCAGGCAGAGCGGGACCCACACCGGGGCGGTGACGGTCACCAACAGCAGCTCGATGGGACGCTTGAACTGCTCGTAGACACCCGTCTGCTGCCACGGGGCGGTCAGCTCCCAGCCTTCCATGAGATGAACAATGGGGATGCGTCCGGTGTGCTCTTCGTACACATCGATGAAGCTCTCGACTGGCCGACCGGCCTGGTCGAAGGCAGAGACGAATCGTGCTGTTTCCTCCGAAAGCACAGCTCGCTGGTCGACGGCCACGATGGTGCCCTCCGGGTACCGGCCGGGGATGTCGTATCCAGACGGATCGATCACGTCGAGGATCTCGGTGTGGGGGGCGTTGTACAGGTCATCGGCCAGATCCTTCTCGGCGGTTACGAGCACCAGCGGCTGAGACCACGGGCGCCATCGCTTCACCCATCGATGAGCCAGGGCGAGCGAGAACCACAGCGCGGCGGTGATGCCGAGGAAGGGCCGCGAGAAATAGGCCCGAAAGCCGAGGATCGTGGCGGCGGTCAGCGCCAGCGCAAACCCCACCACCCACACAGCGCGTCCATATGTTGGGCGGGGAGCGGCCCGGGCGTGAGACCGGGCGGAAACGTACGAGCCGATGGCGGCCCCCGTGATCAGCGAGGCCAGCGTCACCCAGACGCCGGGCTCCACCGTCCATGGCAACGGAGTATCGAACACCACCATCGAGGCAACCAGCACACCAACCACCAGCGACACGGTGTCGGAAACCGCGATATTGATCAGAAACCGACGACGCATTGGCCGCAGGCTAGCCAGGTCTTCCCGGCTTGGCCGGTAGAGCTCGCAGGCCTCTGGCGGACGTCAGGAGTCGTAGCTCTCGACCAGGGCGACGAGTGTTCGCACGCCGAACCCCGACCCTCCTTTGACCTGGTAGTGCTCATCCTCGGGCCATCGCGCCGGGCCGGCGATGTCGAGATGCGCCCACGGCACGCCATCGACGAACTCGCGAAGGAAGAAGGCCGCATTGATGGCCCCGCCCCATCGGGACCCGGTGTTCTTGATGTCGGCCACATCCGAATCGATGTTCTTGCGGTAGTGATCGGGCATCGGGAGGTGCCAAACCGCTTCCCCCGCCGCGGCGGCAGCCTTTTCCACCCGCGCTATCGCCTCCTCGTCATTGCCGAACAAACCGGCGATCTTCGCCCCCAACGCCACTTTGCAGGCGCCCGTGAGGGTGGCCTGGTCGACGAGAATGTCAGGCTTCGACTCCGCTGCCAACGCCAAAGCATCGGCCATGACCAGCCGCCCCTCTGCATCCGTATTGAGGACCTCCATGGTGGTCCCGTTGCGGGCGGTCAGAACGTCGCCGGGGCGGGTGGCGTTGCCGCCCGGCATGTTCTCCGTGAGCGGGCAGTAGGCCAGGACCCGCACCTTTGGATTGAGCTCGCCGATCGCGCCCATCGCCGCGATCACGTTGGCGGCGCCCGACATGTCGGTCTTCATCGTCTCCATGCCCGACGGCGGCTTGAGGGAGAGCCCCCCTGAATCGAACACGATTCCCTTTCCCACCATCGCGACCGTGGCCTTCGGTTGCGCCGGCTCGTGTTTGAGCACCAGCATGCGAGCCGGCTTGTGGCTTCCGGCAGCCACCCCCATCAACCCACCAAATCGCTCCTTTTCGAAGTCCTTGTCGGTGTACACGCGGGTCTTGATCCCCACCGAGCGCGCCATTCGCACCGCCTGGTTGGCGATGACGGCCGGTGGCTTGGCCCCCGAGGGCTCGTTCTGCAGGTCCCGGGCCCGGTTCACGGCTTCGGCCAGCACCACGGCCCTCTGCGAGGCATTGGCGGCAGCCCGTCCGCCCTTGCCTGCGAACTTCAGCGATTTGCTCGGCTCTTTGCCCTTCGTGGACTTGTACTTGTCGAAACGGTACTGACCCATCAAGAAGCCTTCGACAAAGGCAGGAGCACCGTCCCGCACATGGTGGAACGTGGTGACCACGACCCCTTTGCCGGCGGCGGCCCGCCCGGCCCAGCCGCCGGCCTGCCGGATCGCCTCGGTGTCTGGTTTCTCGCCGATTCCGACGACCAGCACGCCGTCGACCTTGGAGTCGGGCGGGGTCGCCACACTCAGCGTCGTGCCGGCGTCGCCGGTGAACTCATTGCGTCGTATCGCCAGGTCGATCGCATTGCGCAGCGGGGCAGACAACGTTTCGCCGCCCAGTACGAGCTTCGCACCGGCCCGCGCCGGGATCACGGCCAACCCGGCCTTGGTTGATTCCAGAGACTGGCTCGATCCGACCGATGTCATCAAACCTCCCACGGTCGCAGGCGTGCGGCGAGTGTACGGCTCCTAGAAGGGAAAGCCGGCGATGTCGGCCACGTCGGCCCTGCCAACCACCACCGCACCGACGGCGGTGAGCGTTGCCAAGTAGCTGAGGCCGGTGGCGGCCATCACACCGGTGTAACTGGGCTCCTTGAGGGCAAACCACACGCCGACGAGCAAGAGCACCGTGGTCGCCGCCAGGCCGGCGAACGCCAGCCCGGTCAGGGTCGACAGATCTGCCCCGGCCAGGATGAGGGCCAATGCATCGAGGACGGCTGCGCCCCCGCCGAGCGCCGCCAGACGGTGCAGCGACCACCGCGGGAGGCGAGGATCGATCAGGAACCAGTGGCCCAGCATCATCTCGGAGGTGACTCCTCCCAGGGTCAATGCCCCGAGAAGGGAGAGAGCCGTAGGGCCGTTCCCGAACGTACCGACCAGAAATGAGACACCGGCGAGGCCGAAAGCCCAGCGCGACAGCTGCTTACTGCCGGCAGCGGCCACCGCCGCCAACCCACACCCGATCCAGGCCGGTGGGCCCGCCCCCGATAGGGCGGCCACGATCCCAAACAACAGGACGGTGGCGCTGGTCAGCCATCGGTATCCACGACCCACGACGTCCCACGCCACCACGAGACCGCCGGCGCCTGCGAGGCCGGCCGCCCACATGCCGAGGACCAGGGCAGGATCGAGATTCACGGCGCCCGAGCCTAGGTTCTCCGCTGCAGGCCACCGCGAACGGGTGGTCGAAGACGATCTAATCTGGCGCCATGAAGCTTCTCGAAACCCTCAAGAACACGGGCCGCACGCAACTCTCCATCGGGGGAACCTGGCGGGAGGCCTCAGACGGCTCGGCCATCCAGGTACTCGATCCGGCCACCGGCTCAGATATCGCCACCGTGTCGAGCGGATCCGTCGACGACGCCATCGCTTCGATCGACGCCGCCGAGGACGCAGCCGCCTCGTTTGCCGCCCTGCCTCCCCGGGACCGGTCAGAGATCCTCCGCAACGCGTTCGAGATCATGGTCGCCCAGGCCGACGAGGTGGCCGAGCTGATCGTCACCGAGATGGGCAAGGCGTACGCCGAGGCCCGCGCCGAGGCCGTCTACGCCGCGGAGTTCTTCCGCTGGTTCTCAGGCGAGGCGGTGCGCAACATCGGATACATCAATACCGCGCCGGCGGGCGACAAGCGGATCATGGCCATCCACCAGCCGGTGGGAGTATCGCTGCTGATCACGCCCTGGAACTTCCCTGCCGCCATGGCCACCCGCAAGATCGCTCCGGCCGTGGCCGCTGGATGCACGATGATTCTCAAGCCCGCATCCGATACACCGCTCACGTCTCTGGCCGTCGCCAAGATCATGGAGGAAGCAGGCTTGCCGCCCGGTGTTCTCAACGTCATGCCATCAGCCCGATCGTCAGAGGTGGTGCAGGCCATGCTGGCCGACTCCCGGGTCCGCAACCTCTCGTTCACCGGTTCCACCGAAGTAGGCCGCACCCTGTTGAAGCAGGCGGCAGACCGTGTCGTGCGCACATCGATGGAGCTGGGTGGCAACGCCCCCTTCGTCGTTTTCGAAGACGCTGATCTCGATGCGGCCGTCGACGGGTGCATGATTGCCAAAATGCGCAACGGCGGGCAGTCTTGCGTCGCCGCCAACCGCATCTACGTTCACGAGTCGGTGAAGGATGCCTTCACGGCGAAGCTGTCAGAGGCGATGGCGTCTCTCAAGGTCGGGCCAGGCATGGAGGAGGGCGTCACGCTCGGGCCCGTCATCAACGAGCGGGCGGTAGATGACATGACACAGATCGTGGAACAGACAACCAGCAAAGGGGCACACGTGCAGACCGGTGGGCGGCGGCCCGACCGCCCGGGCTTCTTCTTCGAACCCACCGTGCTCACCGAGATCGGCCAAGACGATCCGATCCTGGCAACCGAGGTGTTCGGTCCGATTGCCCCGGTGATCACGTTTTCGTCAGAGGAGGAGGCAGTCCGGCTCGCCAACGACACGATCTATGGCCTGGCCGCCTATCTCTACTCGGGAGATCTGAGGCGGGCGATGCGGGTGGCCGAGGCGATCGAGGCCGGCATGGTGGGTGTCAATCGCGGCTTGATTTCGGATCCGGCGGCGCCATTCGGAGGCGTCAAGGAATCGGGGCTGGGTCGGGAAGGCTCTCACGAGGGCATGATGGAGTTTCTCGAGACGAAGTACATCGCCGCCGACTGGTGAGGCGACAGAATGGAACGCTGGTGGCGAGCGTAGGCTCGGGTGGCAGCAGAAGGAGGCAGAGTTGCTGGTTGTCAATACCGAGACCATCCCCGGCCACGAAATCGTCGAAATCAAAGGGCTCGTGCAAGGAAACACGATTCGGGCCAAGCACCTGGGCCGTGACATCGGGGCCGGACTCAAGAACCTGGTCGGCGGGGAGCTGACCGGCTACACCGAGCTTCTCACCGAGGCGCGACGCCAGGCACTGCAACGCATGATGGATCAAGCCGCCGAATTGGGGGCCAACGCCGTGGTCAACGTGCGCTTCACGACATCATCGGTGGCGGCCGGCGCCGCCGAGATGTATGCGTATGGCACCGCGGTCGTCGCCAGCCCAGCCATCTGATGGAATACCTCGTCCTCCTCATCCCGGTGGTCATGCTCATCGGGCTGGGCAGCATCGGCCGGTTCACCGAGCAGGCCCACCTCCGCCGCCTCGATGCAGCCGAGGCGGCTTTGTCTCACATTGCTGTCACCAACACCAAAACTGCTCCACCAGGGATGACGGTCGTATCGGATCCTTTCGTGATCGGCGAAGCCGTGATCGGCTCCGATTACCTGAAGACGGCGCTGGCCAGCCTGCGGGCCATTGTGGGAGGAGAGATCCGCTCGTTCCAGAAGCTCCTCGAGCGGGGGCGGCGCGAGGCCATCGTCCGGATGCTGCGCGAGGCCGATGCCCGAGGAGCGACCTCGGTGATCAACGTGCGGGTGGAACGAGCAGAAATGGGGAGCGCTCAGCTGCCGGCCGCCGAGATCATCGCAACGGGCACCGCCATCCGCTGAGACATGGGCGACCTCGGCGACGAACCTGCGTTCGGGGCCACATTCGAGGGCCAGCCGTCTGACGCCTTTCTGGGCGACGAACCCGGCCTGCCCGCATCGGCCGTCGTTCGGGCCTACCGTCACCACTACGAGGAGAAACGGTTCGGCACCACCGGCATCCAGCAGGCCCTGGCCATGACCGCAGCCATCCTCGTATCAGGTGTGGCGGCGGTGGCAGGTACCTTCATCGGGTCCCCGGTGGCCTCGTTTGGCGTACTGGGCCTGCTGGCGATCGTCACGATCGGGCCGGCGGTCGAAGAAGTGATGAAGATCGCAGGAGCGCTCTACCTGGCCGAACGCCGCCCCTGGCTCATCCCGTCGTGGCACTGGCCCATCGTGATCGCCGCCGCCTCCGGGCTCATGTTCGCATCCATCGAGAACCTGTTGTACATCAACGTGTATTTCCCGAACGAAGGCGCAGAGTTTGCCACTCTGCGCTGGACCCTGGGGCCGGCGGTGCACATCTCCACGGCCCTCATCTCGTCTGTCGGAGTGGCGCGCATGTGGGTCAGCACCGATGCAGACGGGACACCCCCCACGATGGCGATCGCCCGGCCGTTCCTCATCGCGGCAGCAGTCGTCCACGCTCTCTACAACCTCGGGGCGGTGGTGGCGGAGGCGCTCGGGCTGATTTGAGAAGCTCAGCCGATCGAGACCAGCTCCACCTCGAAAGTCAACGCCTCTCCCGCCAGTGGGTGATTGAAGTCGATCATGGCTGCGGTGTCCGAGAGCTCGGTGATCACGACCGGCTGCCCGGCTTGGGTCGCCAGCTGATCGCCGACTGCCACTCCTTCGGGGAGGCGGTCGAGCGGAACCTCTTGGATCAGGGCCGGGTCGATCTCCCCATAGGCGTCCGCCGGCTCGATGCGCACAGTGCGCGACTCCCCGATTGCCAATCCCCGAACAGCCTCGTCGAACCCTGGAATGACCTGGCCGCTTCCGACGATGAACTGCAGCGGCTCCCTCCCTTCCGACGAGTCGAACTGGCTTCCGTCATCGAGGGTGCCGGTGTAGTGCACCGACACGAAGTCGCCGTCCTCTGCCATGCCGGATGGGATCGTGGTCGAAACCTGTCTCTCCTCGGTTGTGATCTCGGGGGCCGGGTTACACGCAGCGGCCAGCACTCCGACGACCAGCAACCAGGCGATTCTCTTCATGCTCTATAACCCTTCTTCAGGTTTGACTGCTGCCACCAAGGCCATGCCCCCAAATGACGAACGCGGCCAACGATCACCGATCTTGGCGGCCAGGCCGGCGATCTGCTGCGGGAGTGGTGGAAGCCGTTCGACTACCCGCTGCAGCGCAGCAATACCGGCGCCCACGGGGTCAACATAGGCGACTTCGAGAATTGTGAAACCGGCGTCGGCAACAACCCGGCCCAGTTCGTTCTTGCGGTAGCGGCGGAACCGCCCCACCAGCTCGTCGTGCCGACTGTAGAGATGCGGGTGGGCGGGGCTCAGCACCAACAGTGTGCCGCCGTGGCGCAGATGGGGGCGAACTGCCTCCAGCACCACCGACTCATCCGGCGCCCGGTCGAGGACATCGACGAGCACCACGCTGTCGAAGCCCTCCACCGGGCGTCGCTCGATCGGCGCTGTCAGGTCATCGACCACGGTCACCCCATGGCGGTCCGCCATCTCGAGGGCCAACCCGGCATGGCTGGTGCCGACCTGCAGGACCGCGGTTCCCAGATAGCGGTCGAGGGTGGGCGCCAGCCAACGATCGGTGGTCACCCGCGCCACCGGCATTGCGGTCTCCGGCGGCTCGTGGCGCTCCGGGCGACGGAAGCGTGAAGCCCCGGCAGAGAATCTCGGCGAGTAGCGGATGATGCAGTAGATGGCTCGTACGCCATCTTTCCACCCGATCTTCTTGCCTTCGTGGGCCGTCCTGCCGTCGTAGGAGATGCCTACTTCGTAGATCCTCCAATTGCCGGCGGCGATCTTGGCCGTGAGCTCCGGCTCGAGCCCGAATCGGTCTTCTTCGATCGGGATCTGCTGTATCACGTCACGCTTGAAGGCCTTGTAGCAGGTCTCCATGTCCGTCAGGTGCAGGTTGGTGAAGGCGTTGGAGAGGGCGGTCAGGAACCGGTTCGCCATGGAATGCCAGAACCGGAGCACCCGGCGCGGGCGGGCGGTATGGAACCGTGAGCCATAGACGACGTCGGCCCGATCCTCGATCAGCGGCCCGGCGAGGAGCGCATAGTCGGCCGGGTCGTATTCGAGGTCGGCGTCTTGGATGATGACGAACGGGTACTCGGCCTCGGCCACCCCGCGCCGCACCGCCGCCC
The DNA here is from genome assembly GCA_041609995.1 of Acidimicrobiia bacterium. Lineage (GTDB taxonomy): Bacteria > Actinomycetota > Acidimicrobiia > Spongiisociales > SHLN01 > JABDOU01. Next base: position 89,938 of record JBFIPU010000003.1, read on the forward strand.
CTTTCCCCATGTTGAACGGCTGGGTGAATTTGCGTATTCGGGGATCGGCCACCGCCGCCAGCAGTTCGCGGGTACGGTCCGACGACCCATCATCGACGATCAGCAGCTCGCCGACGTAGGGAGAATCCAGCACCCGCTTGATGATCGTGTGCAGCGTCCGCTCTTCGTTGAAGACGGGCATGACCACCGAGAAGCACGGATAGGGAGAATGGGAGGCGTGGGTCACGGCCGGGCCAGACTACCCCCACCGGCCGCCCGCTCCGGATCGAGAACGGCTCAGGACTTCAGCCAGGCGCCGATCCGTTCGGCCACGGCCTCCGGCGTGAATCCGAACTCCTCCGCCAACCGCTTGTACGGAGCGGAGGCGCCGAATCGATCGATGCCGATGGTCAGACCGTCGCGACCGGCGAATCGATGCCAGCCCGACACAGAACCGGCCTCCAGCGTGGCAGTCGGGAGGTTTCCCAGAACCTCCACGCGGTAGGACTCCGGCTGGGCGTCGAAGGCCTCCACACACGGCATGCTCACGACCCGGATGGCCGTTCCCTCCAGTCTTTCGGCCGCGGCAATGGCCACCGACACCTCTGATCCGGTCGCGATCAAGACTGCGTCGTTCCCCTCCCGGACGACGTAGCCACCCTTGTGCACACCGCCCTCGAGACCGGCTCGGTCCAACACCGGCAGGCCCTGGCGGGTGAGGACCAGGGCGGTCGGCCCGTCGGTGCGGGCCAACGCCAGCTCCCACGCCTCGGCCGTTTCGCCGGTATCGGCGGGCCGGACCACCCATAGATTGGGCATGGCCCGCAACGACGCCAGGTGCTCGATCGGCTGGTGGGTGGGCCCGTCTTCTCCGAGGAAGATCGAATCGTGGGTGAACACCCACACGCTGGGGGCCTCCATGAGCGCCGACAATCGGATGGCGGGGCGCATGTAGTCGCTGAAGACGAGGAACGTGGCGCCGTAGGGCCGGAGGCCGCCGTGGATCGCCATGCCGTTGACGACGGCACCCATGGCGTGTTCCCGGATTCCGAAGTGGAAGTTGCGACCTTCGGGGGTTGCTGCGGTGAACGTGCCCGCATCGGGTAACTCGGTGTTGGTGGAGGGACCGAGATCGGCGGAGCCGCCCAGCAGGTTCAGCTTGCGGGGGGCAATGAGGCTGAGGGTCTTGCCCGAGGCTTTGCGGGTGGCCACCGATTCCCCAACCTGGTAACCGAGGTCGGGGACCCGGATCGCTGCCGAGTCGAAATAGGACTCCCACCGCCCGGCGAGTTCCGAGTCGTCCGCCAGTTTGGCGTCGCGGCGCGCCTCCCATTGCTTTCGCAATTCCTCCCCCCGTTCGCCGACCACTTTGAAGTAGTCGTATGCCTCCTGGGGAACATGGAACGGTTCGGCGTGCTCCCATCTCATCGCCGCCTTGGTCAGCGCGATCTCCTCCTCCCCCAAGGGCTCGCCGTGGGCGTGACGCGTGTCTTGTTTGTTGGGGGAACCGTGACCGATGTGAGTATGGGCGACGATCAACGACGGCCGATCGAGGACTCCAAGGGACGCACGAATCGCCTCCTCCGCCGCCTGGCGATCGTGCCCGTCGATGTCGAGCGTGTGCCAACCCATGGCCTCGAACTTACGAGCGACATCCTCGGAGAACGCCAGGTCGGTGCTTCCTTCGATCGAGATCTCGTTGTCGTCATAGAGATAGGTGATCCGCCCCAGCTGGAGATGGCCGGCCATCGAGGCCGCCTCGGTCGATACGCCCTCCATCAGGTCGCCATCGGAGACGAATGCATAGGTCCGATGATTGACGAGTGCCTCCCCGAATCGAGCGCGCAGGTGGGCTTCGGCGATCGCCAGCCCCACACCGGTGGCAAAACCCTGACCCAGCGGTCCGGTCGTGGTCTCGATACCGAGGTGCGGCTCCCGCTCGGGGTGCCCAGCCGTCGGGTAACCCCACTGTCGGAAGTTCTTGATGTCCTCGAGCTTCAACGGGAAGCCCGAGAGGTGCAGGAGCGCGTACAGCAACATCGACCCGTGCCCGTTCGAAAGCACAAACCGGTCCCGGTCGAACCATTCCGGATCGGAAGGGTCGACGGTCAGGAACTTCGCCCACAGGACCGTGGCGAGATCGGCCATGCCCATCGGAGCCCCTGGATGGCCGCTGTTGGCCGCCTGGACCGCATCCATCGCCAGAGTCTTGATTGTGTCAACGGCAATCTGTTCGGTCATGGGCTCCTCACATCGACACAGGGACTCTACGACCTGGTGCTGATCCGCCTGCCCCGTCGTTTGCACATCATTTCGCGTTCTGACGACCGGCGTGGGGGAGCGGAAGCATCCTGGCGTCCGGCGGTTTCCGATAGGTCGGCTAGCGTTCAATCGGCATTGCACAGGAGGTCGCCACGCGACCGGCCCCTGCCCGAGGCTCACCTGCCCGGGCGACAGGAGAAGAGTTCGTGGAAATCATCTGCATCACCGGAATGCACCGAAGCGGAACATCGGTGGTGGCCCGGGTCGCCAACCTTCTCGGTCTCGACCTCGGTGACGAAGGGGACCACATTCCGATGGCACCAGACAATCCCCGCGGGTATTGGGAAAACGCTTCCATCTCGGCTCTGAATCAATGGGTACTCGAGCGAATGGGCGGTAGCTGGGACGAGCCACCCCGGTTGGCCACGGGATGGGAGCACTCTCCGCAGCTCGACGAGATCCGCGTGCACGCAGTGGAGGCGATCAACAAGGCCCTCGGCGGGGGCACACTCGTCGGATTCAAGGACCCGCGAGCGTCGTTGACGTTGCCGTTCTGGCGAACGATCGTTCCTGTTCGTGCCACCGTGATGGCCCTTCGGCATCCGGGGGAGGTCGCGGCCTCACTTCGGACCCGCAATGGGTTCGATGTCGAGCGGGCGGCGGACCTCTGGTTGCGCTACGTGCTGTCAGCCTTCGTCGAGGATCCAGATCGACTCGTGGTGCCCTATGCCGACCTCTTGGCTGATATCGCAGGAAACGCGACCCGCATCGCAACTCACCTCGGACTGGAGCCGCCTGGACCCGACTTGCTGTCCCAAATCGGCGAATTCGTCGAACCCAACCTGCGCCATCACGCAGGCGAGGAGGTCCGCGGCGGCCCCC